>NZ_JAPEPI010000002.1:311415-622831 GCF_026340305.1 Streptomyces sp. NBC_01381 | reverse complement strand
GTGCAGGTCACCCACCAGGCCAGGGGGTGCTCGTCGGGCAGCGTCTTGTCCCGCCAGAATTCGTAGAGCCCGGCCATGGCGAAGACCGAGCCGTCGGCCGGCGTCACGAAGTACGGCTGCTTGCGCGGCCGCTTCTTCTTGCCCTCGACCTCCAGCTCCCGCTCGCCGGCGGCGGTGACCCACTCGTAGTAGCCGTCCGCCGGGATGACGCAGCGGCGGGCGGCGAAGGCCCGGCGGTAGGAGGGCTTCTCGTACACGGTCTCGGCGCGCGCGTTGATCATCCGGGCGCCGCCCTCGGGCGTCTTGGCCCAGGACGGCACGAGGCCCCACTTGAGCGTGCGCAGCTGGCGAACCGGGCGGCGGTCATCGGCGTCTTTCAGTGGGCGGTCAAGGACCGCGTAGACCTCTTTGGTGGGGGCCACGTTGAAATCGGGGGCGAGCGCCTCCTCGGGCTCCCACTTCTCGATCTCAAAGATTCCTGCGAGATCCTCGGGCCTACGACTCGATGCATACCGTCCGCACATACGTGCCAGACTGCCAGACCCCGTACGTCAGAAGGAGCCGGTCGAAGCAATGCAGAGCACCGCGAACGCCAGCCTGGCCGACCTCTGGGACCGGGTCTTCGGGACGCAGGCCGCCCCGGACGAGTGGCTCGTCATCGTGACCGGCGTCGTCGCCCTCGCCGTCGTCGTCCCGCACGGCGTCTGGCGGCTCGCCCGCAACGCGATCACCATCGCGCACGAAGGCGGCCACGGCCTGATCGCCCTGCTGACCGGGCGCCGCCTCGACGGCATCCGGCTGCACTCCGACACCAGCGGCCTCACCGTCAGCCGCGGCAAGCCCACCGGCATCGGCATGATCCTCACCGCAGCGGCGGGCTACACCGCGCCGCCGCTGCTCGGCCTCGGCGGCGCCGCGCTGCTCGCCGCGGACCGCATCACGGCCTTCCTGTGGATCGCCACGGCGCTGCTCATCGCGATGCTGGTGATGATCCGCAACGCGTACGGCGCCCTCACCGTGATCATCACCGGCGGCGCCTTCCTACTGGTCTCCTGGCTGACCAGCTCGCAGGTGCAGGCGGCGTTCGCGTACGTGGTGGTGTGGTTCCTGCTCCTTGGCGGCGTACGTCCCGCCTTCGAGCTGCAGTCCAAGCGCAGGCGCGGTGGCGCGGGCGACTCGGACGCGGACCAGCTGTCGCGGCTCACGCATGTCCCGGCGGGGATGTGGCTCTTCCTCTTCCACGCCGTCTCACTGTGCTCACTGATAGGCGGAGGGCGCTGGCTGCTCGGTCTGTGAGAAATCCTGCGGGGATCTGAGAGGTCCCGCAGGGCTCTGGCCTCTACCAGTTCTCTGTTTCGCCTGGGTTTCACCACATTTGATCAAGATCCGGCGTCACCGTCAGCCACTAAAGTGTGGGCATGACCGTGAACCCAGCGCACAGCACCCTCTGGCCAGCCCCGCACGCGAGCGGAGCCGTCGCCGCGACGGTCCATGTGCCCGGGTCCAAATCGGTCACCAACCGCGCCCTCGTCCTCGCCGCCCTCGCCGCCGAGCCGGGCTGGCTCCGCCGCCCGCTGCGCTCCCGCGACACGCTCCTGATGGCGGGCGCCCTGCGCGCCATGGGCGTCGGCATCGAGGAGACCGTGTCGTCCAGCTCCTCCGTCGCGGGCGGCCCCGACGGTTCCGGCGAGGCCTGGCGCGTGATCCCCTCCGGTCTGCACGGCCCGGCCACGGTCGACGTCGGCAACGCGGGCACGGTCATGCGCTTCCTGCCGCCGGTCGCGGCCCTGGCCGACGGCCCGATCCGCTTCGACGGCGACCCCCGTTCCTACGAGCGTCCGCTGCACGGCGTGATCGACGGCCTGCGCGCCCTCGGCGCCCGTATCGACGACGACAGCCGCGGCGCCCTCCCGCTGACCGTGCACGGCGGCGGTGGCATCGACGGCGGCGCGGTCGAGATCGACGCCTCCTCGTCATCGCAGTTCGTGAGCGCCCTGCTGCTCTCGGGCCCGCGCTTCAACCAGGGCGTCGAGGTCCGGCACACCGGCTCCGCGCTGCCCTCCATGCCGCACATCCGGATGACCGTCGACATGCTCCGCGCGATCGGCGCCCAGGTGGACACCCCGGAGTCGGGCGGCGAGCCGAACGTGTGGCGGGTCACCCCCGGCGCGCTGCTCGGCCGCGATCTGACCGTCGAGCCCGACCTCTCCAACGCCCAGCCGTTCCTGGCGGCGGCCCTGGTCACCGGCGGCACGGTCACGATCCCCGACTGGCCCGCGCACACCACGCAGCCCGGCGACGCGCTGCGCCAGATCTTCACGGAGATGGGCGGCTCCTGCGAGCTGACCGAGCAGGGCCTGGTGTTCACCGGCTCCGGCTCGATCCACGGCATCGACGTGGACCTGAGCGAGGTCGGCGAGCTCACCCCCGGCATCGCGGCCGTCGCGGCCCTGGCCGACTCCCCCTCGACGCTGCGCGGCGTCGCCCACCTGCGCCTGCACGAGACGGACCGCCTGGCCGCGCTCACCAAGGAGATCAACGAACTGGGCGGTGACGTCACGGAGACCGCCGACGGTCTGCACATCCGCCCGCGCCGGCTGCACGGCGGGATCTTCCACACGTACGACGACCACCGCATGGCCACCGCGGGCGCCATCATCGGCCTCGCCGTGGAGGACGTACAGATCGAGAATGTCGCGACGACGGCGAAGACGCTGCCCGACTTCCCCGACCTGTGGACCGGAATGCTCGGGAACTGACGGGCTGATCCAGACATGCGCCGCTACGGAAAGAACCCCGACGAGGACGACATCCGCGTCCGCCCCAACCGCAAGGGCAACCGCCCCCGCACCCACATCAGGCCCAAGCACGAAGACGCGTCGGACGGCATGGTCCTCACCGTCGACCGGGGGCGTCTGACGGTCCTGGTCGACGACCGGATCGTGATGGCCATGAAGGCCCGCGAACTGGGCCGCAAGGCAGCGGTGGTGGGCGACCGGGTCGCGCTCGTCGGTGACCTCTCCGGCAAGAAGGACACCCTCGCGCGGATCGTGCGCATCGAGCCGCGCACCTCGGTCCTGCGGCGCACGGCCGACGACGACGACCCGTACGAGCGGGTGGTCGTCGCCAACGCCGACCAGCTCGCCATCGTCACCGCCCTCGCCGATCCGGAGCCGCGCACGCGCTTGATCGACCGCTGCATCGTGGCGGCGTACGACGGCGGTCTCACGCCGCTCCTCGTCCTGACCAAGTCCGACCTGGCGTCCGCCGACAAGATCCTGGAGACCTACTCCACGCTCGACATGCCCTATGTCGTCACCAGCCGCGAGGAGTTCACCGACGGCGCGGAGCTCGCCCGGGTGCACGAGGTGCTCGACGGCAAGATCACCGCGTTCGTCGGCCACTCCGGAGTGGGCAAGACGACGCTGGTGAACGCGCTGGTCCCCGAAGACCGCAGGCGCTCGACCGGCCTTGTCAACGCCGTCACGGGCCGCGGCAGGCACACCACCACGTCCGCCCTCGCGCTGCCCCTCGAAGGCTCCGACAGCTGGGTCATCGACACTCCGGGCGTACGGTCCTTCGGCCTCCACCACGTCGACCCGTCCCGCGTCATCCTCGCCTTCCCGGACCTGGTGCCGGGCACGGAGGGCTGCCCGCGCGCGTGCAGCCACGACGAGCAGGACTGCGCCCTGGACCAGTGGGTGACGGACGGGCACGCGGATCCCGCGCGCCTCTACTCACTGCGCAGGCTGCTCGCGACGCGGGAGCGACGCGACGGCGACTGACCTCACCGTTGTTTGCGCCCCGGGCACAGTGGCAAGTGCATAATCGCACCAAGCCTGTTCCAAGCCAGGCGAAGCGGTCACGGAACGTTCAGTTGCGGGAGGCAGATACATGGCGTGGCTGCTGGTCATCGTCGCCGGGTTCCTGGAGACCGGTTTCGCGGTCTGCCTGAAGCTCTCGCACGGCTTCACCCGACTCTGGCCGACCATCACCTTCGCCGCCTTCGCACTCGGCAGCTTCGGCCTGCTCACCCTCGCCCTGCGCAAGCTCGACGTGGGTCCGGCGTACGCGGTCTGGACGGGCATCGGCGCCGCGGGCACCGCGATCTACGGAATGATCTTCCTCGGTGACGTGGTCTCCACCCTCAAGCTCGTCTCGATTTCGCTGGTCATCGTCGGCGTCATCGGCCTCCAGCTCTCGGGCTCCGCGCACTGACACCGGTCTTTTCGCCGGTCACGGGTTGCTCCACAATCCGAGGACCCCGCGCACCAGCTCCACCGGGTCCTCACCCTTCGGCGAGGGCGCGATGACGTACGAAAGCGCCATCCGCACGGCACTCTCGCAGGCCATGGCCAGCTCTTCGGTGTCCTTCGGACGTGCCCTGCCGTTCAGCGCGTGCACCGCCTTGTCCCGTACGAGGGCGAGCAGTTCGGCGGGCGTCGGGACACCGGCGTCCGCGCGCCGCTGTGCGGGCACGGGCGACGAGGAGACCCCGGGGCGGCTCGGCGCGGGCAGGCGTTCGCCCCAGCAGCCGGTGAGCATGGCCCGCACCAGGGCGTTCGCGCGCGCGGCGCCGATCGTCCAGGACGTCACGGCGGCGAGCCGGTCCACGGGGCCGCCCTCCGTGGCGAGCGCGCGCTCCACTCCGTGCAGATACTGGTCGGTCTCGCGCCTCAACAGGGCGCGCGCGAGGCCGTCCTTGCTGCCGAACTCGTTGTAGAGGGTCTGCCGGGACACCCCGGCCACCGCCGCGACGTCCACCATGCGCACCCCCGGCCACGGGCGGCGGGCGAGCGCCGTATAGGCCGCGTCCAGTAAGGATTCCCGAGCTGCAGGCATCGTCGCCTCCATGGGCCGAGCGGCTCTGCGGCCAGAGTTGACGCGCTCGGGGGCACTGTCAATAGCTCCGGCGTGAGCCCGCTCCGTATGCGTCATGTCCGGGAATGGCCCGGACATACGGCGCTGTGGCTCAGGCAGAACGAGATCGATACTGTTCACCCATGCCCGACTACCACGATGATCTGCGTCTCGCCCACGTCCTCGCGGACGCCGCCGACGCCGCGACGATGGACCGGTTCAAGGCCCTCGACCTGAAGGTCGAGACCAAGCCGGACATGACGCCGGTGAGCGAGGCCGACAAAGCGGCCGAGGAGCTGATCCGCTCCTCGCTGCAGCGCGCCCGGCCGCGCGACGCGATCCTCGGCGAGGAGTACGGCATCGAGGGCACGGGCCCGCGCCGCTGGGTGATCGACCCGATCGACGGCACCAAGAACTACGTACGCGGCGTGCCGGTCTGGGCGACGCTGATCTCCCTGATGGAGGCCAGGGAGGGCGGCTACCAGCCGGTGGTCGGCGTCGTCTCGGCGCCCGCGCTCGGCCGGCGCTGGTGGGCGGCGAAGGGCGGCGGCGCGTACACCGGGCGCAGCCTGACCTCCGCTTCGCGGCTCAAGGTCTCCCAGGTCTCGCGGATGCAGGACGCCTCATTCGCGTACTCCTCGCTCACGGGCTGGGAGGAGCAGGGCCGCCTCGACGGCTTCATGGACCTCACGCGCGCGGTCTGGCGCACCCGCGGCTACGGCGACTTCTGGCCGTACATGATGGTCGCCGAGGGCTCGGTCGACATCTGCGCGGAGCCCGAGCTCTCCCTCTGGGACATGGCGGCGACCGCGATCGTCGTCTCCGAGGCGGGCGGCACCTTCACCGGCCTCGACGGCACCCCGGGCCCGCACAGCGGCAACGCGGCGGCGTCGAACGGCCTGCTCCACGACGAGCTGCTCGGCTACCTCAACCAGCGCTACTGACGGCGTACGCCACACGGGTGCACGCCCTGAACTGGCAGCACGCGCCCCCTTGTTGACGACCCGCATGGCTGCGACTCTGAGAGTCCCCCCACTTGTGAACTTGTGAATCGCTTCTCATAGCGATCCACCCAGGAGGTGGCTCAAGCCCATGCTCGTCCGCGACGCCATGAGCACGATGGTTCTGACCATCGGCCCCGCCCACACCCTGCGCCAGGCGGCCCGGCTGATGTCGACGCGCCGCGTCGGCGCGGCCGTCGTCCTCGACCCCGACACCTGCGGCCTGGGAATCCTGACCGAGCGCGACGTCCTCAACTCGCTGGGCGCGGGGCAGAACCCCGACATCGAGACCGCGGGCACCCACACCACGACCGACGTCGTCTTCGCCACCCCGGCGTGGACCCTGGAGGAGGCCGCGGACGCCATGTCGCACGGCGGCTTCCGGCACCTGATCGTGATGGACGGCAACGAACCGACCGGCATCGTCTCCGTCCGCGACATCATCCGCTGCTGGGCCCCGAACCGCAGGGGCACACCGACGCTGACGGCCTGAGCCGATTCCGTCCGGATACGGAAGGCGGGCCGGACCCCCGAAGGGATCCGGCCCGCCTTTTCTCCCTACGACAAGCCCCGTCAGCCGCGAAGGGCCTGGACCGCGGCCTCCAAGCGCTTGCCGAAGTCACCGTCCGCCTGGCGGAAGTTGTTGATCGCGCGCTCGGCGATGTCGTCGCGCGAGACACCTGCGATGTTGCCCGCGAGGTTCTCGATCAGCCGCGCCTTCTCGTCCTCGGACATCAGGCGGTAGAGGTTGCCCGCCTGCACGAAGTCGGTGTCCTCGGCGTGCGAGGGGGCCTCGTGGTTGCCGGTGCCACCGGTGACGGCGGACGTCACCCACAGCGGCCGGTCCGTCTGGAAGGGACCGCCGAAGGAGTTCGGCTCGTAGTTCTTGGCACCCTTGTGCCGACCGTCGTACAAGAAGCCGTCACGCGAGTTGGTGCGCGCCTCGGTGGCGTGCGGGCGGTTCACCGGCAGGTGGTCGGCGTTGATGCCGACGCGGTAGCGGTGCGCGTCGCCGTACGCGAAGAGACGGCCCTGGAGCATCTTGTCGGGCGAGGGACCGATGCCCGGCACGAAGTGCGCGGGGCTGAAGATCGCCTGCTCCACCTCGGCGAAGATGTTCTCCGGGTTGCGGTTGAGCTCCAGCTTGCCGATCTCGATCGGCGGGTAGTCCTCGTGCGGCCACACCTTGGTGAGGTCGAACGGGTTGAAGCGGTAGTTCGCCGCGTCGGCCGCCGGCATGATCTGCACCTGCACGGTCCAGGTCGGGAACTCACCGCGCTCGATGGCCTCGCGCAGGTCGCGCTGGTGGGAGTCGGGGTCCTCACCGGCGAGCTTCGCGGCGTCGGCAGCCGTCAGGTTCTCGATCCCCTGGTCGGTCTTGAAGTGGTACTTGACCCAGAAGACCTCGCCGGCCTCGTTGTTCCACTGGAACGTGTGCGAGCCGTAGCCGTTCATGTGGCGGTACGAGGCCGGGATGCCCCGGTCACCGAAGAGCCAGGTCACCTGGTGCGTGGCCTCCGGGCTCAGCCCCCAGAAGTCCCACACGTTGTCAGCCTCCTGGCTGCCCGTGTACGGGTCGCGCTTCTGCGTGTGGATGAAGTCCGGGAACTTGATGGCGTCCTTGATGAAGAACACCGGGGTGTTGTTGCCGACGAGGTCGTAATTGCCCTCCTCGGTGTAGAACTTCAGCGCCCAGCCCCGCGGGTCACGCACCGCGTCGGCCGCACCGAGGTTTCCGGCGACGGTGGAGAACCGCAGAAACGTCTCGGTCTCCTTACCGACCTCGGAGAGGAACTTGGCACGCGTCCACTGCGAGACGTCACGGGTGAGGGTGAAGGTGCCGTACGCACCGGCGCCCCGCGCATGCACGATGCGCTCCGGAATGCGCTCGCGGTTGAAGTGCGCGAGCTTCTCGAGCAGCAGCTGGTCCTGGACCAGTACCGGACCGCCGACGCCCGCGGTCTCGCTGTTCTGGTTGTCGGCGACCGGCGCGCCGGCCTCCGTGGTGAGCGGTCCCTGCGTCACGTGCGCCTCCTGCGTATTTCCTGCAAGTCCTGTCCCTTGGCGTTTGCCGTACTCGATCCTACGATAGACATTGTCTAAGTCAAGTAAGCATCCAAAGTCACACCTGTTCGGAACCTGGTCCCACTCCCTGTTAAGGTGGCCCTTATGAGTGACCTCCTGGAACGACTGCGCGGACGCGGTTGGCGCATGACCGCACAGCGGCGCGTCGTGGCCGAGGTCCTCGACGGCGAGCACGTCCACCTGACGGCCGACGAGGTGCATGCCCGCGCCGTGGACAAGCTGCCCGAGATCTCCCGGGCGACCGTCTACAACACCCTGGGCGAGCTGGTGACCCTCGGCGAGGTCCTTGAGGTCTCGACGGACCGCAGGGCGAAGCGCTACGACCCGAACGCGCACACCCCTCACCAGCACCTGGTCTGCGCCAAATGCGGCGCGATCCGCGACGTCCACCCCACAGGCAACCCCCTGACCAGCCTCCCCACCTCAGAACGCTTCGGCTTCACGGTCGAGGGAGTAGAGGTCACGTACAGGGGCACGTGCCCCAGCTGCGCGGCGGCGTAGCACTTCGCCTTCGTACGTCCACGAAAACCCCCGGCGCCTACCAGGCACCGGGGGCTTTCGTTTGCCTTGTGTGTGTGGTTTGTGGGCAGGCGTTCCGCAGGGCGGAACGGGTGGGCACAAACCACCCACGGCCCGCAGTCGGCAGGCGAATCTCAGCCAAGCAGACCCTCTTCCCGAATCTGACGCCCCGTCATATTCTCGGCGGCGCCCGAACATCCGCCTGCCCTCCGCAAGGAGACCCCGTGGGAGATCCGCACCCCAAACTAGAAGCCCACGCCCTGACAAGAACGTTCGGCCGCGGCGCCAAAGCCGTGGAAGCCCTGGGCCCGGTGGACCTGAACATCGCCCCCGGCGAGTTCACCTGCATAGTCGGCCCATCCGGCTGCGGAAAGTCGACCCTGCTCCGGATAGCAGCGGGCCTGCTCAAGCCCAGCAGGGGCGAGCTGAAGATCCGCACAGCCGCGCAGCGCCCCGCAGCGATGATCTTCCAGGACTACGGCATCTACGACTGGAAAACCGTCCAGGCAAACGTCAGATTCGGCCTGGACATCCAGAAGACCCCCCGCCGCGAGGCGAACGCCCGAGCCACGGCCTTGCTGACCCGCCTCGGCCTCGCCGACTTCGCGGACGCCTACCCCGCCACCCTCTCCGGCGGCATGCGCCAACGCGTCGCCATCGCCCGCGCCCTGGCCGTGGAGCCCGAAATCCTCCTGATGGACGAGCCCTTCGCGGCTCTGGACGCCCAGCTCCGCACCATCCTCCAGGACGAACTCCTCGACCTCACCCAGACCACCCGCACCACCACCCTCTTCATCACCCACAGCCTCGAAGAGGCGATCGTGCTCGGCGACCGCGTCCTCGTCATGTCGGCCCGCCCCGGCCGCATCATCGCCGAACACCGCCCGCCGTTCCCCCGCCCCCGCACCGGCGACATCCGCTCCACGCCGGAATTCGCCGCCCTCAAGAGCGAGCTGTGGGAACTCCTGCGCGGCGAGGTCCGCCGAGAGGCGGTCCCGGCATGAGCGCGGACACCAAGAACGTACGCAGTCCACAAGAAACCCACGCCCCGGAAGAAGGCGTCCTGGTCAGGCGCCCCGGCCCCCAGGAACTGCACCCCACCCGCACCCACCGCAGACGCCGCACCCTGGAGCTCGGCCTCGCCGTCGCCGTCCCGCTCGCCCTGGTCCTGCTCTGGCAGCTCGCCGCCACCCAGGGCTGGATCGACGACCGCGTCTACCCCGCACCCCAGACGATCATCGAGGACGGCTGGGAACGCGCGGCCGAAGGCGAGCTGTGGCCCGACGTCTGGGCCACGCTCAAACGCGTCCTCGCCGGATACGCGATCGGCACGGTCACGGGCTACGCCCTCGGCCTGCTCATGGGCTCCCTCTCGCTCGTACGCGCCGCACTGGAACCGCTCCTGGATGCCCTGTACGTCGTACCGAAACTGGCGCTCCTCCCCGTCTTCCTGAACATGTTCGGCCTCGGCGAGGGCCCGCAGATCGCGCTCGTCGCGGCCACGGTCTTCTTCTTCGTCTGGATCTCGACCATGGCGGCGGTGCTCGCCGTGCCGTCCGGACACCGCGACGCGGGCCAGGTCTTCGGGGCGTCGCCATGGCAGATGTTCCGCCACGTCCTGCTGCCGGCGTCCCTCCCCGCCGTACTGGTCGGAGCGCGGATCGCGGCGGGCGTCGCGGTCCTCGTCATCGTCGCGTCGGAACAGATCGCGGCGGCGGACGGCCTGGGCCACCTCATCTTCGACTCACGGGCGCTGTTCCAGAACGACGTGATGTTCGTCGGCATCGTCTGCGTCGCCGTCCTCGGCGTCGTCTTCTCCGAACTGGTGCGGATCGCGGGCCGGTTGCTCACCCCGTGGGCCCCGCGCGACCGAGGCAGAAGCCAGTCATGACCGTACGTACGAATGTGCTCGGAGGCCCCATGCGTACCCGCACCCGTACCACCGCTCTGACCACCCTGCTGGTGGCGGGCTCGCTGCTCGCCGCCGCGGGCTGCGCGAAGGAGGACGACACCACGGACTCCTCGCCGGCCGCCAAGCCCCGCACGGTCAAGGCCGTTCCCGGCTGCGGCAAGGGCAGTTGGACCGACCCGGCCGACCTGGCACCGGACCGGAAACCGGCCCGCTGCGCCAAGGGCGCGCCCGCCCCGCAGCCCCTCAAGAAGGAACGCAGCCTGACCATCGCGACCGGCACGCTGAGCGCGGAGTATGTCGCACCCCTCCAAATGGCCGTGAAGAAGGGCGAGTTCAAGAAGGAGGGCCTGGACGTCCACCTCAAGGTCCTGCCGACCCCCGACGCGCTCCCCCTCCTCGCCAAGGGAGACATCGACGCCCAGTGGGCCGCCCCCGAGGCCGCCGTGATGAACGGCATCACCAGCGGCTTCACCATCAAGTGGGCGGCCGGGAACTTCTCCCCCGACCCACGGTCCAAGAGCGGCCTGTGGGTGAAACTGAAGAAGGGCGAGCAGGCGGACCACGTCCCGATGGCCGGCCGCAAACTCGGCACCATGATCGGCAAGGGCTCGGTCATCTCGTACCCCATGGGCAAGGCCCTGAAGAAGCACGGCGGCGGCCTCGACGAGATCCAGTTCCAGCAGCTCGGCTCCGCGGACGTCCTGACCGCCCTCCAGAACGGCGGCACCGACTCCGCCTGGCTCCTGGACCCGGTCTGGCGCAAGGTCGACGGCGACAAGCGGTACGCCTTCCTGGGCGGCCAGCCCCAGGGCGAACCCCTCGGCGGCCTCCTGTTCGGCCCCGATCTCCTGACCAAGGACCCGGACGCGGGCGTGGCGCTGCTCCGCGCGTACATCAGGACGGTGAACACGTACTTCGCCGGCGACTACAAGGCGGACAAGGCCTTCGTCTCCGAACTGGCGAAGCTCCTGAAGACCGACGAGGCGGTCCTGAAGTCGACTCCGTCACTCCGCATGGACTGGGAGATCCGCTCGGGCACGACGGACCGGCTCCAGGATGCGTACGAGGCCGCGGGCGTCGCCGAGGGCGACAAGGTCCCGGAGGAGAAGGCGGTGGACCGCAAGCTGTACGGGGAGGCGGTGGGCCACAAGTAACGCCGAAGGTCCGGAACCCTGATGGGTTCCGGACCTTCGGTTTCAGTAGCGGGGACAGGATTTGAACCTGCGACCTCTGGGTTATGAGCCCAGCGAGCTACCGAGCTGCTCCACCCCGCGTCGGTAAACGCAACTCTACGTCAAGCCCACGACCAGCGCAAATCTGCTTCCGCGCCTCGCTGTGGGCAGGCGTTCCGCAGGGCGAGTGGGGTCTCCCCTGCTCGAGCGAAGCCGAGAGCTTGGGGAAGGGTGGGCACAGCCCACCCACCGGCCTGCACCCGCCCGACAACGCCAAGGTACAAACAGCGTGGGCAAGCTAAGCCGTCAGCTCCTGCTGAAGCGCCTCGCGCAACCGAGCCGCCCGCTCGGAAACCTCAGCAGGCCCAAGATCAACGGCACGGGAAGCCCACCGCTGCCCCTCCACCAGCTGCCCGCGCCGAGCGTAAAGCAGCGCAAGCCGCAGCGCCGCCCGCCCATGCCCCGCGTCAGCGGCCCGCGTCCACCACAGCGCAGCCTCGGGCTCACTGCCCTCACGCGCAAGCAGCAGCCCCAGGTTGAACGCCCCGTTCCGGCTGCCCGCCTCCGCGGCGAGGCGGTACCACCGAGCGGCCTCGACGACGTCGCCACGCCCCGCGGCCAGCATCCCGACCCGCACCTGCGCACGCCGGTGCCCCTGCTCGGCGGCCCGCTCGTACCACTCCTCGCACTCGGTCTTCTCGGCAGCGGGCTCCCCGAGCGCGGGCGGACCCGCGGGCGGCCGCCGCGCATCGAGCACGGTGCCGAGCCAATACGCCGCCTCCGCACTGCCACCACCGGCCGCGCACCGCAGATGCCGCTCGGCGTCCTGCTCGTCGCCCTCGCGCAGCCGCGCCGTGCCGACCTGGAGCGCGGCCTCGGTGTGCCCGGCGGCCGCCGCACGCTCGTACCAGGGCAGCGCCGCGCCCTCGTCGTCACGTGACGCGTACAGGATCCCGAGGTTGAAGGCCGCGTCCACGCTGCCCGCCTCGGCGGCCTTGGAGAACCATGGCTCGGCGCCCGCCGCGTCGCCGCCCTGCAGGAGCAGCACGGCGAGCGCGTTGGCCGCCTCGCGGTGGCCGGCGTACGCCGCACGCCGGTACCACTGGTCGGCCTGCGCGGTCCGCCCCTGCTCGGCGCAGAGCAGCCCGAGGTTGTAGGCGCCGTTCACATCGCCCGCGTCCATGGCCGCGCGGTACCACCGCTCGGCGGTCTGGGTCTCGCCCCGCTCGGCATGCAGCGCACCGAGCGCGTTCGCGGCGTTCCCGTCCCCGTCCTGGGCGGCTTTCAGCCACCAGACGGCGGCGCTCTCCGTGTCGCCGGCGTCCCGCAGCAGGAAGCCGAGGGCGCAGGCGGCACGCGCCTCGCCGTCCTTCGCGGAGTTCAGGTACCAGCGGCCGGCCTCCTTCAGCTCACCGCGCTGCTCCAGGATCGCGCCGAGGTGCAGCGCGGCACGCCGGTGCCCGCGCGCGGCCGCCTGGCGGTACCACTGCTCGGCCTCCGCGGCGGCGGACCGTACGCCGTCGTCTTGGGCGGACTCGGCGGGCTCGGCGGCGGACCGCCGGTCGAGGGCGCGGGCGATCCGGTACGCGGCCTCGCGGTGGCCACGCTCGGCGGAAGCCCGCATCCAGCGCTCGGCGCCCGCGTCCCCGCGGTGCTCCAGGAGGTCGGCGAGGGCGTACGCCCCCAGCGCGTGGCCCTGCTCGGCGGACTGCCGCAGCCAGTACTCGGCGGCCGGCTCGTCGCCGCGCTCACGGTGGTGCCGCCCGAGCGCGTGCGCGGCCGCGGCAGATCCGGCGACGGCGGCGACCCGCCACCAGCCGGCCGCCTCATCGGCGTATCCACGCTGGTGGAGCAGGACTCCGAGGTTGTTGGCCGCGGCGCGGTCGCCCTCGGCGGTCGCCGCGCGCAGCATGGATTCGGCCCCGTCGAGATCGCCGCGGCGCAGCAGAAGGCTTCCCAGGACGCTCATCGCGTCGACATCTCCGGCCTCGGCGGCGAGCCGATGGCGCAACTCCTCGGCGGCCGCCCCGGGATCCTCCCGGTCGGCCGGCTGCACAAACCGCCCTGTCTCCAACAGAGTTGCCTTGTCCCCCATAACGTCCATCGTCGCACCACCTGCAACCTGGGTACACCTGGTATACCGCAGCCAGTGAGGTCACTTCAGCGTTTTGTCGACATGCCCACAGAGAGATAAGTGAAACACAGATTCCCCAACTCCCCCCGGCCGGAGCATGCTTCGCACAGAACAGCGCACGCCGACACGGCACCACGGGCACATGACGAAGGCCCGGATCCGATAAGGATCCGGGCCTTCGTCTTCTAGTAGCGGGGACAGGATTTGAACCTGCGACCTCTGGGTTATGAGCCCAGCGAGCTACCGAGCTGCTCCACCCCGCGCCGTTGTGTTCAAACAGTACCACGGCGCGGGGTGGGTGCTTCACACCTGGTCAGCCGCCCTTGTTGTTGCCCTTCGGCTCCTTGGACTGGGCGTCCTCTGCTCGCTGCAGCGCTTCCTCGAGGTCCTTCTGCGCCTCGCCGTACGCCTTCCAGTCGCCGTCCTTCAGCGCCTGCTGGCCGTCCTCGAAGGCCTTCTGCGCGTCGTCGAGCGCCGCCTGGACCGTCGGGTCGTCGGACTTCGGCGGATCGGGTTTCTCCTCGTCGCCCGGTGGTGGCTCCTCGACCGGTGGCGCACCGTCCTTGCCGAACACCTGGTTCAAGGCCTCCTCCAAGGTGTTCTCGAAGGCGATCTTGCTGCCGTAGGTGACGAGGACCTTCTTGAGAAGCGGGTACTTGAGCCCGCCGCCCTTCACGTAGACGGGTTCCACATAGAGCAGGCCGCCGTCCAACGGCACGGTCAGCAGATTGCCGTAGTCGACCTCTGAGTCACCGCCCTTCAGGAGCCTGATCTGCTCGGCGATGTCCTCGTTGGAGTTGAACTTGCTCTGTACCTGCTTTGGTCCGTCGACCGTTCTGCTTGACGGCATCTTCAGTATTCTGATCTTGCCGTAATCGCTGGTCCCGGCCTCGGCGTTGACCGCCATGAAGGCGCTCAGGTTGTCCCGGCCGTTGGGCGTGAAGGACGTCGTCAGCGAGAAGTCCTGCTTCTTCTGGTCCGGCATCTTCATGCTCAGGTAGTACGGCGGGACGGCGCTGCCCGACTTGTTCGTCGGGTCGTCGGGCACCTGCCACACCTCACTGCCGCTGAGGAACGTCTCGGCGTCCTTCACGTGGTAGCGGGAGAGCAGCTCGCGCTGGACCTTGAACAGGTCCTGCGGATACCGCATGTGGTCCATCAGAGCCTGCGAGATCTCGCTCTTGTCCTTGACCGTGCCCGGGAACGCCTTGCGCCAGGTCTTCAGGACCGGGTCCTTGGTGTCCCACTCGTAGAGCGTGACCTCGCCGGTGTACGCGTCGACGGTCGCCTTCACCGAGTTGCGGATGTAGTTGACCTGGTTCTGCTGGGCCACCACCGCACGCTGGTTGTTGGCCGCGGTCAGCGAGTCGGCCGTGGTGTCGCCCAGCGTCGTACGCGACGCGTAGGGATAGCCGTTGGTGGTGGTGTAGGCGTCGACGATCCACTGGATCTTGTTGCCGACCACCGCCGGATAGGCGTCGCCGTCGATGGTCAGCCAGGGGGCCACCGCCTCGACGCGGTCCTTGGGCGTGCGGTTGTAGAGGATCCGCGAACCCTCGCCGATCGCGCCGGAGTAGAGCATCTGCGGCTCACCGAACGACACCGCGTACGCGGCCCTGTTGATCGGGTTGGAGAGATTGACGCCGCTGTCGCCCTTGTAGCTCGTCGTCTTCTCGCCGCTGTCGTCGGAGTAGTCGATCTCCTTCTGCGGGCCGCCGACGATCGAGTACTGCGTCGTCTTCTCGCCGTAGTAGATCCGCTGCTCGTACGACCCGAGATTGCCCTTGGACGGCAGGTCGGACTCGGTGAAGACCGGTCGTCCCTGACTGTCCGCCTCGGTGCCCTTGGCCGCGACCGCGCCGAACCCGTGGGTGTAGCGGAAGTGGTCGTTGATCCAGTTGTTCTTGGGCACGCCGTCGAGGTTCAGCTCGCGCAGGCCGATGACCGTGTCCTGGTCCTTGCCGTCCTTGCTGTAACGGTCGACGTCCAGGTTCGACGGGAAGCCGTAGTAGTTCTTCATCTGCTGCAGCTGCTGGAACGTCGGCGAGACGATGTTCGGGTCGAGCAGCCGGACGCTCGCGGCGCCGTTGGCGTCGTCGCGCAGCTTCGTCTGGTCGGCCGTCCTGCTGACGCCGGGGTACTCCTTGACCTCGGTGCCGCCGATTCCGTACGCCGCGCGGGTGGCCTTGAGGTTCTTCTCCACGTACGGAGATTCCTTGGCCTGCTCGTTCGGCTGGACCTGGAACTTCTGCACGATGGCCGGGTACAGACCACCGATGAGGATGGCGGAGAGCACCATCAGGCCGAAGCCGATGACCGGCAGCTGCCAGGTGCGCCGCCACAGTGTCGCGAAGAACAGCAGGGCGCAGATGACGGCGATGCAGAACAGGATCGTCTTCGCCGGCAGATACGCGTTCGCGTCCACGTAGCGCAGGCCCGTCCAGTTGCCCGTCGCCTTGAAGTCACTGGACTTCACCGCGAGGCCGTACCGGTCGAGCCAGTAGGCCACGGCCTTGAGCGTCACGAAGATGCCGAGCAGCACCGACAGATGGCCCGTCGACGCCGCCGTCGCCCGCGCGCCGGGGCTGGTGATCCGCAGCCCGCCGTACAGGTAGTGCGTGAGCGCGGCGGCGATCAGGGAGAGCACCGTCGCCGCGAAGCCGAAGCCGAGCAGGAAGCGGTACCAGGGAAGGTCGAACGCGAAGAACGACACGTCCATGTGGAACTGCGGGTCCTTCTGACCGAAGGAGACGCCGTTCACCCACATCAGCCACGTGCGCCACTGGCCCGCGGCGGACGCGCCCGCGATCAGGCCAACCAGCGTGGCGATGCCGAGCAGCAGCCACTTCTTGTACGGCGCGATGCTCATGCGGTACCGGTCGAGGCTCTGCTGCTCCATCGACATGGCGCTCAGCGGCGGGCGCAGCCGGTGCGCCAGCCAGATGTTCACGCCGACCGCGGCCGCCATGAGCAGGCCGAAGACGAAGAACAGGCCTACCTTGGTCCACAGGGTCGTCGTGAAGACCGACGAATAGTTGACCGAGCGGTACCAGAGCCAGTCCGTCCAGAACCCCGCGAACATGACGAAGAGCATGGCCAATACGGCCAGGATGCCCAGTGTCATGAGCAGGGTCCGGACGCGACGGGACGGTCGGCCCACTCTGATCCGTGGCCCCGTCGGGCCTCCGCCGCGGTCCGGCATCTGGAAAGCCAAGGTGCGCACCTCGAAGTTCGATGTTGATTCTGTTGATCCGTCAGGGCCCCGTGATCGTGGACCCACACCTATGCAACTTACTCACGCTTTACTCGGTTCCCGTTTCTCGGGACTAACGAGGCAGGATTGTGACCATGTCCAACACTCCCATGGCAGCGAGCCCCCTCACCCGTGCCGTCCTCGAGATCGACGAGTACGCGTCCGGCCTGGGCTGGGACCGGCCCGCACGCCTCTTCGCGCTCGTCGACACGGCGCGACTGCGCACCCAAGAACCCGGCCTCGCCTCGCAGCTCGGCCTCGACGAAACCCAGGAAGACACCGGCCTGACCCCCATCGAGCAGGAGGAGCTTCCCGAAGGGAAGCCGCTCGACGAGTTCCTCGGCACCATCGCCTGGCCGGACGCGGTGGCGGGCTGCGCGCTCACCGTGGAGCGCATGATGCTGCCGCCGTCCGCGGAGACCTCGGTCCCGGAAGGGCTCAGCGAGGGCAAGCTCGCGAAGTGGGTCGCCGAGCACCCGGACCGTCAGGAGGTCCGCATGACGGTCGCGGTGCTCCGTGACGGTGCGCGCGAGTCGGCCCTGCGGCTGCGCGAGAAGGACTCCGCGACGGAGGTTCTCACGGGCTCCGACCTGGTCCCGGGCCTGGCGGACGCGCTGGCCGCGACGTTCGCCGAGTAACTCGGCGGTCATGCGCCTGCGCCGCCGCCGGGTTCTCCGGCGGCGGCGCAGGCGTCTGTCACTTCTTGGCCGTGCACTGCGGCAGGTCCGCGGTGTCGCCCTTGCGGATGTCCTTCAAGGCGTCCACCGCGTCGTCGATGGTGTTCACCTTGACCAGCGTGAGCCCGTCGGGGATGTCCTTGGCGGCGGTGGCGCAGTTGTCCTTCGGCGTCAGGAAGTACTCGGCGCCCTTGTCGCGCGCGCCCACGGTCTTCATCTCGATGCCGCCGATCGGGCCGACCTTGCCGCTGTCGTCGATGGTGCCGGTGCCCGCCACGAACTTGCCTCCGGTGAGGTCGTCCGGGGTCAGCTTGTCGACGATGCCCAGCGCGAACATCAGTCCGGCGCTGGGGCCGCCCACGTCCGCGAGCTTGATGTCGATGGTGAACGGGAAGGTGTGGTCGGTGCCCGCCTGGATGCCGACGATCGCGCGGCCGTCCTTCGCCTTCTCCGTGGTGATCTCGACGTCGTCGGTCTCCGTGGCCTCCTTGCCGGCCTTCTCCGCCGCGGCCGCCTCCTTGACCGGGACGACACTGAAGACGACGTTCTGGCCCGGCTTGTGCTTGGTGACCAGCTTGGCGACGTCCGTCATCTCCTTCACGGGCGTCCCGTCGACCTTCTTGATGACGTCGCCCGCGTGCAGCTTGCCCTCGGCGGGGCTCTTCTTGAAGACGGTGGAGACGACCACCTGCGACTTCACCGGAAGGTCCAGCTCCCGCAGCGCCGCGACCTTGGCGCTCTCCTGGGACTGGCTGAACTCCTCCGCGTTCTCCTGGGACGACTGCTGCTCCGTCTTGCCGTCCGGGTAGAGGGTGTCGTGCGGCACGACGATGTTGTCGTGGGCCAGCCAGCCGTAGACGGCCTCCGCGATGTTCATGTTGTAGTCGGCGCTGGTGACCCGGACCGTGGTCATGTTGAGGTGACCGGTCGTCGGGTACGTCTTGTGGCCGGAGATCTGCAGCACCGGCTCGCCGCCGTGGTCGCCGAGGGTGTTCACCGTGGGGCCCGGGGACATCTCCGCGTACGGAACTTTGATGAGGACTCCCGCGCAGAGCAGCGCGATCAGCATCAGGGTGGAGGCGAGCATCGTCGCGGTGCGGCGTGGCATGGAACGACAGTACGGGACCTGTCTGTCAGTGCACCCCTGGGGCCAGTCCGTACGGGGCCTTCAGGCTCCGGGGCGGGATATCAGGTCGCTCAGTGCGACTTGTCCATGGCCTTGCGGAAGGCCGCGTAGCCGTTGAGCTCCGTGACGTCGCCCGTCTTGCCCGACTTGCGGTTACGAGTGGCCCAGCCACCCCACAGACCCGCACCGACTGCCGCCGCAAACGGAATCAGCAACCAGGCAAGTGATGCCATGTCGACCTCCTGACCCCACGAGCGACCGCAACTGACTGATCAGCAGATTAACCATCCGCTCTGTCAACGCTCACGCCAGGGGTCGGGTTACGCAACCGGAAGCCCGTGGGGCACTTGGCCAGGAAGGGGAGGCGGCGGACTCAGCAGGCGCCGACCCACTCTTCCTGCCCGTCGGAGAAGCGCTGGTGCTTCCAGATCGGCACCTCGTGCTTGAGGTCGTCGATCAGCTTGCGGCAGGCGGCGAAGGCCTCCGCGCGGTGCGGGCAGGAGACGGCGACGACGACCGCCAGATCACCCACGGCCAGGTCGCCGACGCGGTGGACGGCGGCAAGGGCACGCACCGGGAATTCGGCGACGACCTTCTCGGCCACCCGGCGCATCTCCGCCTCGGCCGTGGGGTGGGTCGAGTACCCCAGCTCGTCGACGTCGGCGCCGCCGTCGTGATTGCGCACGGTCCCCACGAAGAGCGCCGTGCCGCCGGCGGCGTCGTCGCCGACGGCCCGGAACACCTCGTCCAGGGAGAGCGGGGTGTCACGGATCGCGAGCAGCCGGATCGGATCCTGTGCGGCCTGCTCGCCGGGGTGCTCGTTCGTGGTGCGTGCCATACGGCCATCGTGCCGCACGGCACGGACATCACGGAATACCGTTTTCACCCGGCACGCACGCGTACCGCTTTGGAGATCCCTACAGGCAGGCCCTCAGATCCGCCGCCGCGCCTTCCGCGCCCGGCGGACCACCGCGGCCGCGCCCAGCAGCGCGACGGTCGCGCCCGCGGCACCCGCGGCGGTCGCGTCCTTGCGCCCGAGGCGCCGCCCGGCGACCGTACGCCTGCCGGACACCTCTTCCAGGAGCTCCGCGAGAACCTCCTCGTTGGTCCACTGCGGCCGCCACCCCGCGTCATGCAGCCTGCTGACGCTGACCACCCACGGATACATCGTGTACGCCAGGTCACCGGCCGGAGACGGAGTGAGACCGATCCGGTGCAGCCGCGCCGCGGCGCCGAGCGCGACGGTGGAGGGAAGCTCCATGCGCCGGATCTCGCTGAGCTCCTCGACCTCTTCCTGCTCGAGCCACCCGTCGCAGCCGACGGCGAGCTCACCCTCGACCTTCTCCAGGACGGCGTACTCCAGGGCGCTGCACAGGTCCTCGACGTGGCAGAACTGCCAGGCCGGCCGCGACCCCGCCACCACAAGGAGCCGGGGCGACTCGAAGTAGCGCGTGAGGGCCGTGTCTGTGCCGCCCACGAGAATCGCGGGCCGTACGACGGTGACGTTCAGACCGGGGTGCGCACGCGGCGCACGCCGGGCGAGCCGCTCGACCTCCAGGAGGTCGCCGACCCCGGTCGCCTCCGCGGTCGCGCGCAATTCGGCGTCTTCGGAGAGGGGCAGTTCGTTCTCGGCCAGCGCTCCGTAGACCATCGCCGACGTGCACAGGACGACACGGTGGACGCCCGCCGCGGCGGCCGCCGTCAGCACGGTCTGTGTACCACGCACGTTGTACGCCGTACGGGCGGCGGCGTCGGTCTCCAGGTCGAGATCGAGCGCTAGGTGCACCACGACGTCCGCGCCCCGCAGCTTCTCGGCGATCGCGGGGTCCCGCACGTCCAGGATGTGCCACTGGGCCTGGGCGCATTCGCCCCGGCGCTCGTCGATGGCGATGACCTGTTTGATCTCTTCCGACGCCGCGAGGCGCTCGGTCAGCAGCGCGCCCACGCCGGACGCGGCGCCCGTGACGGCTACCACCGGCCCGCGGACGGGGGCCGGAGTTGAGAGGTTTCGCGCTGCGCGAACCTGTGGATCTGGGGAACTCACCGGGCGTCTCCAGCGGTTGTCTTCAGTAGATACGCGAATGACGCGTACGTACCAGGTGGCATCCATCCTGCCGCAGGCCATGAGTAGGCGAAGCACTGAGGCCCGAACCCGTCACGGTGTCTACGCTGGGTGGTGTTGTAGGGCAGCCGCCGCCGGAACCGTACCGGCGGCCTGACGAGCCGAGGAATCCCGTGAGTGACACCCCATTCGGATTCGGCCTTCCGCCGGAGGAGCCGGAAGACGGCGACGAGGGCAAGAAGAAGGACACCCCCGGAGGGGGAGGCCAGGGCGCCGGCGGCCCCGCGAACCCGTTCGGTTTCGGGTTTCCCGGAGCGGGCGGCCAGGGCGGTGACAATCCGTTCGCCGCGATGTTCGGTTCGATGAACCCGAACGACCTGGGTGCCGCGTTCCAGCAGCTCGGCCAGATGCTCTCGTACGAGGGCGGCCCGGTGAACTGGGACATGGCCAAGGACATCGCCCGCCAGACCGTCTCCCAGGGTACGTCCGACGGCGTCAAGGACGCCAGCATCGGCCCCGCCGAGCGCTCCGCCGTCGAGGAGGCCGTGCGCCTTGCCGACCTGTGGCTGGACGACGCGACGTCGCTCCCGTCGGGCTCCGGCGTGGCCGTGGCCTGGAGCCGCGCCGAGTGGGTCGAGGCGACCCTCCCGGTGTGGAAGGAGCTGGTCGACCCGGTCGCCGAGCGCGTTGGCCTGGCCATGGGCGATGTGCTGCCCGAGGAGATGCAGGCCATGGCGGGCCCGCTGATCGGCATGATGCGCTCCATGGGCGGCGCCATGTTCGGCCAGCAAATCGGCCAGGCCGTGGGCGTGCTCGCGGGTGAGGTCGTCGGTTCCACCGACATCGGCCTGCCGCTCGGCCCGGCGGGCAAGGCCGCGCTGCTCCCCGTGAACATCGAGTCCTTCGGCAAGGACCTGGGCATCGACAAGGACGAGGTGCGGCTCTACCTGGCCCTGCGCGAGGCCGCCCACCAGCGGCTCTTCGCCCATGTGCCGTGGCTGCGCTCGCATCTGTTCGGCGCGGTCGAGGGGTACGCGCGCGGGATCAAGGTCGACACGGCCAAGCTGGAGGACGTGGTCGGCCAGCTCGACCCGCAGAACCCGGAGCAGCTGCAGGAGGCGCTCCAGCAGGGCATGTTCCAGCCGGAGGACACGCCCGCCCAGAAGGCCGCCCTGGCCCGTCTGGAGACGGCCCTGGCGCTCGTCGAGGGCTGGGTGGACGCCGTGGTGCACGCCGCAGCCAAGCCGCGTCTGTCGTCGGCCGACGCGCTGCGCGAGACGCTGCGCCGCCGCCGTGCGACGGGCGGCCCCGCGGAGCAGACCTTCGCCACGCTGATCGGCCTTGAGCTGCGTCCGCGCCGGCTGCGGGACGCCTCGCGCCTGTGGGCCTCGCTCACGGACGCGCGCGGTGTGGACGGGCGCGACGGCCTGTGGGCGCACCCAGACATGCTGCCGACGGCCTCCGACCTGGACGACCCGGACGGCTTTGTGCACCACGAGCAGCTGGACTTCTCGGAGCTGGACAAGATGCTCGGCGAGGCGGCGGGCGGCGGCGCCGCGAAGCCGGACCTCAAGAAGGACGCCAAGGACACCGAGGACGAGGACGACAGCGACAAGTGAGCCTGCACCACGACGCGGTCCTCGTGCTGAAGGGCTACGAGGACCAGGAAGAGCTGCGCCAGTACTACCTGGACCATCTCGCCGCCCACCCCGACGACGGCATGTGGAAGGCCTGCACGGACGGACACGTGACGGCGAGCGCGCTGGTCATCGACCCGTCACGCGGCCGCGTGCTCCTGACCCTGCACAAGAAGCTGCAGATGTGGCTCCAGATGGGCGGCCACTGCGAGCCGGGCGACGCCTCGCTGGCCGCGGCGGCGCTGCGGGAGGCGACGGAGGAGTCGGGCATCCCGGGGATGGCCCTGCTGCCGGGCGGACCGGTCCGCCTGGACCGGCACCCGATCCCGGGGCCCTGTACGCAGCACCTCGACGTGCAGTACGCGGCACTGGCCCCCGCCGACGCGGTCGAAGCCATCAGCGACGAGTCCCTGGACCTGCGCTGGTTCGCGTACGACGAGGTGGCGGCGGTGGCCGACGAGTCGGTCGTACGCCTGGTAGAGGCCACGAAGGCGCGGCTGTAAACGCGCCTCTACAAGGGGCGCGGGGAACTGCGCGACCAGCCACACACGGCCCGCACACAGATCCCCGCGCCCCTGTTGCGTTCATCCCGCGGAGCGCTCAGCTCCAGACGTTGCCCTGGTTCTGCCCCCGGGCACCCTGCTGCCCCATACCGAACTGGGCCCTGGCGCCCTGCCCGACAGCGGCGTTCTGCGGCGGCAGCAGCTCGCTGGGCTGGACCAGCGCGTAGCCCTGGCCCATGAAGCTGAGCTCCCAGCCCTCACCGGTGTTGCCGCGGCGCCGCCACACGCCCGATGAGTGCGTCTGGGCCTGCATCTGCACCCGCAGACCGTTGGACCAGGCAACGATCGCGTCGGCGTCGGCGTTCACGTACTTGTCGGGCGTGACCTCCATCATCAGCGGCTGCCCCGAGGTCATCAGGGCGACCTTGCCGCGACCGGTGATGTTGAGCTGGTACTTGCCCGAACCGGAGATGCCGTACTGGCTGTCCACGGCGATGACCTGGTGGGTCAGCGACGAGTCGAGCGCGAGGACATAGCTGCTGTCCACGGTCAGACCGTCCCGGTCCACATCCACTACGTGGATGTACTGGGCGAGGTTGGCGAGATAGACCGTGCCCTGGCCGTGGCAGCGCATCAGGTCCAGGCCCTCACCTGTGTGCGCGCGGGCGCGCTGGTTGCCCTGGCTCTGGTACTCGGCGTCGAACTCGATCAGACCCTGGTAGGCGACCATGGCGCCCTTGCGGGCCAGGATGTCGTCGTGGCCCTCCAGGGCGACCCGCAGCAGCTGCGGGTTCTGGACGGTGTAGCGCTCCTGAGTCTGCTGCTCGGTGTGCGCGAAAAGTGGGCTCTGCATGGTGTGTTGTTCCCCCTCAGCCCCGTGCCCGGAGACGGTCGGTGCTGTCCTCGCTGGGCTGTACGACGACGATGCCCTCTCCGGAGAAGCCCATCTGGTAGGCCTCGCCGCTGCCGCGCCCGATGAGCGAGCCGGCCTTGAAGCTGCGCTTGCCCTTCACCTTGAGGTTCGGGGACCAGGCGAGCAGCGCGTCCGGGTCGACGTACGTCTCGTCGTCGCCACGACCGCAGTCGACGACGACCGGGGTGCCGCGGGAGGTCAGCGCGACCCAGCCCTGGCCCGAGATCTTGATGTTCCACAGGCCCTGTCCTGCGAACTTGGCCAGACCCTTGACCCGCTCGACGCCCCACTGGAGGGACGCGTCGAAAGCGAGCAGGTTCGTGCCGTTCACCGAGAGCGAGTCGCCCGCCAGGTTGATGACGACGACGTCGGCTCCGTAGTCCGCGAGATAGAGCAGGCCGTCTCCGGAGCACTTCATCAGAGGTGCTCCCTCGCCGGTCATCCACTCCTTGGCGATCTGGCGGACCGCGGGGGGATTGGGCTCGTACGTGACGAACCCTTCGTAGGCGACCATCGAGCCCACGCGCGCGAGGAGGTCGTTTCCGGTCTGCATGGCCACCTTGAGCATGTGGTTGCCATGGTTCTCCATACGGGCGGCGACAGGCGCCGGGGCAAAGCCCGCGAGTTGCTGATTCATGACGGGCTCCCTCAGACCTCGTACGGCTGGACGATGATGAAGTTGCCGGGCGCGCCCCGGAACTGGAGGTTCACGCTCTCCCCCGTGGAACCGGCGTACGCGTTGCTGCGCAGCCGCACCTGGCTGGAGACGATCGCCTGGGCGGCCGCCGACCAGGCGACCACGGACTGGCAGTCGGCGAACGTCGTCGGCGTGACGGGCAGGACGACGGGCACGCCGTGCGTCTTGACGATGACCGTGCCGGTGCCCTGGAACTGCATCACGAACAGCGCGCCACCGGGGATGCCGTGGCCCTCGATCCTGCGCACTTCGTGCTGGAGCGTCTCGTCGAACGCGAGGACGTTCTCGGCGGAGACGCAGATCGCGTCCCCCTGGAGCTCGATCGGGTGCAGGTGCGTGGCTTCCTCGGCGAGGAAGACCTGGCCGCGGCCGGTGCAGCGCATCAGCTGCATCTCCTGGCCGGTCTGGTTGCCCACGACGCGGCCCGCGAAGCCCGCGCCCTTGTAGCTGAACTCGACCTTGCCCTGGTAGAGCACCATGCTGCCCTGGCGGGCGAGGATGGCCTGCTCGGCGATGCCGAGGTCGACGCGGATCAGCTTCTCGTTCTGCTGCGTCCAGCGCTGACCGGTGGGCGCCTCGCGGTACTTCTGGAGGGCGGACGCCACACCGGCGCCCTGGGGTGCCGCGCCCTGCGGGGCGGCGGGCTGGCCGGGGAACTGGCCACCCGGAGGCTGCTGGCCGTAGCCGGGCGGCATCGGGGCACCGGGCTGCTGCCCGTACCCGGGAGGCATCGGCGCCTGGGGCTGCTGGCCGTATCCCGGCGGGGGCGGCGCGGTCTGGCCCGGGGCCTGCTGCTGGCCGGGGACCTGGCCGAACTGCGGCTGCTGCGGCGGCTGCTGGCCCGGCTGCCCGTACGGCGCGGCAGGCGCAGGCGGCACGGCGCCGGCCGGCGGCTGGTTCATGGGCGCCACGATGGTCTGCGCGGCGTGCACCGACGGGTCGGCGGGAGCGGGCGCCGGAGGCGGCGTCGCGCCCTGCGGCGGCGCGAAGTTCTGCGCGGGAGCCGGGGCGAAGTTCTGCGCGGGAGCCGGGGCGGGGGCCGGAGCCGGTGCCGGGGCGGGCGCGCCACCGGCCGGGGCGCCGAACGCGGGCGGTGCCGCGGCCTGGCCGGGCGGCGCGAAGGACGGTGCGCCGGCCTGCGGCTGCTGCGCAGCGGGCTCCTCCTCCGCGACCTCGCCGCCGAAGTTCTTCAGGAGCGCGTCGAGTCCACCGTCGAAGCCCTGCCCGATCGCGGCGAAGCGCCAGACGTCCTTCAAGTAGAAGTCGCCCAGCATCACCGCGCGTTCGGTGGAGAACTCGGCGCCGTTGAAGGAGTAGCGGGCCACTTCCTCGCCGCCCGCGACGATCCGGATGTAGCCGGGGGCGACCTGCGACATCTGCCCGGCGCCGTCGATCGTCGCGGTGAACGACAGCTTCTGGATCTTTGCCGGGATCCGGTCCAGCGTGACCCGGAAGGACTCCGTGTCGCCGGCCTGCGTGCCGAGGAGCTGGATGGACTCCTCGGGAGACTTCGGCTGGTTGAAGAAGATGAAGTAACTGTCGTCCGAGAGGCGCTCGTCCGCGTCCAGGCCGAAGCAGCTGATGTCGAAGCTCAGTCCAGGGGCTGAGATCTGCACACCTACGTACAGATCGGTCCCCGAAGTGAGGTCACTGATCTTGGCCTTGTGGCCGCGTTGGAATTCCCTGGCCATACGTAACGACCGTCCCCCATCCCGAATGTAAATGCGTCGCGCCAGGCTAACCGCAAAGTCCGACAGTGAGCCAAGCCGGTACAGACCCGGTACACAACCCCGCCATCCCTCATACACAACCCCGGCGTCCCGCGGAAGTTCACTCCACGCGGGCGGCGGGCAAATGGGGCAGCCGGTCGGCCGCGACCACACCCTCGAGGTACCCGCGGGCCCGCTCCGTACGGGGATAGGCCTCCAGGAGCCGCCAGAAGCGGGGTCCGTGTCCGGGGACGAGGAGATGCGCGAGCTCGTGGACGAGGACGTAGTCGACGACGTACTCGGGCATGCCCTGCAGCCGGTGCGACAGGCGGATGCTGCCCTCCGACGGGGTGCACGATCCCCACCGGGTGTTCTGGTTTGTGACCCAGCGAACGGACGACGGCCTGGCCCGGCCCTCGAAGTACTGCTCGGACAGCAGCTCGGCACGCTCGGCCAGTTCCGCGTCGCCCAGGACCCGCTTGCTCTCCTGGGCCGCGAGCTTGTCGAGCATGACGTCGACCCAGCGCTTCTCCTCCGCCTCGGACATCCGGGCGGGGATGAGCACGACGGTGCGGTCGCCCTCCCGGTACGCGGAGACCGTTCTGCGGCGGCGGGCGCTCCGTCTGACCTCGACCGCGCTCGCCCCCGAGCCGGGTGACGGCGGGCTGGTCGTGCTGCGCTGTGGATTTCCGGCGCGGTGCAGTGGGTCGGCGGGCACGCCACGACGTTACCCGCTGGGTGCGGGGGAAGTCCCGCCTCCGGGACGGTTCGGCGGTGTTCCGCGCCCCGTGCGATCGATTAGTACGACGAATACCCACTGCCTGTGGACAACTTTCCGCGGCCGTTCGCCGCGGCGGGCATTCTGGCAGTCGACCGGCGATGCGGACGGGGACCGCGCCGGAGGACATCAGGGGACACGGGGGACGACCATGCATCCGATCTTGAAGCCGGCGCTGCGCCGCGGCTGGCGCGACCTGAACACCGTCCAGTTCGGCGTGGCACCCGCGCACGCGCTGGTGCTCGGCCCGGTGGACACGGCGACGGGCAGCTTTCTCAACCTCCTGGACGGGACACGCGGGCTGCCGCTCCTGCGCGAGGAGGGCAAGCGGATGGGCCTGCCCGACGATCACGTGGACACCCTGGTGCGACGGCTCTCCAGGGCCGGGCTCCTGGACGACGCGACGGGCGGCGGCCCGGCCGCCGACGCCCTGCGCAAGCGGAGCGGGGCCATGGACCGGCTGCGCCCCGATCTGGCCTCCCTTTCGGTGGTGACGCCCGAACCGGGCGACGGCATGCGGGTGTTGGCGGCGCGCCGCGCCCTGCGGGTCCAGGTCCGGGGCGCGGGGCGCGTGGGCGCCGTGCTGGCATCGGTTCTTGCGGGGGCGGGTGTGGGACAGGTCGATGTGCGGGACGGGGGCCTCGTCGAACCGTGGGACGTGGCGCCTGGAGGTCAGCCCGCCGATGCGGTCGGGGATAGGAGGGACGCGGCGGCGCGGCGGGCGGTGCGGCGCTCGGCTCCCGACCGGCCGCCCCGGCCGGGAAGGACCGATGAAGGGGAGCCGGGCTTCTCTCTCGTCGTCATCGCGCCGCGGGACGGGCTCGACGCCCATGCCCCCGACCCGGTCGCCGCCGAGCCGCTGGTCTCCTCGGGGACACCGCATCTCTATGCGGGGGTGATCGAGGGAACCGGAGTGGTGGGTCCGCTCGTCCTGCCGGGAGCGACGGCGTGTGCGGGCTGTCTGTCGCTGGAGCGGGCGGACCGGGATCCCACCTGGCCGCGCATGCTGGCCCAGTGGCGTTCGGGACGTGCGCGCCATGTGACGGCGTGCGATCTGGCACTGTCGACCACGGTCGCCGGCCTGGCCGCGGCGCATGCGCTCGCCTTTCTGGACGGGGCGGCACCGGCGAGCGCGGGGGTCCGCTGGGAGGCCTCCGTGCCCGGTCTCGACTGGCACACACGGCCGGTGCTCCCCCATCGCACGTGCCCATGCGGGGCGGGTGCGGTGGATAAGGGGGAACACCCCGCCGGGACCCGAGAGCCGCACGACACAATGGCCGGGTAGGCGCCGGACAAGGCGCGGCTGTCTGGGATTTGGAGGGGCGCATGTCTGATCTTCCCCGGAAGGCGGTTACCCGTACCGCCAAACTGGCCGCGCTGCCACTCGGCTTCGCCGGGCGCGCGACCTGGGGGCTCGGCAAGCGGATCGGGGGCAAGTCGGCGGAGATCGTCGGGCGCGAGCTGCAACAGCGCACGGCGGAGCAGCTGTTCAAGGTGCTCGGCGAGCTCAAGGGCGGGGCCATGAAGTTCGGCCAGGCCATGTCGGTCTTCGAGTCGGCGCTGCCCGAGGAGGTCGCGGGGCCCTATCGTGCCGCGCTGACGAAGCTGCAGGAAGCGGCGCCGCCGATGCCGACGAGCACCGTGCACGCCGTGCTCGAGGAGCGGCTCGGCGAGGACTGGCGCGAGCTGTTCCTGGAGTTCGAGGACAAGCCCGCGGCCGCCGCGTCGATAGGGCAGGTCCACCGGGCGGTGTGGGAGGACGGGCGCGAGGTCGCGGTCAAGGTGCAGTATCCGGGGGCGGGCGAGGCGCTGCTCTCCGATCTGAATCAGCTCAGCCGGTTTGCTCGGCTCCTGGGGCCGCTGATTCCGGGGATGGACATCAAGCCGCTCATCACGGAGCTGCGGGACCGCGTCTCCGAGGAGCTCGACTACGGCTTGGAGGCGCAGGCACAGCAGGCGCACGCCGAGGAGTTCGCGGACGATCCGGATGTCGTGGTGCCCGCGGTGGTGCACCAGTCCGAGCAGGTGCTCGTGACGGAGTGGATCGACGGCGTACCGCTGTCGGAGGTGATCGCCGACGGCACGCGGGAGCAGCGCGACCGGGCCGGACAGCTGCTTGCCCGCTTCCTGTTCTCGGGCCCGGCGCGCACGGGCCTGCTGCACGCCGATCCGCACCCGGGCAACTTCCGTCTGCTGCCGGACGAGAAGGACGGCTGGCGGCTCGGCGTCCTCGACTTCGGCACGGTGGACCGCCTGCCCGGCGGACTGCCCGTCACGATCGGCGAATCCCTGCGGATGACGCTTGAGGGCGAGGCCGCCGCGGTCTACGAGATGCTGTGCGAGGAGGGCTTCGTCAAGGAGTCGGTCGACCTCGAGCCGGACGCGGTGCTCGACTATCTGCTGCCGATCATCGAACCGATGCTGGTCGAGGAGTACACGTTCACGCGCGGCTGGATGCGCAGCCAGGCGGCGCGGGTGGCCGATCCGCGTTCCCCCGCCTACCAGTTGGGCAAGCAGCTGAACCTGCCGCCCGCGTATCTGCTGATACACCGTGTGACGTTGAGCACGATAGGGGTGCTCTGTCAGCTCGGGGCGACGGTGCGGATGCGGGACGAGCTCGAGGCGTGGCTTCCGGGCTTCCTGGAGGAGGAGCTTGCGGAGGAGGAGGCCGACGATCCGGCGGCCGGTGCTTGAGGTAGTGGCTCGCGCCTGAGGTGGTGGCTCGCGCTCACCACCGGGTGGAACTCACCACCAGCTGGAGTCGAGCCGGCCCTCGATGGCTCTGAGGTTCTCGCGCGCGCAGGATTCGCAGAAGTAGCGACGGGTGCCGTTCTCCACGGAGCAGGTCCAGGTGAGCGGCTCGCCGTCGGCGACCGTTCCGCAGCGGGAACACACGAGATTCTCGGCACCCGCGGGCTGAGGAGGCTGCTGGTCCACGCGGCGACCATATCGCCGCGTCCGGAGCTGCGCCCGGCACAACGCACCGCGGGGGCCGGTCCGTTCGGACCGGCCCCCACGGGCTCTTTCGTGGTGCGCGATGTTCTGGCGCTCAGCCGATGCCTCGGCGTGTCAGTCGCCAGGTCAGTGCATGACCGCCATGGCGAGCGCGCGCCGGGCACGCAGTGACGCGCGCTCCGCACGGCGCTGCATCCGGCGGGCCGCCATCAGTCGCACGGCCGGACGCTGGGCGTCGGCCTCACGCATGCGTTCGTGCATATGCGCACGCGCCATGGCTTCTGGGATGAGTTGCATCTCGCGGGTCCTGTTCTGGCGCGAGTCGTTCGCGCCGGTGGTGGTGAAGTCCGGGGTGGCCGAGCCGGCGGGCTCGGTCGTGACTGCTGCCTTCATCGGGGCCTGCTTCTGGGGGTCGTGCGTCAGGGGGCGATCAATCGTTCCGGCGGTGCTCATGCCGCGACCGGGTTCTTGCGCGGACGGCCACGCGGCCGCTTGCGGGCCACGACGACACCCTGGACGAAGAGCTCGCCGCCCCAGACGCCCCACGGCTCACGCCGCTCCTTGGCGCCGGCCAGGCAGGCCTCCATCAGCGGACAGGTACGGCAGAGGGACTTGGCGTACTCGACGTCCGCCGGCGACTCGGCGAAGAAGACCTCCGGGTCGTAGGCACGGCAGGGGACGGGTACGCCGAGGTTCTCGATGGCGTCGTCGAGCGCGGTGAGCGCGGTGAGGGGAGTCAAGGTGGAGTCCTCCGTAGGAACGGGCGGGGGGAGCGTCTCTGAAGGCGGTACGGACGGGGCGTGCGCTTCGAGTTGCACGGTGGTGTTCTTCCTCGTCTGGTCGTGCCGGCCTGGGTCGGCCGGTTGGCGGCTGGTACCGGGTCTTGCTCTTGGCCCCTTCGCTCTGTCTCCCTGTTTTGGGGAAAACAGAAGGGCCGCGGATCCCGGGTGGGGTTCCGCGGCCCTGAAGGCGCCGGTCTGATCGAGGATCAGACTGGATCACTCCAGGGTTCGAGCCCACGGAAGGCCCACATCGTGTGGTGGTGCGTCGTCTGCTTCTTGGCTCCGGCACCGGCTGCGGCAAAGGCATAGGTCTGCGCCTGTGCCGTCGCTACTGCTTCCGGTGCCTTGGTCGCTCGCTCGCTGCCTTCATTGACCTCACGCATCGGAAGAACGTTGAGAGCGGTGCGCGGGAGGGACAGAGGCAGGACAGAGGACTCCGGACGGACGGCGGCGGCAACGATGCCACCGGACAGACCGGTGCCCAGGTTCGAGAAGCCGAGCGGGCAGGAAGCGACGACCGAGCGATCGGTCATTTTCGCGGTGCTGATGAAGCTCTGGTTGATGCTGATCACTGGAATCGCCTCCTCTCGGCGTCTATGGGATCGACCGAAACCGATCCTGCGGGCTATTAAGTACAGCACGGGGCGAGGGCTTCGGAGAAGCCGCCGTTCCCGTGCTTAAGAACCTATGGGTCTTCCTTGCGCATGCGCAAACTATTTTTTCGACGAGTTTGAATCAGTTCTCATCGGCGCCCCTTACAGGCTCTTGACCTGCACAGATGGCGAGGACGTCGGCGCCGAAGCGATGAAACTTACGGACGCCGACGCCGGGGATCCGGGCCAACTCGCCCTCGTCGTCCGGCTCGGCCTCCGCGATGGCGATCAAGGTCTTGTCCGTGAAGACGCAGTACGCGGGCTGTCCCAGCTGCCTCGCCTGGCCCGCGCGCCACTCCCGCAACCGTTCGTAGAGCCCCTCGTCCATGTCGGACGGACAGTCCTCGCACCGCATGAGCTTCATCTCGCCCGCGTCGGTCAGGGACCGTCCACAGACCCGGCACCGGGCCGGCGTCCTGCTGGTGCGCCGACGGCTCCGGGCGCCGCCGCCGCTCCCCTCGGCGGAGCTGCCGCGCTCCACCCCGCCGGGTCCGCCGCCGGCGGCCCGGGCTCCGGCGCCCGCGCCGGAGCCCGGACGCAGTCCGTCGAGGAAGCGGCTCGGCCGGCGGTTGGGGCGGCCGCCGGGCGAGCGGGAAAGGGCCCAGGACAGGGAGAGGTGGAGGCGGGCCCGGGTGACGCCCACGTAGAGCAGACGGCGCTCCTCCTCGATCTGTTCATCGGTCTTGGCGTACGTGATCGGCATCATGCCCTCGGCGAGACCGACCAGGAAGACGGCGTCCCACTCCAGGCCCTTGGCCGCGTGCAGCGAGGCGAGGGTGACGCCCTGCACGGTGGGCGCGTGCTGGGCGGCCGCGCGCTCGTCGAGCTCCGCCACGAGGTCGGAGAGGGTCGCCTCGGGCTTGGCCCGCACGAAGTCCTCGGCCAGGCGCACAAGGGCCGCCAGGGACTCCCAGCGGTCACGGGCCGCGCCGGAGCCGGCCGGGGGCTGGGTCGTCCAGCCCTTCGTGGACAGGACGGCCCGCACCTGCGACGGCAGGTCGACGACGTCGTCCAGGAGCGAGTCGTTCCCCCCGAAGCGGGCCGCTCCGCGCAGGGCAGCGCCCGCCTCGCGGACCTCGGTGCGCTCGAAGAACCGCTCGGCGCCGCGCAGCTGGTAGGGCACGCCCGCGTCGGCCAGCGCCTGTTCGTAGATCTCGGACTGGGAGTTCGTGCGGAAGAGGACCGCGATCTCGCTCGCCGGGACGCCGTCGGCGAGCAGGGCGCGGATGCGGCGGGCCGCGCCCTCGGCCTCGGCGGGCTCGTCCGCGTACTCCGTGTAGACCGGTTCGGCTCCGGCGTCGCGCTGCGAGATCAGTTCGAGGCGGTGGTCGGCGGCGCGGCCGCGGGCCTGGGAGAGCAGGCCGTTGGCGAGGTGGACCACCTGGGGTGTGGAGCGGTAGTCACGGACGAGCTTGACGACCGTCGCCCCGGGGTGGCGGGTGCGGAAGTTCAGCAGGTGGTCGGGGGTCGCGCCGGTGAAGGAGTAGATCGTCTGGCTGGCGTCGCCGACGACGCAGAGGCTGTCGCGGTCGCCGAGCCACAGCTCCAGGAGGCGCTGCTGGAGCGGGCTGACGTCCTGGTACTCGTCGACCACGAAGTGCTGGTACTGGGCGCGGACCTGGTCGGCGATGTCGTGCCGGTCCTGGAGGATGCCGACGGCCAGGAGCAGGACGTCCTCGAAGTCGATGACCGCGCGGTCGCGCTTGAGGTCCTCGTACGCGGCATAGAGCTGGGCGATCTCCGCCGCGTCCCGGGGGATGAGGCGGCCCGACTTCGCGGCCGCCGCGACATAGTCGGCGGGCACGGTCTGGGTGACCTTGGACCATTCGATCTCGCTCGTCACATCGCGCAGTTCGTTGCGGTCCAGGCGGATGCGGCAGGCGGCGGCCGCGTCCGCGACGAGCTTGATCTTGCGGTCGACGATCCGGGGCAGCTGGCCACCGACTGCTTTCGGCCAGAAGAACTGGAGCTGACGCAGGGCCGCGGAGTGGAAGGTGCGCGCCTGGACGCCGGAGGCGCCGAGCTGGCGGAGGCGGCCGCGCATCTCGCCCGCGGCGCGGTTGGTGAACGTGACGGCCAGCACACTGGCGGGCTGGAGGATGCCCGCCCGCACGCCGTAGGCGATCCGGTGGGTGATCGCGCGGGTCTTGCCGGTGCCCGCTCCCGCCAGGACACACACCGGCCCGTGCAGGGCGGTCGCCACCTCGCGCTGCTCCGGGTCGAGCCCGGCGAGCACCGCGTCGGCAGAGTCCGGGACCTGCGGGAAGAGGGTGGAGTGCGTTGCTGATGTCACCCCGCCATGCTGCCAGGTCGGCGGGGGCGGGTGAGCCGGTTGTCCACAGGGAGGCGTACGCAGTCGTACTAATGCGGGAATGGTGGCCGGGTCACGTACGTTCAGGTCATTGCGATGACGCACCCCGAGCAACAAAGGAGCGCGAGAACATGCCGGGCACTGTGACGATGTACAGCACCACGTGGTGCGGCTACTGCCGCCGGCTCAAGGGCCAGATGGACCGCGAGGGCATCACGTACAACGAGATCAACATTGAGCACGACCCGGATTCCGCGACCTTCGTCGAGAAGGCGAACGGCGGAAACCAGACGGTTCCCACCGTTCTCTTCCCGGACGGCTCGACGCTGACGAACCCGTCGCTTGCGCAGGTCAAGCAGAAGCTGGCCGCCTGAGCGACTAGCCGACGGTGCCCGGCCTCGGCAGGGGCTTTCCGTACCAGAGCTCGATCAGTCGGGCCGCAATCGAGATCCCGTAGGGAGGCAGGACCTCCCCGGACTCGAATGCGGCCCGCAGGTCTTCCCGGGAGAACCAGCGGGCCTCGGAGATCTCCTCGCCGTCCACGTTGATCTCGTACGACGTGGCGCTCGCCATGAAGCCCAGCATCAGGCTGGACGGGAAGGGCCAGGGCTGGCTGGCGACGTACTCGACGTCGCCGACGGTGACGCCTGCCTCCTCGAAGACCTCGCGCCGCACCGACGTCTCGATGGACTCGCCCGGCTCGACGAAGCCCGCGAGGGTCGAGAACCGGCCTTCGGGCCAGTGCACCTGGCGGCCCAGGAGCGCGCGGTCCTCGTCGTCCGTCACCAGCATGATCACTGCCGGGTCCGTGCGCGGGTAGTGCTCGGCGCCACATGCCTGGCAGCGGCGGATGTGGCCCGCCGCCGCGATGACGGTGCGCTCGCCGCAGCGCGAGCAGAAGCGGTGCAGGCGCTGCCAGTTCTCCAGGGCGACCGCGTGCACCATCAGGCCCGCGTCGCGGGGCGACAGGAGCAGGCCCGCCTCGCGCAGGCCCGCGGGGCGCGCCTGCTGGTCCATGCGGCCCGGCAGGGAGTCCTTCTGGAGCGCGAAGTAACTGACGCCGTCGTCGTCCGTGCCCAGGAAGTAGCGGTGCGCCTCGGTGAGGGGCGCCTCGAAGGACGGGGTCATCACCAGTTCGGTGTTGCCCTCGGGGGTCTCGTCGATGAGCACCTGGCCGCCGGAGACCACGAAGACCCGAGTCGTCGGGTGGCTCCAGGCGGCGGCCAGCCAGGCCTCGTCGAGGCGGTGGTGGGCCGCGCGATCGATGCCGCTCGGTGCGGTGAGCGAGACGGGACGGTCTGCGGTGCGGTCGGTCCAGGTGGTCACAGGTGCTTCCAACTCCCCCGATGGAACGGTTGATTCAGCAGGGCGGTGAGTTCAGTGTGCATCGCGCCAGTGCTCGGCGAGATCGCCCCACAGGTAGGCCGTCGTCTCGACTCCCTTGAGCAGCAGATCGAGCTCGACCTTCTCGTTCGGCGCGTGCCAGCCGTCCGACGGGACGGAGATGCCCAGGAAGAGCACGGGTGCGTCAAGCACGTCCTGGAGATCGGCCGCCGGTCCCGAACCGCCCTCTCGGGTGAAGCGGATCGGCTGCTCGAAGGCCTGTCCCATCGCCCGTACGACGGACTGCAGGGCAGGGTGGTCGAGCGGCGTGAGGCACGGGCGCGTGGCGGCGCCGAAGGTGATCGTGTGGCTGATTCCGGCCGGCAGCTGGTCGCCGACCCAGGTGCGCACGGCCTCTTCGATGCGGTCCGGGTCCTGGCCCGCCACCAGCCGGAAGGAGAGCTTCAGGAGGGCGGACGACGGGATGATCGTCTTGCCGCCCGCTCCTTGGTAGCCGCCGCCGATGCCGTTGACCTCGGCGGTGGGGCGGGCCCAGATGCGCTCCAGGGTGGTGTGGCCCGCTTCTCCGTGGGTGGCTCGTGACTTGGCCGTACGCAGCCAGCGCTCTTCGTCGAAGGGCAGCTCGGCGAAGAGTTCGCGCTCGCGGTCGGTGAGTTCGACGATGCCTTCGTAGAAGCCCGGTACCGCCACGCGCGCGTGCTCGTCGTGCAGGGCGGCGACGAGGCGGGCGGCCGCGGTCGCCGGGTTCGGGACGGCGCCGCCGAAGGAACCGGAGTGGATGTCCTGGTCGGGGCCGTGCAGCTCGATCTCGCAGTCGGCGAGGCCGCGCATGCCGGTGCAGACCGTGGGGGTGTTCTCCGCCCACATGCCCGTGTCCGAGACGATCACGGCGTCGGCCGCGATGCGGGCCTTCTGGTCCTCGATCAGCGCGCGGAAGTTCGGTGAGCCCGACTCCTCCTCGCCCTCGATCAGGAGCTTCAGGTTCACGGCGGGGGCGGTGCGGCCGGTGGCGGCGAGGTGGGCGCGGACGCCGAGTGTGTGGAAGAACACCTGCCCCTTGTCGTCGGCGGCACCCCGCGCGTAGAGGCGGTTTCCCTGGACGACCGGTTCGAAGGGGTCGGTGTGCCAGCCGTCCTCGCGGGCCGCGGGCTGCACGTCGTGGTGGCCGTAGACGAGGACGGTGGGGGCCTGGGGGTCGTCCGACGGCCACTCGGCGAAGACGGCGGGGGCACCGGCCGTCTGCCAGACCTCGGCGGTCGGGAAGCCGGTCTCCTTCAGCTTGGCCGCCAGCCAGTCGGCACTGCGCCGCACGTCCCCGGCGTGGTCGGGCTGGGCCGACACGGACGGGATGCGCAGCCATTCGGCAAGGTCGTCGAGGAACGCGGCGCGGTGGTTCTGGACATACGTACGGACCACGCTGACGCCACTGACGTCGCTGACCTCGCTGTCAACGGGCTTGCTCATGGTCACGAGCCTAGCCGCCCACCGTGACCGGCTCGTCCGGTGGTTCGTCACTCCGCTGCTCACCCGATTGCCCGCCCGGCTCCTCCAGGAGGATCCGCTCCAGCTCCGCCCGTCCGGGGAGGCCGGCAGGCCGGGACGTCTCTCCGCTGCGGACGTAGAGGAACGTCGCCTTCACGGACTCCGGGGGCACGTCGTGCTGCTCGGCCCAGGCGAGGCGGTAGACGGCGAGCTGCAGGGGGTCGGCGGTGCGGGTCCTGCTGGTCTTCCAGTCGACGATCTCGTACGTCACGTCGTCGCCGTCGACCTCCTTGTAGACCGCGTCGATGCGGCCGCGGACGACCCGGCCCGCGATCGCCAGCTGGAAGGGCACCTCGACGCGGTGCGGGGTGCGGTGGGCGTACTCGGTGCGCTCGAAGGCCTCCTTGAGGGCTGCCAGGTCGCGCTCGTCGGCGATCTCGGCCTCTCCGGGGGCTCCGCCCGGCAGGTCCTCCGGGCCGAGCAGCGGGAGCCGGAGCTCTTCGAAGCGCGTCTCCATCCAGGCGTGGAAGCGGGTGCCGCGGCGGGCCGCCGGCTGCGGCGGCCGGGGCATGGGCCGCGCGAGCTCCTGTGCGAAGCCCTCCGGGTCGGCGGCCAGGCGCAGCACCTCGGACGCGGTGAGCGAGGCCGGCACGGGGATGTCCCTGATGGCAGCGCGGGTGCGCAGGAGCTCGCCGGTCAGCGCGTCCAGGTCCCGGTCCCAGGAGGCGAGCGTGCGGGCCTCCTCCGGGGTGAGCCGGGTCCGCTCCTGGGTGGCCTCGGTCAGGTGCGGGCGCGCGTCGGGCGCGGAGGCCTGGTGCGGGACGGCCGCCCGGTGCGAGTCCGCGGGGCGGGGCACCGTCGGGCGTTCCTGGGGCAGGGCGTCCCAGTCCTCCGGGGCGACGTCCGGGAAGTCGGCCTCTTCGTAAGGAGGTTCGTCGTCCTCGGGCGGCGGCGGCCAGTCCGGGTCCTGTGCCGGGGGTGCCTCGTCGTACGCGGAGGGGTGGGCCGACTCGTGCGAGTGGGCGGCCTCCGGTGTCTCGTCGCTCGTCAGGCGGTCCAGGTGGTCGAGGACCGTCCGGGCGGCGGCCCTGCGGCGCTCCAGGGACGCGTCGTCCAACGGGAGTGGCCACGCCTGCTCGGCGGACGCCTCCGTCAGGGCGGGGTTCTCCTCGCCCTCCTCCGGCTCGTCGGCCCACACCTCGGTCTCGCCGTGGCCCGCAGCGCAGTGGTCGTGGAGCGCCTGGAGGAAGTCCGAGGGGCCGCGCGGCTTCTTCTGGGAAGGGCCCCACCAGTGGCCTGAGCCCAGGAGCAGGGAGCGGGGGCGGGTGAACGTCACGTAGCCGAGGCGGAGCTCCTCGGTGCGCTGGTGGTCCTTCATGTCCTCGTGGAAGGCCTTCATGGACCGGGAGTCCCACGCCTCGATGTCGGGCAGGGTCGCCGCGTCGCCGCGCAGCGCATGCGGGACGACCTTGCCCTGGGCCGTCCACTTCTCGCGGCCCTGAGTGCTGGGGAACGTGCCGGTCACCAGGCCGGGGACGGCCACGACGTCCCACTCCAGGCCCTTGGACTTGTGGGCGGTGAGCACCTTGACCGTGTTCTCGCCGCCGGGCAGGGCGTTGTCGAGGCCCTTCTCGTACTGGGCGGCCGTGCGCAGGAAGGCGAGGAAGGCGAGCAGGCTCGCGCCGCTGTCGTTCGCGGCGAAGGACGCGGCGACGTCCAGGAAGTTCGAGAGCGTCTCGCGGCGGCGGGCCGCAAGGGCGTGCGGCGACGCGGAGAGTTCGACCTCCAGGCCCGTGACGGCGAGCACCCGGTGCAGTACGTCCATCAGCGGGTCGGCCAACGAGCGCCGCAGGTCGCGCAGTTCGGCGGCGAGGCGGGCGAACCGCACGCGCGCGTCCGCCGAGAAAGGCAGCCCGTCGTCCCCCGTGTCGTCGTCCAGGGGCGTCTCCAGGAACGTGTCGAGCGCGTCCGCGAGCGAGATCACCTCGGCCGGGTCGACCCCCTCGACGGCCGCGGCGAGCCGGCTGTCGGGGTCGTCCGGAGCCGCGTGCCCATGGCGTACGAGAAGGCGCGCGCGGCGCCCCAGGAGGGCGAGGTCGCGGGGGCCGATGCGCCAGCGCGGGCCCGTGAGCAGGCGCACCAGGGAGGCGTTCGCACCCGGGTCCTGGAGCACCTCGCAGACGGCGACGAGGTCGGCGACCTCGGGGAGGTGAAGCAGCCCGGAGAGGCCGACGACCTCCACGGGGATGTCTCTGGCGACCAGCGCGCCCTGGATCTGCGCGAAGTCCGTCGCGGTGCGGCACAGGACGGCGATCTCGCCGGGGGCCTTGCCGGTGCCCACGAGGTGGGCGATGGAGTCGGCGATCCAGTCGATCTCCTCGGCGTGCGTGCGCAGCAGGGCGCAGCGCACCACGCCGTCGCGCTCGGCGCCGGGGGCGGGGCGCAGCGCCTCCACGCCCGCGTGCATGGCGCGCAGCGGCTCAGCGAGGCCGTTGGCGAGGTCCAGGAGGCGGCCGCCGCTGCGGCGGTTCTCGCTGAGCGCGTGGCGCGTGGCGGGGCGCCCGTCGGCGTACGCGAAGTGCTCGGGGAAGTCGTCCAGGTTCGCCACGGACGCGCCGCGCCAGCCGTAGATCGCCTGGCAGGGGTCGCCGACCGCCGTCACCGGATGGCCGGTGCCGCCTCCGAAGAGGCCTGCCAGGAGGATGCGCTGGGCCACGGACGTGTCCTGGTACTCGTCGAGCAGGACGACCCGGAACTCGTCGCGCAGGATCTCGCCGACCTCCGCGCGGGTGCGGGCCAGCGTCGCGGAGAGGGCGATCTGGTCGCCGAAGTCCAGGAGGTCGCGGGAGCGCTTCGCCTCCCTGTAGCGACCGACGAGTTCGGCGAGCTCGAGCCGGGCCGCCGCCGTCTCGGGCACCTTGCGCAGGTCCGCGTTGGAGAGCTTGGCGCTCTGGAGGGTGCGCAGCAGTTCGGTGTCGTACGCGCGGAGCCTGTCGGGCCGTACGAGATGTTCCGCGAGCTCGCTGTCGAGGGCGAGGAGGTCGCTGACGAGGTCGGGGAAGGAGCGGGTCAGCGCGGGATACGGACCCGGCGCCTCGCGCAGCACGCGCGCGGCGAGCTGGAAGCGGGTGGCGTCGGCGAGGAGACGGGCCGTGGGTTCGAGCCCTATGCGCAGCCCGTGGTCGGTCAGGAGGCGGCCCGCGAAGGCGTGGTACGTGGAGATGACCGGCTCGCCCGGAGGGTTGTCCGGGTCGAGCGCCTCTGCGTCGGTCACCCCCGCCTTGATCAGCGCCTGGCGCACCCGCTCGGCGAGTTCACCGGCCGCCTTGTTGGTGAACGTCAGGCCGAGGACCTGCTCCGGGGCGACCTGGCCGGTGCCGACCAGCCAGACCACGCGCGCCGCCATCACCGTCGTCTTGCCCGACCCGGCTCCGGCCACGATCACCTGCGGGGCGGGCGGCGCGGTGATGCAGGCCGTCTGCTCCGGGGTGAACGGGATGCCGAGGAGCTCTTTGAGCTGCTCGGGGTCGGTGATACGAGGTGGCACGTCAGAGAGGCTAGCGGGGGCCACTGACAACCGGGACGAATCCGGATGTCAGTGGCCGCGGTCACGCGGGGCGTGCGGACTTTCCGGGCGTCAGGACTTCATGAGCTCTTGCATGTCCATGACGTCGCCCGGGGCCGGGGCCTTGACGACGACGGGCTTGCCGTAGTCCGAGAAGTTCATCGTGCCCGGGTCTTCCTTACCCGTGGTGACGACCTTCAGGAAGTAGGGCTTGCCCTCGGCGGAGACGTAGAAGGTGGTCTTCTTGCCCGACTTGTTCTTCGTGAGGACGGCCGCCTTCTTGCCGTCGACCTCGGAGTCCTTCTCGCGCTTGAGCTTCTTGAGGTCCTTGGACTGGAACATGGCGTCCGCGTCGCAGACGCTCTTGCCCTCGGCGTTCGGCGACTTCACCCACTTGCCCTCGAGGCGTGAGGCCTGGCCACCGGAGCCGCTGCCGCCCATGGCGTCCTTCCAGAACGCCTCGTCGCCCTTCATGTACTGGGCGTCGCCGGACACGAGCAGCTCGGCGGTGTCTTCCGCGCCGCCGTCCATCTTGCCCTTGCAGTCACCGGACTTGGCGACCGAGAAGTCGACGTGGAGCGGCTTGCCGTCCTGCTTGCCCTCACCGGTGACCTTGAAGGAGCCCGCACCCTTGGACGTGTCGGCCGCCTTCTTGGCGATCTTGTCGGCGCTCATCCCCTCGAAGGGGTCCTTCTCCTCGTCCCCGCCCAAGCAGCCCGTGAGGCCGACGATCGCGGCGGCACAGGCGACTGCCGCGGCCAGGAGCTTCCGGTTGGCTGCCATGTATGTATCTCCTCGGAAAGGTGCACGATCGGAGGGTCCGCTAAGTGCACAGATCAGCTTTACCGAGACTTTAGAGGGCCTGTGAGGCTGCTATGAACGCGGCTGCCGAGACGTGAGCTTGGCCACCAATGGTGGCGTTGCCGCTGACGTCACTCCACGACGTGCCGGCCCTCCGGGCGTGCGCTGCACGAGGCGCGGAAGGCGCAGTGCGTGCAGTGCTGGCCCGTGGTCGGCGAGAAGCGTTCGTCCAGGACCTTGCCGGCCGCCGTGGCGAGCAGATCGCCCACCCACTCCCCCGAGAGCGGCTCCTGTGCCTGCACCTTGGGGAGGCTCTCGCCGCCGTCCTTCTTGGCGGCGCCCTGGCGCAGCTGCACCAGTTCCGCGCCGCCCGCTTCCGGGCGTACGCCGTCGAAGGCGTCGTCCACCGCGCCCTCGCGGAGGGCGAGTTGATAGACGGCGAGCTGGGGGTGGCGGGCCACCTCGGCGGCGCTCGGGGTCTGCTTGCCGGTCTTGAAGTCGACTACGTAGGCACGGCCTTCGGTGTCCTGCTCGACGCGGTCCATGGAGCCGCGCACGCGTACTTCGTAGGGGCCCGCTTCGAGGGTCACGTCGAAGTCGTGCTCACTGGCGACCGGGGTACGGCTCGCGCGGTCCATCACATGCCACTGGAGGAAGCGTTCGAGCGCCACGCGCGCGTGTTCCTTCTCCTGCGCCGACTTCCAGGGGGCGTCGAAGGCGAGGGAGTCCCAGACCGAGTCGAGGCGCTCCATGAGGACGGCGAGGTCGGCGGGGGTCCTGCCCGACGCGACCTCGTCGGCCAGGACGTGGACCACGTTGCCGAAGCCCTGGGCAGCGGTCGCCGGGGCGTCCGCCTTCACCTCGCGGCCCAGGAACCACTGCAGGGAACAGGTGTTGGCGAGCTGGTCCAGGGCGCTTCCGGAGAGGACGACGGGCTTGTCGCGGTCCCGCAGCGGGACCTCGCTCGCCGTCGGCTCGTACATGCCCCACCAGCGGTACGGGTGCGCCGACGGCACCAGGGGGCGTCCGTCGGCGTCGCTGAGCGCGGCGAGGCGGGCCAGGCGGTGCGCGGCGGCCTCCCTGAGGGTGTCCGAAACCCGGGGGTCGACCGTCGTGGCGCGCAGCTCCGCGACGAGCGCGGAGACCGACAGGGGGCGGCGCGGGCGGCCCGTCACGTCCTTGGGCTCGACGCCGAGTTCAGTGAGGAAGCGCGATGGCTGGTCGCCGTCGTCCGCGGGTGCCTTGACGGCGGTGACGACGAGGCGTTCACGCGCGCGCGTGGCGGCCACGTAGAACAACCGGCGCTCTTCGGAGAGGAGTGCTCCGGGGGTGAGGGGCTCGGCGAGGCCGTCGCTGCCGATGCGGTCGGCCTCCAGGAGAGAGCCGCGGCGGCGCAGGTCGGGCCAGAGGCCTTCCTGTACGCCGGCGACCACCACGAGCCTCCACTCGAGGCCCTTGGAGCGGTGCGCCGTCATCAGGCGTACGGCGTCGGGGCGTACGGCCCTGCGGTTGAGGGTGTCCGCGGCGATGTCCTGCGCCTCGGTCTCCTCCAGGAAGTTGAGGGCGCCGCGCCCTCCGGTGCGCTCCTCGGCGCGGGAGGCGTACGCGAACAGGGCGCAGACCGCGTCGAGATCGCGGTCCGCGTTGCGCCCGGCGGCCCCGCCGCGACGTGCGGCGCGCTCCAGGCGGCGCGGCCACGGAGTGCCGTCCCACAGCTCCCAGAGCGCCTCCTCCGCCGTGCCGCCGCCCGCGAGGCGCTCACGGGCCTTGCGGAGCAGCGCGCCGAGCCGCTGGGCGCCACGGGCGTACGCGGGATCGTGTGCGACGAGCCGCTCCGGCTCGGCGAGCGCGCGGGCAAGCAGCTCGTCCGAAGAAGGCGGCAGATGATTCCCCGCGGCGCGCTCCTCCTCGCGCAGCGCGCGGCCGAGCCGTCGGAGGTCGGCGGCGTCCATGCCGGCGAGGGGGGACGTGAGGAGGGTGAGCGCGGTCTCGGTGTCGAGCCAGGCGGGCGGAACGAATTCACTCCCCGCGTCAGCCGCCTCGGGGGCGCTTTCTTCGGAGAGACCCGCTTCGGAGAGACCTGCTTCGGAGACGCCCTCTTCGGAGACCCCCTCTTCAGAGGCACCTCCCACGGAGACATCCCCTCCAGAAGTGACCGCCTCCGCCACCACCCGCAGCGCCGTCAGCAGCGGCGTGACCGCCGGCTCGTGGCGCAGGGCGATGTCGTCGCCGTCTATGTCCAGGGGGACGCCCGCGGCGGTGAGGCTGCGGCGGACCCTGGGGATCGTGTGGGCGCCCGCGCGGACCAGGACCGCCATCTCGCCCCAGGGGACGCCGTCCTCCAAGTGTGCGCGGCGCAGGATGTCCGCGATGTTGTCGAGCTCCGCGCCGGACGTCGGATACGTGTACGCCTCGACCCGGCCGCCGTCCCGGACAGCGGCCAGCTCGCGGTGGGCCCGCACCTTCTCCGCCGGCAGCCTGGTCAGCGGCATACGGCGGGTGAGCAGCCGGGTGGCGTCGAGGAGACCGGCACCCGACCTGCGCGACGTGGTCAGGACCTCGACCGGCGCCGGGGTGCCGTCCGCGCGCGGGAAGTCGCCGGGGAACTCCAGGATGCCGTTCACGTCGGCGCCCCGGAACGTGTAGATCGACTGGTCCGGGTCCCCGAAGGCGACCAGCGAACGCCCACCGCCGGCCAGCGCGTCGAGCAGCCGCACCTGCGCGGGATCGGTGTCCTGGTACTCGTCCACGAAGACCGCGTCGTACTGCGCGGCAAGGGCCCGCGCGACCTCGGGGCGCCGCGCGAGCAGCACCGCGCGGTGCACCAGTTCCGCGTAGTCGAGCACACCCTGCATGTCGAGCACGTCCAGGTACTCGGCGAGGAACGCCGCCGCCGCGCCCCAGTCGGGCCGCCCCGCGCGGTGGGCGAACGCGTCCAGGGAGTCGGGCCCGAGGCCCAGCTCACGGCTGCGGGCGAGCACCGCGCGTACCTCGTCGGCGAAGCCCCGCGTCGTCAGGCAGGCGCGCAGTTCGTCCGGCCAGCGGACGCGGCCGATCCCCTCGGCCTCCAGGTCGATCTGGCCCGCAAGGAGCTCGCGCACGGCCACGTCCTGCTCGGGCCCTGAGAGGAGGCGGAGCGGCTCGACGAACAGATCGGCGTCCTGGTGGGCGCGGATCAGGGCGTAACAGAAGGAGTGGAAGGTCGTCGCCTGCGGGGCCTTCGCCGCCCCTATGCGCAGCGCCATGCGGTCGCGCAGCTCGACGGCGGCCTTGCGGCTGAAGGTGAGGACGAGGACCCGCTCCGGTTCCGTGCCCTTCGCGATCCGCGCGGCGACGGCCTCCACGAGCGTCGTCGTCTTGCCCGTACCGGGACCCGCGAGGACGAGCAGCGGTCCTCCGGAGTGGTCAACCACCGCGCGCTGGGGTGCGTCAAGACGAGGGGGATCCACGCGGACCGGCGGGGTACGCACCAGTCGATAGGCGCCCGGGGTCCCCTGTCGCACCGGGTGGTGCGGCAGGTGCCGGGTGTGCCGAGCTGATGAAGGGGAACTCACGTGGGTCGCCGGTCCTGGTGGGTCTGCTGGTCGAAACTGGTGGGTCTACTGGTCGAAAAACGGCTGCGCGATGACTGCGGGGTGAGAGAAATGCGTGCTGTCGACGCTACGCCAGCGGGCGTGCGGGACGTGCCGCTTCCCCCGTACGGGCCACCGGTCCCCCGTGCGGCCGCCCGATGGCGGAAGCTGTCAGGTGTGAGCCTGAGGAGCCTGCGGGCGATCGGCACCGCCGCCGCCCGCCGCGTCACCGCCGTCCCAGCGCGCCCGCCGCATGTCGAGCCGGGGCAGATGGCCCTCGGCCGCACGGCTCGCCTCGCGCAGGGGCGTGCCCTCCGCGCGGTAGTTGTCGAGCGCCCGCAGTTCATGGCCCGGCAGCAGCACACCGTCCGCGCGCACCACACGCCACCACGGAACCGCTCCTCCGTAGAGAGCCATCACCCGGCCGACCTGCCGGGGCCCTCCCTCCTCGAGCCACTCCGCCACGTCCCCGTAGGTCATCACCCGCCCCGGAGGGATCAGCTCCGCGACCTCGAGAACCCGCTCCGCATACTCTGGGTACTCCGGAAGCCCATGCTCCGCTCGGCTCTCCTCGCTCATCCGGACCATCCTGCCGTACCCCACCGACACCGTGACCGTCCCGCGACAGAGCGTGCAGTACGAGACAAACTGGCGCCCAGGGAACACTTCGCGCCCCCACATCGCACCCTGATGCCCCCCTCTGTCCGCCGGACATGCCACCATCGTGCGGGCGGTGACTGGTGATACGAGATCAAGAAGAGACGACGGAGCAGCAGGATGTGCACCCCGATGAGACGGTGGGCACCCCTGCGGCCGAGTCGCACCCGGACACCGGTGGGCACTCCCTGAACAAGAACGAGAAGCACGCGAAGCACCCGACGAACGCGGAAGAGCAGCCCGGCACCGAAGCAGAGGGCGCGCACGCCTTCGTCTCCGACGACTGCGCCGACGAGACGGAGCCGCACACCGACCGCGTCGCCGGTGACGAACCGCTGCTCGCCGCGCGCGTGCACCGTCCTTCGGACCTGATGCGGCTGCTCATCGGCATCCTCGCGATCGCCGTGCTCCTCGCCATCGCCGCGTTCGCGCACGGTACGACGTCGGGCCTCGCCCAGGACATCGACAAGGGCACGGAACAGGCTCCCGACGCGCTGATCAGGTTCGCGGGCCTCACCGCGAGCATCGGTGTCCTGCTCGTCCCCGTCGCGTTCGCGATCGAGCGCCTGGTCAAACGGGACGGGCTGCGCATCGCCGACGGTGTCCTCGCGGCCGTCCTGGCGCACGGCGTGACGCTCGCCACCGACCTCTGGGTCGCCAGGGCCGCCCCGGACTCCATCCAGGAGGCGCTGACCCGGCCGTCTCCCGGCGATCTGAACGCGCTCACCGATCCGGTGCACGGCTATCTCGCACCCGTAATCGCGTACATGACAGCGGTCGGGATGTCCCGCCGACCACGCTGGCGCGTGGTGCTGTGGGTGGTGCTGCTGCTCGACGCCTTCACCATGCTGGTCACCGGCTACACGACGCCGTTCTCGATCATCCTGACCGTGCTCCTCGGCTGGAGCGTCGCCTACGGAACGCTGTACGCGGTCGGCTCGCCGAACGTCAGGCCCACCGGCCAGACGCTCCTCGCCGGCCTGCGGCACGTCGGCTTCCACCCCGTGAGCGCGGCCCGCGAGGAGTCCCCGGACAGCGGGGAGCACGGCGACCGCGGCCGCCGCTACTTCGTCACCCTGGAGGACGGCCCGCCCCTGGACGTCACGGTCATCGACCGAGAGCAGCAGGCGCAGGGCTTCTTCTACCGCGTATGGCGCAGACTCACGCTGCGCGGCATCACCCAGCGCCGCAGCCTGCAGTCGCTGCGCCAGGCCCTGGAGCAGGAGGCGCTCCTCGCGTACGCGGCGATCTCGGCCGGGGCCGACGCGCCCAAGCTGATCGCCACCTCCGAGCTCGGCCCCGACGCGGTGATGCTCGTGTACGAGCACACGGGCGGCCGTTCTCTCGACTCGCTGCCGGACGACGCCATCACCGACGAGCTGCTGTGCGACACCTGGCGGCAGGTGCAGGCGCTGCAGTCGCGGCGGATCGCGCACCGCAGGCTCCAGGGCGACGCGATTCTGGTGGATCGTTCCGGCACGGTGATCTTGACGGACCTGCGGGGCGGTGAGATCGCCGCCGGTGATCTGGTCCTGCGGATGGACATCGCCCAGCTCCTGACCACCTTCGGGCTGCGGGTGGGCGCCGAGCGCGCGGTCGCGACCGCCCTGGATGTGCTCGGCCCCGACACGGTCGCCGACTGTCTGCCGCTGCTCCAGCCGATCGCCCTCACCCGCGCCACCCGCGGCACGCTGCGCAAGCGGGCCAGGGAGCGGTCACAGCGCGAGCGCGAGGCCGTCCTCGAAGCGTCCCGCAAGGAGAAGCTGGCCCGCAGCGAGGCCGCTCCGACGACCGCCGAAGCCGACGAGGCGGAGACCGCGGAGGGCGCGAAGAGCCCCGACCGCAAGGCGGTGCGCGCGGAGAAGCAGGCCGAGAAGCTGGCCATAGACGTGGCCCTGGAGCAGGCACGCGAGGAGGATCTGCTCACCCAGATCCGCCACCAGGTGCTGCTCATCCGGCCGCAGGCGCCCGTCGAGCCTGCTCAGCTCGAACGGATCAGGCCGCGCACGCTGATCAGTTTCATCGCCGGTGCCATCGGCGCGTACTTCCTGCTCTCGCAGCTCACGCAGGTCGACTTCGGCACGATCGTGGGCGAGGCCGAGTGGGGCTGGGTCGCGGTGGCCGTGGCCTGCTCGGCGCTGAGCTACTTGGCCGCGGCGATGAGCCTGCTCGGCTTCGTGCCGGAGCGGGTGCCGTTCCTGCGGACCGTGCAGGCGCAGGTCGCCGGGTCGTTCGTGAAGATCGTGGCGCCCGCCGCGGTGGGCGGCGTCGCGCTCAACACCCGCTTCCTGCAGCGCTCCGGGGTGCGTTCCGGTCTCGCGGTGGCGAGCGTCGGGGCCTCGCAGCTGTTCGGGCTCGGCTCGCACATCATGCTGCTGATGGTCTTCGGCTATCTGACCGGTACGGAGAAGACGCCGTCCCTGTCGCCTTCCCGCACCGTCATCGCCGGTCTGCTGTCGGTCGCGGTCCTGGTGCTCGTGGTGACCGCGATCCCGTTCCTGCGGAAATTCGTCGTCACGCGCGTGCGTTCGCTGTTCGCGGGCGTCGTGCCGCGCATGCTCGACGTACTGCAGCGCCCCCAGAAGCTGCTCACCGGCATCGGCGGCATGCTGCTGCTCACCCTGCTGTTCGTCCTGTGCCTGGACGCCTCGGTACGCGCCTTCAGCACCGCGGAGATGAAGCCGCTGACCCTGGCCAGCGTCGCCGTGGTCTTCCTCGCCGGCAACGCGCTCGGCTCGGCGGCGCCCACGCCCGGCGGCATCGGGGCGGTCGAGGCGACTCTCACCCTCGGGCTGGTCGCGGTGGGCGTGCCCAAGGACGTGGCGGCACCCGCGGTGCTGCTCTACCGGCTGCTCACGCTGTGGCTTCCGGTGCTTCCGGGGTGGCTGTACTTCAACCACCTGACAAGGAAGGGCCTTCTTTAGGAAGCGGCGCTCTTCTTGAGGAAGCTGCCCTCTTCTTAAGAGAGGCTGCCCTCTTCTTAAGAAGAGCGCCTGATCAGAGCGCCTGATCACGGAAGGCCGAGCCAGCCGTGCGCCCCGTCCGCGCCCCCCGCAGGATGGGAAGCATGCCCAACCTGAAGGCGCGTGCCGCTGTCCTGGCCGCCACCGTCGCCCTGCTGTCATCGACCGCCACGGCCTGCGGCGGCGACGACGCCAAGGACGAGGATCTGTCGGCCCAGAAGCTCAGCTGGAAGGACTGCCCCGCGCCCGACGCCTCCGAAGGCGGTGGTGAGGCCCCGTCGCCACTGCCCGGCGGCGCCGAGTGGCAGTGCGCCACCATGAAGGCCCCCCTCGACTGGGACAAGCCCAAGGGGGACACCCTCGACATCGCGCTGATCCGCGCGGCTGCCAGCGGCGAGCAGGACCGTCGGATCGGCTCGCTCGTCTTCAACTTCGGCGGCCCCGGCGGCTCGGGCATCACCACGCTGCCCGCCTTCGGACAGGACTACGCCAAGCTGCGCACCCGCTACGACCTGGTGAGCTTCGACCCGCGCGGCGTCGGCCGCAGCGCGGGCGTGAAGTGCGAGGACGACGAGCAGCTCGACGAGTACTTCCAGCAGGACTCCACGCCCGACGACGACGCGGAGCAGAAACAGCTCCTCGACAACGTGAAGGGCTTCAACGGCGGCTGCGAGAAGAACTCCGGCGAGGTGCTCCCCCACGTACGCACCACCGACGCGGCCCGCGACATGGACCTGATGCGGCAGGTGCTCGGCGACGACAAGCTGCACTACTTCGGCATCTCCTACGGCACCGAACTCGGCGGCGTCTACGCCCACTTGTTTCCGAAGAAGGTGGGCCGCGCCGTCTTCGACGCCGTCGTCGATCCCACCGAGACGGCGGAGCAGGGCTCGCTGGGCCAGGCCGAGGGCTTCCAGCTCGCGCTCGACAACTTCGCCGAGGACTGCACGTCGAAGGTCGAGGACTGCCCGGTCGGCGACACCGCGCAGGACGTGAAGGACCGGATCGCAAAGCTCCTGAAGGACCTGGACGCCAAGCCGCTGCCCGCCCTTCCGCCGCGCGAACTGACCCAGACCGCCGCCACCAACGGCATCGCCCAGTCGCTGTACTCCAAGGACTTCTGGCCGTATCTCACCGACGGCCTGGAGCAGGCGTACGACGGCGACGGCAGGATCCTGATGACGCTCTCCGACGCCATGAACGGCCGCAACCAGGACGGCTCGTACAGCAACATCCAGGCCGCCAACATCTCCATCAACTGCGCCGACGACAAGGCGCGTTACACCGCCGACTACGTCGAGGAGAAGCTCCCCGAGTTCCGTAAGGCCTCCCCGCTGTTCGGCGACTATCTGGCCTGGGGCATGGTCGGCTGCACCGACTGGGCGGTGCAGGGCGCCGCCGACCATCCGGACGTCAGCGCGTCGGACGCGCCGCCGATCGTCGTCATCGGCAACACGGGCGACCCCGCGACGCCGTACGAGGGCGCGAAGAAGATGGCTCAGGCGCTGGGCGAGGGCGTCGGTGTCGAGCTGACGTACAAGGGCCAGGGGCACGGGGCGTACGACAGCAAGAACAAGTGCGTACGGGACGCGGTGAACGGCTATCTGCTGGACGGCACCGTGCCGAAGGCGGGCACGGTCTGCGCATAAGCGGCACATAAGGGACCAAGCCCGCCAAGGGCACTGTCAGAAGCCCCGCCTACTATGGCTTGACTGTCTTCCAAGGGGGGAAGCGCTCCATGCCGCGTTTCGTACGGTCAGCAGCTCTGGCTGCCGCAGGGGTCCTGGTGGCGGGGCTCGCCGTCGGCTGCGGCGGTTCGTCGGACGGCGGCGAGGACGACGCCAAGCCGGCCCCGACCGGACCCGGGCAGGAGCCGAGGCCCGATCCCTCCTCTACGCTGCCCGCGACGATCAACGCCCAGAAGCTCGACTGGGGCGGCTGCAAGGCATCGGGCCAGGACCCCGCGCCCGGCTCCGAGTGGCAGTGCTCGACCCTCAAGGTCCCCATGGACTACGCGAAGCCGGACGGCGAGACGATCGACATCGCCCTGATACGCGCCCGGTCCACCGGCAAGGGCGAGCGCATCGGCTCACTCCTGTTCAACTTCGGCGGCCCCGGCGGCTCCGGCGTCTCCATGCTGCCGTCGTTCGCCGACTCGTACGACACGCTGCGCGAGCGGTACGACTTGGTGAGCTTCGACCCGCGTGGCGTCGCGGGCAGCGCGGGCGTGCGCTGCCGCAGCGACAAGGAGACGCAGGCCGCGGAGTCCGTCGACCTCACTCCGGACACCCCGGCCGAGGAAGCGGCGTACTTCAAGGACGCGGCCGACTTCGGTGCGGGCTGCGAGCGGAACTCGGGCAAGCTCCTCGGCCATGTCTCGACGGTCGAGGCGGCCCGCGACATGGATGTGATGCGCCAGGTCCTCGGCGACGAGAAGCTGCACTACATGGGTATCTCGTACGGCACCGAACTGGGCGGCACGTACGCGCACTTGTTCCCCAAGAAGGTGGGGCGCCTCACCCTGGACGCCGTCGTCGACCCGAGTGCGGATTCGGTGGGCCACGCCAAGAACCAGGCGCGGGGCTTCCAGCGCGCCCTGGAGAACTATCTGAAGTCGTCGGGCCAGGACCCGAAGGCGGGCTCGCAGAAGATAGTGCGCCTCCTGAAGCGCCTGGACGCCGAGCCGCTGCCCGGATCGGGCGACCGGAAGCTCACCCAGTCCCTGGCGCTCACCGGCATCACGGTCACGCTCTACAGCCGGCAGAGCTGGCCCGCCCTGACCCACGGCCTGGAGCAGGCCGAGAAGGGCGAAGGATCGGCGCTGCTGCAGCTGGCCGACGCCTACAACGAGCGGGACCCGTCCGGCCGTTACAGCACACAGAGCCACTCGCAGCGCTCCATCTCCTGCCGCGACGGCAAGGCGCGCCCGACGCCCGCGCAGGCGAAGGCGCAGCTCGCCGACTTCCGTGAGATATCGCCGGTCTTCGGCGAGTTCATGGGCTGGGACACGGCGGGCTGGTGCCATTCCTGGCCGGTGGCCGGGCTGCACGACTCCCCCGACGTCTCCGCCCCCGACGCGGACCCGATCCTGGTGGTCGGCAACACCGGAGATCCGGCGACGCCCTACGAGGGTGCGCAGAAGATGACCGACGAGCTCGGCAAGGGCACGGGCGTCATGCTGACCTGGAAGGGCGAGGGGCACGGGGCCTACGGGAGCGGCAGCGACTGCGTGGACGACGCGGTCGACGGCTACCTCCTGGACGGCAAGGTCCCGCAGAACGGCAAGGTCTGCGAGTCCTGAGACACCAGCCCACTCCAGCCCGTCCGGCGTTTGAGGACGAGCCGTTAAGGCGATGGGCCCCGCACCTCATAGGTGCGGGGCCCATCTCCGTTCAGGCACTACGCCTAGTAGACCGGCTTGTCGGGCTCGATCTGGTTGACCCACCCGATCACGCCGCCGCCCACATGCACCGCGTCCGCGAAGCCCGCGGACTTCAGTACGGCGAGGACTTCCGCGGACCGGACACCCGTCTTGCAGTGCAAGACGATCTTCTTGTCCTGCGGGAGGCTCTCCAGGGCGGTGCCCATGAGGAACTCGTTCTTGGGGATCAGCCTGGCGCCGGGGATCGAGACGATCTCGTACTCGTTCTGCTCGCGCACGTCGATGATCTCGATCTTCTCGTCCGCGTCGATCCACTCCTTGAGCTGCTTGGGAGTGATCGTCGAGCCGAGCGCCGCCTCCTGGGCCTCGTCGGACACGACGCCGCAGAAGGCCTCGTAGTCGATGAGCTCGGTGACGGTGGGGTTCTCGCCGCAGACCGCGCAGTCGGGGTCCTTGCGGACCTTGACCTGGCGGTACTGCATCTCCAAGGCGTCGTAGATCATCAGGCGGCCGACCAGCGGGTCGCCCACGCCGGCCAGGACCTTGATCGCCTCGGTGACCTGGATGGAGCCGATCGACGCGCAGAGCACGCCGAGCACGCCGCCCTCGGCGCAGGACGGGACCATGCCGGGCGGCGGGGGCTCCGGGTAGAGGCAGCGGTAGCACGGGCCGTGCTCGCTCCAGAAGACGGACGCCTGGCCGTCGAAGCGGTAGATCGAACCCCACACGTACGGCTTGTTGAGCAGCACGCACGCGTCGTTGACCAGGTAACGCGTGGCGAAGTTGTCCGTGCCGTCGACGATCAGGTCGTACTGGCTGAAGATGTCCATCACGTTCTCGGCCTCGAGCCGCTCTTCGTGGAGGATCACGTTCACGTACGGGTTGATGCCGAGGACGGAGTCCTTCGCGGACGCGGCCTTGGAGCGGCCGATGTCGGCCTGGCTGTGGATGATCTGGCGCTGCAGGTTCGACTCGTCGACCTCGTCGAACTCCACGATGCCGAGCGTGCCCACGCCCGCCGCGGCGAGGTACATCAGCGCCGGTGACCCGAGGCCGCCGGCGCCGACACACAGCACCTTGGCGTTCTTCAGCCGCTTCTGCCCGTCCATCCCGACGTCGGGGATGATCAGGTGGCGGGAGTACCTGCGAACCTCGTCGACGGTGAGCTCAGATGCTGGCTCGACCAGGGGTGGCAGCGACACGGGGACTCCGTTGGTCGGTATTTCGGAACGGTTGTTCTGCGGTTAACACTGCCACGGCCTTCTTCATTCCGAGACACCCGTTCCGATACGCGAGACGATTTCGTCCCAGTACGCGGGCATGGACTCCCACGGGTCGTTCGGGCCGCCCCGCTCTATGTGGTCGGTGAAGTAGATCGTCGAGGCCCCCTGCCAGCGCGCGATGCGCATGGCCTCGTCGAGATGGCCGCGCGGCATGCCGTGCACGAAGTGGCAGAAGCGCTCGGGCGGGTAGTCGGCGGTCCACTCGGCCACCTGGGACCAGCGGTAGTCGCTCCAGGGGCCGGAGAAGGTCACCAATTGGTCGGCGGATTCGGCGTATCCGGGATAGGGATGGGTGCCGTGCCCGAGGACGATGTGCGCGTCGTCGCAGAGCGCGCGCAGGGTGGTGACCGTCCGGCGCACCTCGGGAAGCGCGGCGCGCTCGGTGGGGCAGCGGTCGAGGGAGAAGCCGTCGACCTGGTACCAGTCGAGGTAGCGGTGCGCGTCCGAGATCATCTCGCCGAAGGGGCGGGCGCCGTAGGTCGCGTCGAGGTGACCGAGAACACGGACGCCCGCGTTCCGCAGCCGCCCCGCCGCTTCCAGGCAGTGCGGGTCGGGCCGGTCCCCCGGGCCGCCCGCCACGTTCAGGACGACCCAGTGCAGAGGGGTGCCAGGACGGGTGAGTTCGGACCATTCGGCGGGCGCGACGAGCGGGTGGGCGAAGCCCGGGACGCCGAAGCCGAGTCGTACGTCCGTGTGCGCGGTGCCCGTGGCTGTGCTGGTCAGATGCGGCATGCCGCCTCCATCCAGATGTCGGCGAGTGACTCTTCGAGGTTGATCCGGGGGCGCCAGCCGAGGCGGTCGCGCGCGGTGCGCACATCCGCCTGCTGCCAGCTGCCGCAGCCGTCCGGGTAGGGGTAGGCGGCCGGGCCCCCGTGGTCGGATTCGGAGCGGGGGTGCCCGATGGATTGCCGCAGGGGCCCTTGGTCGAGCTCGTGCAGGGCTCCGCCGTACCCCGCGACGCGCGCCAGGACGGCGGCCGCGTCACGCAGACGTACGGCTCGGCCGGCGCCGATGTTCACGATCCCCTGGGCGGCGGAGAGCGAGGCGGCGTGCACGGCGCGCGCCACATCGCGTACGTCGATGAAGTCCCGCTGCACGCCGAGCCCCCCGAGCTTCAGCTCGCCGTCGCCGGACTGCATGGCCCGCCGCATGGCCTCGGCGAGCCGCCCGAGCGGTGATCCGGCGGGGGTGCCGGGCCCCGCAGGCGAGAACACCCGAAGGACGACGGCGTCGAGCCCCGCCCCCAGCACGAGCTCGGTGGCGGCGAGCTTGCTGACCCCGTAGGGCCCACCGGGCCTCGGCACGGCGTCCTCGGCGGTCGAGGAGCCCGGCTGGCTCGGCCCGTACTCGGCGCCGCAGCCCAGCTGCACGAGCCGCGCCCCGCAGCCGCTGCGGCGCAGGGCCTCGCAGATGGTGGCGACGGCCACCGTGTTGTGCCGGGTCAGCTCGCGGGCGCCGCCGCGGGTGGCGCCCGCGCAGTTGATGACGACTCCGGGGTGCACGGCGTCCAGGAAACGGGTGAGCGCGCCGGGGCTGCCGCTCGCGAGGTCGAACCGTACGTCCGAGTCGTCGCCGCGCCCGAGCGCGGTGAGCTGCACGGCCGGGTCGGCGAGCAGCCGGTCGGCGACGAAACGGCCGAGGTATCCATTGGCTCCGATCAGCAGCACCCTCATCGGGCGGCTCCCGGGTCGGATTCTCGGATGCTGAGGGTGCTCATCTGGGGTTCTCCTTCAGGGGGTTGCCGTTTGTCACGGGGTAAGGCCCGCGTTGTCACGGGGTAAGGCCCGCGGTGTCGGCCCCGCGGGAGAGAGAGTTCTGGGGTGGGAACGGCGCTCCGCTGCCGGGCGTCCGTCGGATGGCACCCTCACGGCGCCCCATAGGAATGCGCGGAGGCACGGGTCAGGGTCCGGCCGCAGTGCAGCAGCAGCACGAGCACCGCGGCCCCGCAGGCGACCAGCGGGACCACCCCGGGCCCCCACGCGTCGACCGCGCCCTCCACCGGTACGGCCACCCACTCGACCCCCGGCAGCCGCCCCGCGAACACGGAGGCGACGGCCCCCGCCTCCGCGACGCCCGCGGCCCCCAGCATCAGCAGCGGCGCCCGAGTGAAGCCGTACGAAGAAAGCAGCCAGGCCAGCAACAGCAGCACCCCGAGCGCCCCGGCCCCGACGCCCGCCCCGCCGCCCGCAGGGACCACCGCGGCGGACACCGCGAGCAGCACCCCCAGCGCACAGCCGAAGAGCAGGACGACGCCCAGGAGCAACGGCCGTGCGGAGGAGGTGAATTCGTCGAGCCCCCGACTGGTGGAGAGCCGCCCTCGCGCCCGCACGGCGAACAGCCGGGCGCACCAGACCGCGGGCGCGACAGCGAGCGAGAGCCCCAGGGCGGTGGCCGTCGAAGCCGCCCACGACCCGTCGGGCCCGCCCGAGACGGCGCCCCGCAGCAGCCCGTCACCGAGAACCCCGTACGCGACCAACCAGCACACCCACGCGCGCGTGGCCGGCGGCGCGTGGCGCACGCCACCCGAAAGACCGGCTCCCGGGCCCGGCGTCCCGTACCGAAGCGCGACCCGCAGCGCCACAGCCACGGCGAGCGCCCCGCCGAGCCCCACCGCGAGCCGCGCACGCCCCTCGGTCAGCTCGGCCCCGGCGACAGCGAGCCCGCACACCGCTCCCGGCAGCAGCGCGAGCAGCGCCCACCCGGCGGAGGCACCGGGCGTTCCCGGCGAGGGCTGCACCACGGGGAGGTTCCGTTCGTCGTCGTCGCGGGGCACGCGCGCGTACATCTCCTCGGCGAGCGCGAAGACATCCCGGTGCCGGAACCGCACGGCGGTCCGGTCGGTCACCCCGTGCGCCTCGAGCCCCGCAGCGATCTCCAGCGGGTCGACGGCGCGCTCGCACAGCTCACGGTGCCGGTGCATCAGCGCCTTCACGGGGTCGACGGCGCCGCGGCGCGGGGGACGAACACCCCCCGCAGCACCTGGAGCGCCCGAAGGACCTGTACTGGAGCCGCCACCGGCCGCCCGCCAAGCCACAGGCTCCCCCACGATCGCCTCCGACTCCCCGAACGCCTCCGCCGCCAGATCCGCCGAGCGGGCGTCCCACCCGGCGGCGCCCTCCGGGGCTCTCGGCGCGTCCACCTTCTGCTGCCGCGTCATACGCCCGCCCCTCTCAACTGCCCCTGCCCCTCGACGTCTTGAGCCACGGGCACAGCCGCGGTCGGCTCCGGCACCGCCCAGCTGGGCACGCCAGGAACACGCGCGTCCGCAGCCCCGCCGTCCACAGCCCCGCCCCCCGCGGCCCACCGCCCCGGCACATACGCCTCCGCCGGATTGCCGAACGGCACCGGCTCGCCCGCGTCGTCGACCGCGTCCCTGTGCACCGGGCAGTGCGAGACGATCTCCAGGTAAATGCCGCGAAACGCCTCGACGTTCTGCTCCACGGTGAACAGTTCGAGCGCCCGCGCACGCGCCGCCGCGCCGAGCCGCTCGCGCCGCCCGGGGTCCCGCAGGAGGGCCACGCACGCCTCGGCGAGCGCCCGCGGATTGCGCGGCGGCACCACGAGCCCGGTGCCGCCGATGACCTCGACGACCGCGCCGACGTCCGTCGAGACCGTCGCGCGCCCGCAGAACATCGCCTCGACCAGGCTGATCGGAAAGCCCTCGACGACGCTGGAGAGGACGACGACGCTCCCCGCCTCGTACGCGTCCGCGAGCTCGGGCGTCGCGGGCGCCCCGATCTCCTCGAAGGACACGGGGTTGTCGCCGACGGCGTGCACGCCCTCCGCCTCGTCGGGGAAGAGCTGCGCGGCGAGCACCCCGCAGTGCGCGAGATACGCGGCCGCCTCCGGCCCTTCCGCGGGTGCCCCGACGATCCGCAGCCGCGCCTTCGGCTCCTCCTTGCGGATCTCCGCGAAGGCGTGAAGGAGCGAGATCAGGTCCTTGGCGGGTTCGATGCGCCCGACCCAGAGGAGGGTGTCGGGGTCCCCGGGGTCCTCCCGCTCGCCGACCTCCGCGAAGCGGGACACCTCCATGCCCGGGTAGACCGTCCGCAGCTTCGACCGCTCGGCGCCGCACCGCTCCTGCCAGCGCCGCGCGTGCGTGTTGCCCGGCGTGACGATCGCGGCCTGGCGGTACACCTCGGCCGCGAGCCGCCCGTGGAAGGAGGTGAGCAGCGCCCGCGCCGGCGCGCTCGGCGCCTCGTCGCCCGCCGCCAGGTAGTGCGCCCGCAGCTGCACGCCGTACTCGGTGACCAGGAGCGGCACTCCGGAGAAGTGCTTGGCGAGGAGTCCGGGGAGCGCCGCGGGGCCGCCGGACGTGGCGTGGCAGAGGTCCACCGCGCCCAGGTCGTCGTCCGCGTACCAGTCGAGGGAGAGGGGCCGCAGCGCGCGCTCGACGAGGGACGCCACCGTGAGCAGATCGGGCACCCGCGCGGTGCGCGCGGCCCGCAGCGCGCCCGGTGCGCGGCAGGCGACCTCCAGGGCGCGCACGGCCGCCTCGGAGCGCAGCGCGCCGACCAGACCGCCTTCGTCGCGGGCGAGTTCGGCGAGGCCGTACAGGGCGCTGCCGAAACGGTCCGCCAACTCGTCCGAGTCCTCGGCGCCGCCCGGCGCCCCGGAGCGGCAGATCACCGCGGCCAGCTCCCCGAAGGACTCGGCGAACCGCCGCCGGGCCCGCCGTCCGTACCCCGCGCCGAGGGCGACGCCGTCGTCGACGGTCCACAGCGGCGCCGTCCGCACCCTGCTGACCTGGGGCGGCAGCTCGATCCAGCCCCGCGCCTCCTGCCGCTCGCTGCGGCTGAGGGCGTAGATGTCGAATTCGTGCTGCCCGAGCCCGCGCACGAGCCGGTCGCACCAGAGCCTGGCCTCACCGCTCACATACGGATAGCCACCCTCCGTAAGCAGTCCGATGCGCACGCGTACACCCCCGATCTCCCATCTGGGGAGCCACCGTTGGCTCGGCGGCTCGCAGCGGGACGAACGTATGCGGACATGACGGTGGCGTGATGGACGGTTGTCCATCACGCCACCAAAAGGGGTGAACGGCCGTAACTTTCCCGTGCCGGTAGCGTTCTGTCGCGCTAGGGCACGCCGAAAGCGCTTCTCAGCTACGGAGAGTCATGCTGCGGCCAGCTCCCTGCGGGCCGTGCGGCGGCGCGCCGCCGCGTCCGGATCGAGTGCGGGGACGGCCGCCAACAGCTGTCTGGTGTACGCCTCCTGGGGCGCGCCGTACACCGCGTCGACGGTGCCGGACTCGACGATGCGCCCCTGCCGCATGACCGCGACCCGGTCGCTGACCTGGCGTACGACCGCCAGATCGTGCGCGATGAAGACCAGCGCGAGCCCCAGTTCTCGCTGCAACTCGGCGAGCAGGGCCGTCACTTGGGCCTGGGTCGTCACGTCGAGCGCCGACACCGGCTCGTCGCACACGATGATCCGCGGCTCGGCGGCGAGGGCCCGCGCGATGCCGACGCGCTGCCGCTGGCCGCCGCTGAACTCGTGCGGATAGCGCCCGTAGTGCGCCGGATCGAGGCCGACGCGCGCCATCAGGTCCCGTACGCGATCGCGCACCGAGGTCTCATCGCGCCCGCCCCGCGCGCGCAGCGGATCGGCGATGGACTCCCCCACGCCGCGCCGCGGGTTGAGCGAGGAGACGGGGTCCTGGAAGACCATCTGCACATCGGGCCGTACGCCATGACCTGCGGAGCCCGCGTGGCGGATCTCCCCGGCCGTCGGTTCGAGGAGCCCGACCAGCATCCGCCCGAGCGTCGTCTTGCCGCTGCCGCTCTCGCCCACGACCCCGAGCGTCTCGCCCCTGCGGACCGTGAGCGAGACCCCGTCGACGGCGGCGAGCGCCCGCTTGCCGCGCCCGAACTCCCGCCGCAGACCGACCGCTTCGAGTACGACGTCGCCCTCCGCGCGGGAGACTTCCGCGCGGGAGACCTCCGAGCGCGGCGCGTCGACGCGAGGCACCGCCCCCAGCAGCTCCCGCGTGTACGGCTGCGCGGGCGCCCCGAGCACCTCCCGCACGGGCCCGTGCTCGACGGCCCGCCCGTGCCGCATGACCAGGACGTCGTCGACGCTCTCCGCCGCGACGCCCACGTCATGGGTGACCAGGAGCAGCCCCATCCCCGTCTCGGCCCGCAGCGAGTGCAGCAGGTCGAGAATCTGGGCCTGCACGGTGACGTCCAGGGCGGTCGTCGGCTCATCGGCGACCAGAAGCCGGGGCTCGCAGGCCAACGCCATGGCGATGAGCGCCCGTTGGCGCATGCCCCCGCTGAACTCGTGCGGCCGGGAGCGCGCCCTGCGCGGCGCGTCCGCGATGCCCACCCGGTCGAGGACGTCGACGGCACGCGCGCGTGCCGCCCGCCGCGAGGCTCCCGTGTGGACGCGGTACACCTCGGCGATCTGGTCGCCCACCGCGTAGTACGGGTCGAGGGACGACAGCGGGTCCTGGAAGACCATCGCCGCCTTTCCGCCCCGCAGCCGCCGCAGCTCCTCATCGGACGCTTCTTGTACGTCGATGCCGCCGACCCGCACCGTGCCGCCGACGTCCGCTCCGGTGCCCCGGTGCAGCCCAAGCAGCGCGGAGGCCACCGTGCTCTTGCCGGACCCCGACTCGCCGACGAGGCCGAGCGCGGCGCCCTCGGCGAGCGTGAAGGAGAGCCGGTCCACGGCTCGCGTGTCCCCGAAGTCGACCACCAGGTCCGTCACTTGAACCAGGCTCATGACAGGACCACCCTCCGGTCGGCCACCGCATACAGGACGTCCGCGACGGCATTGGCGAGCACCACGAAGAAGCCGGTCACCAGGACCATGCCGACCACGACCGGCAGATCGACGACGCGGACCGCGTGCACGAGTTCGCGCCCCATGCCGGGCAGACCGAAGAGCGTCTCGCTGAGCACGGCGCCGCCGAACAGCGTCCCGAAGTCGTTGGCGCTCAGCGCGATGACCGGAGCGACCGCGCCCCGCAGCGCATGCCTGCCGATGATCGAGCGCTCCCCGACGCCGTACGCGCGGAAGGTCCGCACATGGTCGTCGGCGAGAGTCTCCAGCATCGAGGCGCGGGTCAGGCGCGCGTACTTGGCGGCCTCGATCAGCGCGAGGGAGAGCCAGGGAAGCAGCAGGTTCCACGCCCACTGCTGAGGGTCGTCGGTGAACGCGACGTACTGCGGGAAGGGCAGCCAGCCCAGCTGGCCGCAGACCACGATCATCAGCAGCAGACCGATGACGAAGACGGGCGTGGCCATGCCGGCGAGCGTGACGGCGGTCAGGACGCGCTCGGTGACGCGCCCGCGCCGCCAGGCGGAGAGCACACCCGTGCCGACCCCGAGGATCAGCCACATCACCATGGCGCCGAGCGCGAGCGACCCGGTGACCGGCAGCTTCGTCAGGATCAGCTGGGTGACCTGCTGGTCGCTCTGGTAGGAGAGCCCGAGGCAGGGGGCGTCGCAGTGCTCGACGCTCGTGCCGGTCGAGTAGTCCTGGCCGACGAGGATCCCCTGCAGGAAGTCCCAGTAGCGGACGTACACCGGGTCGTCGAGCCGCAACTGCTCGGAGACCTGCGCCACTTGGCCCGGTGAGCAGCGCGGACCGCAGGTGATCTGCGCGACGTCGCCGGGAGCGACGTAGAAGACGGCATAGATGATCACGGAGATGGCGAACAGCGTGACGACGGCGCCCACCGAGCGCCGCAGCAGAAAGCCGGTCATGCCTTGCCCTCCCGCTTCCGCCCGGTCCCGATCCGCAGCCGCGACGCGGCGCGCGGGTCGAGCGCGGTCCGCACCCCGTCCCCCAGGACGGTCAGCGCGAGCACGGTCACGAACAGCGCCCCCGCCGGAAGCAGCAGATACTGCGGCGCGGCTTGGTACCAGATGTCGGCCGAGGTCAGCATCTGCCCCCAGGACGCGGTCGGCGGTTTCACGCCGACGCCGAGGAAGGAGAGCGCGGCCTCCACCGTGATGTTCATCGGGACGAGCAGCGCCGCGTACGTGATGACGGGGGCGGCGAGCCCGGGGAGGAGTTCGCGGCGCGCGATGCGCCAGGTGCTCCAGCCGCTGAGCCGGGCGGCGGCCACGTAGTCGAGCTCCTTCAGGGTGATGGTCTGCGCGCGCACGATCTTGGCCGTGCTGCCCCAGGCGACGAGCCCGATGACCAGGGCGACCAGGACGGGGCGCGGGAAGCCGCTCGGCACGATCGCCATCAGGGCGAGCGAGAGGACCATCAGCGGCATGGAGACGATGACGTCGGTGGCGCGGCTGAGCACCTGGTCGACCCAGCGGTTGCCGAGCCCGGCCGCGATGCCGACGCCGACGCCGAGCAGCACCTGCACCACCGTCGCGCCGAGTGCGACGCCGAGGGAGACCCGGGCCCCGTACACGAGACGGGCGAACAGGTCGCGCCCGGTCTGCGGTTCGACGCCGAGCCAGTGCTCGGCGCTGATCCCGCCGAACGAGCCGATCGGCACACCGCCGCGGCCGGAGTCGATGAGGTCGGGGTGGTACGTACTGGGATCCTGGCCCTCGATGGCGGTGAGCAGCGGCGCGGCGAGCGCGACCAGGACGAGCAGCGCGACGACGGCCGCCGCGACGAGGGCGGCACGCTGCGCACGCAGCCGCCGCCAGAACTGACGGGTACCGGAAGCCGGGGCGGGCGCCTGCGCACCCGTCCCCGCCTCCAAGGCCAACAGGGCCTCGCTCATGGTGAGTTGACCGATCTCATGGTGACTTGACCGTTCGCCCTACTTGACCGCGACCTGGGAGATGTCCAGGACACCCGTCCAGTCGCTGATCACGATGTTCTTCACGTCCTTGCCGTACAGACGCTTGTAGACCGGGTGGAAGAGCGGCACGGTCAGCGCCTGCTCGCCGATCTTCTTGTCGAGGGCGCCCCAGCGCTTTGCCGCGGCGTCCAGGTCGGTCAGCTTGTTGATCGCGTCGATCTCGTCGTTGACCGACTTGTCGTCCAGGAAACCGGTGTTGAAGTTGGCGCCGTCCTTCACGATCTGCCGCCCGTCGAAGATCGGGGCGAGGAAGGGACCGCCGGAGGGCCAGTCGGCGCCCCAGTGGGCGAGGAAGAGACCCGGCTCGTCCTTGGCGCTGTGCACCTTGTCCTTGTAGTCGTTGTCCTCGAGACCCTCCAGCTTGACCGTGATCCCGGCCTTCTTCAGGGCGTCCTGGACCGCGGTGGCGATCTCCGGGCTCGTCTCGAAGTCCTTGGCGTTGGAGTGGGTCAGCGTGATGGTGAGCCCGTCCTTGTGACCGGCTTCCTTCAGGAGCTCCTTGGCCTTTTTCGGGTTGCCGGCCTTGCCCGCGGGGAAGTGGTCGTACTTCGTGTATCCGAAGGACTTCTGGTTCGGCAGATACGTCGTCGCGGGCTCGGCGAGCGAGGAGCCGCCGGCGGCGTTGACCACGGAGGAGCGGTCGACGGCGTACGAGATGGCCTGGCGGACCTTCGGGTCGTCGAAGGGCTTCACCTTCGGGTTGAAGGCGAGGTAGTTGGTGTATCCGAAGTGCCCGGTGCCGACGCGCGAGGCGAGGTCTTTGTCGCCGGTGACCTTGGCGAGTTCGGCGGGGCCGAGGTTCGTGTCGGTGGTGACGGCGGCGGCGTCCTCGCCCTGTCCTGCCGAGAGCCGCTGGTTGATGACGGACGGGTTGAGCCCGGACCGCACGTCGATCTTGTCCGGGTAGGCCTTGCGCTCGGGGTCGGTCTTCGCCGACCAGTGCGGGTTGCGCTCCAGGGTGAGCCGCTCGCCGTCGTTCTCGTTCTTGACGACCTTGTACGGCCCCGAGGAGACCGGGTGCTCCTCGTACTTGGTGCCCTTGTCCTTGCTCTTCGGTACGGGCGTGAACTGCGTCTGGGTGGCCAGGTACGGGAACTCGCCCTCGGGCTTGTTCAGATGGAAGACGATGGTCCGCTCGTCGGGCGTCTCGATGGACTTCAGACCCTTGCCGCTCTTGTCCTTGTAGGGCCCGGCGTACTTGTCACCGCCGATCAGCCAGTCCCTCAAGTACGGGGCTCCACCGGAGAGTTCACCGGCGAAGGAGCGCTCGATGCCGTACTTGATGTCGGCGGAGGTGATCGGCGATCCGTCCTCGTACTTGAGGCCCTTCTTCAGGGTGTACGTCCACACCGTGGCGTTCTTGCTCGGCCTGCCGAGGTCGGTGGCGAGGTCCGGGACGACCTCCGCGCCCTGGGCGCCGTCCTCCCGGTTGCGGGTGGTCAGCGTACGGAAGACCAGCGAGGGGACGTTGCCGCCGCCGGAGGTGTAGAGCCTTGCAGGGTCGAAGTCGACCTGCGGGTCGCTGTTGAGGACGGTGAGTGTGCCGCCCTTGGCGGGCTTGCCGTCGGCGCCGCCGCTCCCGGCGTCGTTGCCCTCGGGGCCCGCGCAGGCGGCGGCGCCCGCGGCCAGGACCAGGCTGACGGATGCCGCTGCCACGCGGCGGGCTATGACGGACGGTTGACGCATGGGAAAGGACCTCTCGGAGAATCGAGCAGGGGGAATGAGCAGTGGAAATGAGCAGAGCTCGCCCCGGGGTCGCCGAAGAGGGTCAGGACCTGAGAAAGGTCATGAGAATGCAAGCGACGCACACGCCAGGGGCGGGCGTCAGCAACAGTGAATGTCGGACACGCAGTGCGCGGTCACGCCAAAGAGCGCCAGCTCAAGGGCGGCGCGCGAGGAGGCGTGACGAGGCGACATGCGGAGAAATATGAACGAACTTTCGGCGGATGTCAAAGCCGCCGAGCACGGCACGACCGCGCGCCGATCGTTTCCGTCTCAACTCTTGGGAAACGCCCAGGGGTTGGCCTTGCACTTGATTCCGTCGTGGTCGAGGAACTTGGTCTGCTGCTGCATGACCGGGGCGAGTTCGCCGTTCTTCGTGCAGTCGACGTGATTGAAGCCGAGCCGGTGGCCGACCTCGTGGTTGATCAGCATCTGGCGGTACGGGTGGATGCGGTCGCCGTACGTCTTGGCGCCCTGCGCCCACCGATAGGCATTGATCATGACGCGGTCGGTGGCCGCGGAATCGCAGGACACGTTCTGTTCGAGCGTGTCGAGCCCCGACTTCGCGCACCATTTCGCCGTCGTACCGGGACTGGCCAGCGTAATGACGAAATCGGGCTTCCCCGAGGAGATCCGCTCGAAGGTCCGGCCGCCGCTGTGTGCCCAGCTCCGGTCGTCGTTCAGGGTTTTCTGCACGGCCGCCGCGAACAGCTCGCCGTCCAGGCCCATCCCCTTCTCGACATCGACGCGGTAGCGGAACAACTGCCCCTTGCCCGGCGCCTTGTCGAATCCCGCGATCGCGTCGAAGTCGCCGGACGCGGTGAGCTTCGCGTCGAGCGGGTACTTCGCGCCCATCTTCGTCTCGTACGTCGCCGGGGCGGCGTCAGGAGGAGTGGGACGGTCGTCCGAGCGGGACGCCGGGTCGTCGGCCTCGCGCTTCTCCTTGCCCTGCGCGGCCTCGGCCTTGGGGGCCGGGTCCTTGGATCCTTCGGTCACCTGTCCTGCCACGACGACGGCGAGCACGGTCGTGACCGCGGCGGCCGCGATGCCGGTGAAGGTGCGGCCCTTGCCGCCCTTGCCGTCCCGCTCGTCGCCGTCGTCGACGCCATCGGACCCGCCGATCCCGCCCGCCCCTTCGGACCAGAGGTCGCCGTGGGCGTCCTCCTCCGCGTCGACCGCGCGGTCCCAGTCGGTGACGGAGGCGTACGGATCGTGGGGCGTCCGTATGGGCGGCACGGCTGCCGTACCGGGGGCGCCCGGGACTGCTCCCGGTGCAAACAGGTCCTCGTCCGCGAACTCGTCGCCGCCGAACGCGTCCACGTACTCGCGGCGCGGCCCCGGCACGTACGGCGCGGCCCCCGTCCCCGCGACGTTCCGCGTGCCCGGGACCCCGTACGAGGCCCCCATCCGCGAACCGGTGCCCCAGCCGCCGCCCGGGTCACGCTGCTCGGGGTGACCGCCGCGGACGTGCGGCACTCCGTGCGGAGGCGTGGCCTGCGGGACGCCGTGCGCGGGGGTGGTGTCGGCCGGCGGGCCCACACGCCTGCGCCGCCCGGTGCCGGGCCCCGGCGGGCGCGCTCCCTGTGCCGGCGGATTACCGGTGCTGCTCGCGCTGCTGCTGTTGTCTGCGAGGTCGGCCGAACCCCGGCGGCTGTGACGTCCCACGTGCCGCCTCAGCTCCCCGAACCCGCGTCGCCGGTATCGCTCAACTCGCCGGTGTCCACGAGCAGTTCACGGAAGGCGCTGGCCACCGTGTCCGGATACTCCATCATCGCCACATGCCCCGCGTCCGGCAGCGTGAGCAGCCGTGAATCGCGGAACGCGGCGGCCGCCTTGCGCGCCATCCGGTACGAGACGAGCAGATCGCGGCCGCCGTAGACGAGCAGCGTCGGCGCGAGCACCCGCTCGGCCTGTCGCCACAGACCGTGCTGGCCGCCCAGCGTGTACGCGTTCACGATGCCGCGCGCCGAGCGCGTCATCGCGTCCCACATATAGGGCAGCGCGAGCCTGCGCTCCATCTCGCGGACCGCCGCGGCGAAACCTTCCGGCGTGATCCGGGCCGGGTCGCCGTAACAGAGCGCCATGACACCGCTGACCCGCTGCTCGGCCGTCCAGTCCTTGGTGAGCTTGGTGAACAGGCTCGCGACGCCGGGCACCGCGAGCAGCCCGGTCGGCATCGCCGTGCGCTGCACCCGCAGCTCGGGCAGTGCCGGGGAGATCAGCGTGAGCGTGCGTACGAGGTCGGGGCGGACCGCGGCGACGCGGGTGGTGACCGCGCCGCCCAGCGAGTTGCCGACCAGGTGGACGGGGCCGCGGTCGCTCGCGTCCAGGTAGCGGATGACCGCGCGCGCGTGGCCCGTGACCGAGTAATTGCCGTCGTCGGGCGGCGGCGAGTCCCCGAAGCCGGGCAGGTCCAGCGCCTCGCAGTCGACGACGGACTCGACCCGCGGCATCAGCGCCGACCAGTTCTGCGAGGACCCGCCGAGCCCGTGCACGAACAGGGCGGGCGGCAGCCCTTCGCGGACGGCAGGCCTGGAACGTACGGAAAGCGTGAGTCCGGGAAGGCCGACCGAGTCGAGCCGCTCGCCCGCCGCGACGCCGACGGCACCCGGCTTGGGCGCGACGGCGGCGGCGAGCACGTGCGGCAACTCGGTCGAAGACATGCGGGCAATGTTACGAGACGATCACGCGGTGGTTCGTGTGTTCGCCGTCACAGATCCGGCCGATGTCGCGGGGAGATCGCATAGCGCCTGGTTCGGCAGTCTCCTAGGCTCGTAGGAGAGGGGCTCATAGAAGAGGGCGAACAGGGCACTCGCACCACTAGTAGTGCGCTAGGGAAGAGAGTGACGATGACCGTCGACCCGTCCGACCCCGACACCTTCGAGGTCGAGGAGTCCGAGAGCAGCGCCGAGACCCCCGAGACCGACGCCGCCGAGCAGCACACCGACCTCGCCCAGAGCCAGGACGACTCCCTCCAGGGCGCCGACCGGGACGCGGCCAACGAGGCGGACCTGGCCGAACAGGCCCGCGTCGTCACCATCGACGAGGACGACTATCGCTGACCTGCCCGTGTTTGCCCTGCTACGCACGGCTTCCACGGCCATCCAGTCCGTGAAATTCTCCGCTCGTACCGCGCACATCACGGTTACCGAAAAGTACGATGGCGGCGCGGCGCACACCGCACGTTCACGATCATGGGAGGCGGCGTGACAGCCATCGAGCAGACAGAGGCGGCACGCCCGCGGGGCACACGCCTGCCGCGTCGTGCCCGACGCAATCAGCTCCTGGGCGCGGCGCAGGAGGTCTTCGTCGCGCAGGGGTACCACGCTGCGGCGATGGACGACATCGCCGAGCGGGCCGGTGTCAGCAAGCCGGTGCTCTACCAGCACTTCCCCGGCAAGCTCGACCTGTACCTCGCACTGCTCGACCAGCACTGCGAGTCGCTGCTGCAGTCCATCCGCACGGCCCTCGCGTCCACGACGGACAACAAGCTGCGCGTCGCGGCCACGATGGACGCGTACTTCGCGTACGTGGAGGAGGAGGGCGGCGCGTTCCGCCTGGTCTTCGAGTCCGACCTGACCAACGAGCCCGCGGTCCGCGAGCGCGTGGAGCGGGTGACGCTCCAGTGCGCTGAGGCGATCTGCGAGGTCATCGCCGAGGACACGGGCCTGCCCCGCGACGAGGCGATGCTGCTCGCCGTGGGCCTGGGCGGCTACTCGCAGGTGGTCGCGCGCTACTGGCTCGCCAGCGGCAGCACGGTCCCGCGCGACAAGGCGGTGGAGCTGCTCACCTCGCTGGCCTGGCGGGGCATCGCGGGCTTCCCGCTGCACGGCACGGACGGCCACTGATCGGCGGCGGTGCTCCCTGTTCCCGTTTTCTGTTCGCTACTGGCGTGCGGCGGCGGCACCGTGAGCATCGCTTCACCGGGCTAATGTGTGCTGAGTACGGCGCGGACGGCCGCGCACATCACTGACCGTCGGAGGGACATAGCCGTGGAGGTCAAGATCGGCGTGCAGTACGCGCCCCGCGAGATCGTGCTGGAGAGCGGCCAGAGTGCCGAGGAAGTCGAGCGCGCGGTGTCCGAGGCACTGACTGGCAAGTCGCCGCTGCTGAGCCTCGTGGACGACCACGGCCGCAAGGTCCTGGTTCCGGCCGACCGCCTCGCGTACGTCGAGCTCGGCGAGCCGACCGCGCGCAAGGTGGGCTTCAGCGCCCTGTAAGCAGGGTGCGCACGCAAGGCGCACAAGGAGAACGGCCCGGTGGTGATCCACCGGGCCGTTCTCGTCGTTCGTAACTCGTTGTACGTACCTGACCTCGCTCGGAGGGTTGCGTTCCGGCCGCCAGGGGTAATACCGGCTACGACCGTTTTGCACCTGGCCGCGAGGGAGGGACACCCTGTGATTCTGGAAGCACTCGGATCCACACTGCTCGGTTTCGCCCTGGCATGGGCCGCGGCCCACCGCCTGCCCCACCGGCTCCCCGCGCGCAACCTGGTCCTCGCGACCGGCACAGCGGGCGCCCTGATCGGCTCCTTCGTCGCGCATATGGCCCTGGGCGCGGGCCACACCCCCGCGACAATCGCGGGCGCGGTGGCAGTGTCGGCGGCCTTGCTGTCACTACTGCTCCGCCCGAGCCGCAACAGACTGAGCCGTCGCTCGGCGACGGCGTAAGGGGCGCCCAGGGGGGCGCCCCCGAAGGACTTACGCGGCAAGCCCCAACGCAGCCATCCGCTTGGTGTGCGCCTCAGTGATCCGAGAGAACATCCGCCCGACCTCGGCAAGGTCGAACCCATCGGCAACGCCCCCGACCAGCATGGTCGACAACGCATCCCGGTCAGCCACAACCCGCTGCGACTGCGAAAGCGCCTCGCCCATCAGGCGACGGGCCCACAACGCGAGCCGCCCGCCCACGCGAGGATCCGCATCGATCGCCGCGCGCACCTTCTCCACCGCGAAGCTCGCGTGCCCCGTGTCGTCGAGCACAGCGAGCACGAGCCCGCGCGTGTCGCCGTCGAGCCGCGCCGCGACCTCGCGGTAGAAGTCACTGGCGATCGAGTCGCCGACGTACGCCTTGACCAGGCCCTCGAGCCAGTCGGACGGCGCCGTCTGACGGTGGAAGCCGTCGAGCGCCGCGACGAACGGCTCCATCGCCTCGGTCGGGTCCGCGCCGATCGCCGAGAGCCGGTCCCTGAGCTGCTCGAAGTGGTGGAACTCCGCCGACGCCATCTTCGCCAGCTCCGCCTTGTCGCCGAGCGTCGGCGCCAGCTTCGCGTCCTCGGCGAGGCGCTCGAAGGCCGCGAGCTCTCCATAGGCGAGCGCGCCGAGCAGATCCACCACCGCGGCGCGGTAGTGCGGCTCGGCGGAAGCGGTCGCCCAGTCCTGGGCGGCGACTCCGGTCGGTTCGGCGGGCGTGTCAGCGGCGGTGTCAGGCGTCTCCATAAACCGCACAATAGCCCGCTCGCAGCAACGCGTAAGGGCCTGGTCAGTGACTGTGACTACGACTACGTGACCAATTCGCCAGACACGGCTGCGGGATTCCGGGGTACAGTGATAAAGCGCCCGCCGAATATTCGTCGGGCCGTATGAATGAGGATGCCCGGTCGGAGGCCCGATCGGCTCCGACCCGACAGCCCTCCAGGCGGTACGCACAGTGCGTACGGCACGAGGAGGGAACCTCAGCGGTATGAGCGCTCGAGCGCAGGCAGTGGTCCCGCGCCCCCGGCCCGCCCCCCAAGCAGCCGGCGGTAGTGGCACGGTCACGACCCCCAGCGTTCGCCTCAGGCCGCGTCTCACAGAAGAGGCAATGCCCTGACTACGACTTTCCGCGATCTCGGGATTCTCCCCGAGACGGCCGAGGCCCTTGAGGCCGTCGGCATCATCAGCCCGTTCCCCATCCAAGAGATGACGCTCCCCGTTGCCCTCTCCGGCACCGACGTCATCGGCCAGGCCAAGACCGGCACCGGCAAGACGCTCGGCTTCGGTCTCCCGCTCCTGGAGCGCGTCACCGTCCCCGCGGACGTCGAGGCCGGCCGGGCCAAGCCCGAGCAGCTGACCGAGGCGCCGCAGGCCCTCATCGTCGTCCCCACGCGTGAGCTGTGCCAGCAGGTCACCAACGACCTGCTCACCGCCGGCAAGGCGCGGAACGTACGCGTCCTCGCCATATACGGCGGCCGTGCCTACGAGCCGCAGGTCGAGGCGCTCAAGAAGGGCGTCGACATCGTCGTCGGCACGCCGGGCCGGCTGCTCGACCTCGCCGGTCAGCGCAAGCTCGACCTCAAGCACGTCAAGTGCCTCGTCCTCGACGAGGCCGACGAGATGCTCGACCTGGGCTTCCTGCCCGACGTCGAGCGGATCATCAACATGCTGCCGGCCAAGCGTCAGACGATGCTGTTCTCGGCGACCATGCCGGGCGCCGTCATCGGCCTCGCGCGCCGCTACATGTCGCAGCCGACGCACATCCGCGCCACCGCGCCGGACGACGAGGGCCAGACCGTCGCGAACACCGCGCAGTTCGTCTACCGCGCGCACAACATGGACAAGCCCGAGATGATCGCGCGCATCCTGCAGGCCGACGGCCGCGGGCTCGCGATGATCTTCTGCCGTACGAAGCGGACCGCCGCCGACATCGCCGAGCAGCTCGAGAAGCGCGGCTTCGCCTCCGGCGCCGTGCACGGCGACCTCGGGCAGGGCGCCCGTGAGCAGGCGCTGCGCGCGTTCCGCAACGGCAAGGTGGACGTGCTCGTCTGCACCGACGTCGCCGCCCGCGGCATCGACGTCGAGGGCGTCACGCACGTCATCAACTACCAGTCCCCCGAGGACGAGAAGACGTACCTGCACCGCATCGGCCGCACCGGCCGCGCGGGTGCCAAGGGCATCGCGATCACGCTGGTCGACTGGGACGACATCCCGCGCTGGCAGCTGATCAACAAGGCGCTCGACCTCGGCTTCGCCGACCCGGTCGAGACGTACTCGAGCTCTCCGCACCTCTTCGAGGAGCTGAGCATCCCGGCGGGCACCAAGGGTGTCCTTCCGCGTACCGAGCGGACCCGTGCGGGTCTGGGCGCGGAGGAGATCGAGGACCTGGGCGAGACGGGCGGGCGTGGCGCCCGCGGGGGCCGCGGCAACGGCCGCTCGCAGGACCGTGGCCGTTCCTCCGGTCCCGCTGCCGCTCCCGCGTCCGAGGAGCGTCCGGCTCGTACGCCGCGCCGCCGGCGCCGTACGCGCTCGGGCAGCCCGCTGGACGCGACGGCGACCCCGTCGGTCGAGACCCCGGCGTCCCCGGAGCCGGCGCCCGCCGCCGCTCCTGTGGAGCCGACCGAGCCGCGCGCGCCGCGCCGCCGGCGCCGGACGCGTTCCGGTGAGGCCGCGGAGGCTGCGGTCGCCACGGTCGAGGCCACCACGGTGCCGGAGGCCGAGCCCGAGGCTCCCGCGAAGCCGCGTCGCCGTACGCGGAAGGCCGCGGAGGCCGTCGTCGACACCGTCGAGGCGGTGGAGGCCGAGGCCCCCGCCAAGCCGCGCCGCCGCACCCGCAAGGCCGCGGAGACCGTCGTCGAGACTGCGGAGGTCGTGGAGGCTGAGGCCCCCGCGAAGCCGCGCCGCCGTACGAAGAAGGCCGCGGAGACCGTGGTCGACACGGTCGAGGCCGTGGAGGCCGAGGCCCCCGCCAAGCCGCGCCGCCGTACGAAGAAGGCCGCGGAGGCCGTCGTCGACACCGTCGAGGCAGTGGAGGCAGCGGAGGCCGAGGCCCCCGCCAAGCCGCGCCGCCGCACGAAGAAGGCCGCGGAGACCGTCGTCGAGGCCGTGGAGGCGGAAGCCCCCGCGAAGCCGCGTCGCCGCACCAAGAAGGCTGCGGAGACCGTGGTCGACACCGTCGAGGCGGTGGAGGCCGAGGCCCCCGCCAAGCCGCGTCGCCGTACGAAGAAGGTTGCGGAGACCGTCGTCGAGGCGGAGATCCCCGCTCAGCCGACGGAGGAGTCGAAGCCGCGTCGCCGTACGCGGAAGGCTGTTGCCGCCACGGCTGAGGTCGATGCCCCCGAGGCGACGATCGCGAAGCCTCGTCGGCGTACGCGGAAGACCGCGGAGGCGGCCGAGTAGGCTCGGCCCGTCGTCTTACGAAGGCCCGGTTCCCCTTGGGGTACCGGGCCTTCGGCGTTGCGGTCCGCTCCCACCTGGCCCGCCGCTCCGCGGCGGATCTTTCCCGCCCACCCACCCGATCACCCCGCAGCCCCGCCCCAAGCCCCCAGCCCGCCCCTGCCGATAGCCTCAAGCCATGAGCAGGCCCCCCACCTTCACCCCGCCCCCCGGCGTAGCCGCCCACGCCCTCCACACCGCGCGCGGCGACTTCGCCACCCTCGACGCCCGCCCGGCCGGCGAGGCCAGAGGCACCGTCCTGCTGCTGCCCGGGTTCACCGGCAGCAAGGAGGACTTCATCGCCCTCCTCAGGCCCATCGCCGACGCCGGGTACCGCGCGGTCTCCGTGGACGGCCGCGGACAGTACGAGAGCGCCGGCCCGGCGGACAATGAATCCCCTTACGCCCAGGGGGAGTTGGCGAGCGACGTGCTCGCCCAGGCCGCAGCGGTCGGCGGCGGACCGCTCCACCTCCTCGGCCACTCACTCGGCGGCCAGATCGCCCGCGCGGCGGTCCTGCGGGCCCCCGGCACCGGCGCGGGCACCTTCGCCTCGCTCACCCTCATGTCATCGGGCCCCGCCCAGATCTCCCCCTCCCAGCAGGCCCGCGCCAAGATGCTGACCGACGCCCTCGCCGTACTGTCGATGGCCGAGGCCTGGGAGGCCATCCAGGCCCATGACCCGCCGGAGGACACGGACCTCGACGGCGACGAGGCGCTCCGCGAGCGCTGGCTGCGGCACAGCCCGGCCCAGCTCATCACCACCGGCAAGCAGCTCTGCGCCGAGCCCGACCGCGTCACGGAACTCGCCGCGACGCCGCTGCCCAAGCACGTCATCTCGGGCGAGCGCGACGACACCTGGCCCGTCGCCTGGCTCGATGACATGGCCAAGCGTCTGCGCGCCCACCGCACCGTCATCACCGGCGCCGAGCACTCCCCCAACACCGACCGCCCGGAAGAGACCGCCGCCGCGCTCCTCGCCTTCTGGGAGGACAGCCACCTGGGGCGGGCCTAGCCTGAAAGGGCTACGTACGGCCCCATTACAGGAGGCAGGCGTCATGACATTCGTCCAGGTCATCGACTGCAAGACGCATCAGATCGACGCGCTGAACAAGGTGATGGACACCTGGGTCGAAGCCACCCAGGGCAAGCGGACGGCCACCCACGCCATGATGGGCCGGGACCGCTCCGACTCCACTCACCTGATGGAAATCGTGGAGTTTCCGTCCTACGAGGCAGCGATGGCGAACTCGCAGCTGCCGGAAACGGACCGGATCTTCCGGGAGATGGTCGCGCTCTGCGACGAGGCGCCGTCGTTCACCGACCTCGACGTCCTGCGCGACGAGCAGCTGAACAAGAGCGTGGTCAGCGGCTTCTTCGAGGAAGTGGTGAACAAGGGCGACATCGACGCGATGGACGGGATGTGTACCGCCGACTATCGGGAGCACGACCCGTCGCAGGCCTCCTATGACGCGGGCCTGGCGGAGGTCAAGGTCTCGAACCGGGAGATCGTGGAGGGGTTCCACCCGACGGCCACCGTGGAGAGCCTGATGGCCGACGGCGATCTGGTGTGCGCGCGGTTCTCGTTCAAGGGCCGCCACGTCGGCCCGTACCAGGGCCTGGAAGCGACCGGCCGCGATGTCGCCGGCACCGGCCACGCGACCTTCCGCTGCAAGGGCGGCAAGATGGCGGAGAGCTGGTGGAACGTGGACGACCTCGGCCTCATGCAGCAGCTGGGCGTCGTCGAGAGCTGACCCGCGGTTCCCCGAGGGCTCAGTACTGCGTCTGCAGGTGTTCCCAGAAGCCGTCCCGCAGCGCCCGCCGCAGATCCGACTGACCCCGCAGCGAGTAGGCAAGCAGCTTCTCCGCCTCCACCAGGAGTTCCTGATCGACCGAACCGGGCAGGTAGGGATGCCCCGGCAGCAGGTCCACCAGCGCCTCGCGCCCCCGCGCCGCCAGCCACTTCGCGGCGATCTGCGCGCCCACGAAGCGCACGTCCTCGCGGGAGGGCCGGGGCGTGCCGAGCGTCTCGTACGTCGCCGCGACGGTGCGCCGCGACACGTACGGCTTGAAGAAATCGAGGTCGAACGTCCGCTGGCTGTCGACCTCCCAGAGCAGCGGCTCCGCCTGGTTGCGGCCGCCTTCGGCCGCCTCGATGCCCCAGAGATGGACCCGCGCGCCGTACCCCTGCGCCGCCTCCACCGCCGAGACCAGGTCCTCGTCGCCCCCGATCAGTGCCGCGTCGCTGATCGCGCGGTGCCTGGCCAGTGACTCCAGGTCGGTCCTGATGAGGGAGTCGACGCCCTTCTGCTGGTTGTTCGCGTTGAGGTTGCCGAGGCGCACCTTGACGTCCGGGAGCTCCGCGATCGACTGCTGCTCCATCGTGTGGATGCGGCGCCGCGCACCGTCGTACCAGTAGACGCGCAGCAGCCTGCTGTCCGCGAAGATCGTGCGGGCCTTGTCGATGAACGCCTCGATCAGGCCCTCCGCGTCCAGGTCGAAGGCCCGCCGGTCCTCGGTGCCGACCGCGAGCCGGCCCGCCGCCGCGTACACATACCCCGCGTCGACGAAGATCGCGTGCGTCGACGGTGTCTTCGCCACCTCGGCGAGCATCCGCTCGAGAAGGCTGTTGGCGCGCTCAAGCTGGGCTCTGATCTCGGTTTCTGCGTCCATTGGTGCACATTGTCCCGCTGGTCACGCTGCGAACACAACCGGTCTCGCTACCCGCGAGTAATTAGGCTGTCGAAAAATTTCCTTAGCGTAGGGAATGTTTGCATGGGGCAACCCGTTGTACCCGTATGGAACGCGGGACACCGATGCCCCGCGCTCCGCTCACACCAGTAGTTCTCCTTCAGGAGGATGACCAGACGAAGGGAGAAGCCTTATGCGCTTCGAAATCATGCGACTCGACGACGTCGACGGCGCTGCCGTGGACCGGACCGTCGTAGACGCCGCCTCCGTCAACCGGATGGTGCAGCAGGCCGCAGCGATCGGCCAGCGCATCTACATCCGACCGGCCGAATCCCCGGCCTCGTAACGCAGACGTCGAAGGGCCCCCGTACTCAGTCGAGTACGGGGGCCCTTCGTATGCCCGGCGGCTAGCTGCCCTGGATCACCTGGGTCACGCCGTTGATGATCTGCTGCACCGCGATCGCGGAGAGCATCATGCCCGCGAGCCGGGTCACCAGGACCACGCCGCCGTCCTTGATGACGCGGATGATCAGCAGCGAGTAGCGCATCACCAGCCACAGCACGACGTGCATCGCCACGATCGCCGCCCAGACGGAGATCTGCGTACCGACGCTGTCGGCGTTCTGCACGGCCAGGATGACGGAGACGATGGCGCCGGGCCCGGCGAGCAGCGGCATGCCGAGCGGCACGAGGGCGACGTTGACGTCCTTGGTCTGCTTCGGCTCGTCCGTCTTGCCGGTGAGCAGGTCGAGCGCGATGAGCAGGAGCAGCAGACCGCCCGCGATCATCAGCGCGGGGACGGAGACATGCAGGTATTCGAGGATCTGATGGCCAAGGAGCCCGAAGACCGCGATCACGCCGAAGGCGACGCACACGGCCTGGAAGGCCATCTTCTTCTGCACCTTGGCGGGTCGGCCGGAGGTGAGCCCGAGGAAGATCGGGGTGATCCCAGGGGGATCCATGATGACAAAAAGGGTGAGGAAGAGAGAGCCGAAGACGGCGACGTCGAACACAGTGATGGCCTTGCAGAGAGAGTCGTACGAAGACGCCGCACGGAAGGGCGACGGCGAAAAGGTGGAAGTGAGGACTACGCGGAGGGGCGTCCACCGGCGCCCGGCACGGGGAACGCCCCGGTCGCGCGGCGCGTGATCTCCCCGTAGATCTCGGGGTCGGTGGTGAACTCCCCGAGCACGCACGTCTTGCGGCTGCCGTGGTAGTCGCTCGACCCGGTGGCAAGGAGGCCGAGGTCCGTGGCGAGGCCGTGCAGCCGGGCGCGGGTGGCCGGGTCGTGGTCCATGTGGTCGGCCTCGACACCGTCGAGGCCCGCCGCGGCGAGCTCCGCTATCGCGGCCTCGGGCACGACCTGGCCGCGCTTGACGGCCGCGGGGTGCGCGAAGACGGTGACGCCGCCCGCCGCCTTGACCAGGCGGATCGCGTCGAAGGGGTCGAGCTCGTGCTTCTCGGCGTACGCGCGGCCGCCGTCGGCGAGCCAGTCGGGCGTGAAGGCGTCCGAGACGCTGCGTACGACGCCCAGTTCCACCAGGGCCTCGGCGATGTGCGGGCGGCCGACCGAGCCGTCACCCGCGATGCGCGCCACCTGCTCCCAGGTGACGGGGACGCCGAGCTCCTGGAGCTTGCCGATCATCGTCTTCGCGCGCGGCACCCGGTCGTCGCGCACGAGCTCGCGCTCACGGGCGAGTTCGGGCTCGTCGGGGTCGAAGAGATAGGCCAGCATGTGCAGGCCCACGCCGTCGAGGCGGCAGGAGAGTTCGGCGCCGGTGACGAGGGTCAGTCCGGCGGGCAGGGCCGCGACGGCTTCCGCGTACCCGCGGGTGGTGTCGTGGTCCGTGAGGGCGACGACGTCGAGCCCGGCCACTGCGGCGTTGCGCACCAGCTCGGCCGGGGTGTCCGTGCCGTCGGAAGCGGTGGAGTGGGTGTGCAGATCGATGCGCACGACGCGGACTCCAGGCTCTGACGGGGCGGACGAGGGGGACGCTCAAGGATAACGGGAATCGAACGCTCCCCCGGCCGCCACGAGGGAGACCCCGCTCACCGCACCGGCACCCTCAGGACACCGTCACGGCACCTTCAGAACACCCTCACGGCATCAGGATCCGCGGCGAAAGCGCCCCGCACGGCAGCAGGTCCACCTCGGCGCCCGCGTCGCGCAGATCGGTCAGGACCAGCTCGTCGTACATCAAGAGCCCCGACTGCTCCGGCCACGCGATCGCCCACAGCCAGAGCCCCCGCGCCTCGCCCGCGAAGACGGCCCGGTCGTCCGGCGTGCCCGCCACATGCCACATCGGCGTCGGCCGCCCGGCCGCCAGGACCTTGGCCTGCGGCGGCTTCTCGACGTTCAGATAGGGGCCGGGGTCCGGGCCGTCGACGCCGGCGTACCGCGCCCCGAGGCCGACGCCGAGCTCCTCGGCGACCAGGACGAGTTCGCCGATGCCGCCGAGCGGTGCGGGCCCCGAGCAGGCCACGGCGGTCGCGCGGCCGCCGCTTCTGTCGTCGCCCGCGCAGGCCACGCCCGTGAAGAGCCAGCCCACCGGCAGCGGCCACGGCATCCACACGGGCACCTGCGCACGGTGCACCACGACTTGGAGGGCCTCGACGCTGGGCGGGATCACAGGCTGCAGCGGATGCACGGTCCCGTGCACATCGCACTGCCAGGAGTCGGCAAAGAGACCGGGAGCCCTGACCCGGCCACCACACTTCGGGCAACTGGGTTCGCCCCTCATAGCGCCCAACGGTCCTCCCCGGTCGTCGCCGCGTCAAGGACGATCACCCGTCCGGAGTCGACGGCGTACCACCCGCCACCAGGCAAACTTAGATGTAGCTTGCATCTTTTAGCCTTGCTAACTAATATATGTATACGTCAACGATCCCGCCGGCAGCCGCGAAGGAGCAGGCATGAACAGCAGCACAGGAGGCCCCGCAGAAGGGGATCCGTTCGACGAGGGCGCGACCAGCCTTCTGCGCCAGCCGAAGGCCGTCTGGGCCACGGCAGGCGCGTCCGTCGTCGCCTTCATGGGCATCGGGCTCGTCGACCCGATCCTCCCCTCCATCGCCAAGGGCCTTGACGCGTCGGCCAGCCAGGTCTCTCTGCTCTTCACCTCGTACTTCCTGATCACCGCCGTCGCGATGCTGGTGACCGGCTTCGTCTCAAGCCGCATCGGCGGCAAGAAGACCCTGCTCCTCGGCCTCGCGCTCGTCGTGGTCTTCGCGGGCCTGGCCGGCACATCGGGCTCGGTCGGTGAACTCGTCGGGTTCCGGGCGGGATGGGGCCTCGGCAACGCGCTCTTCGTGTCGACCGCGCTCGCCGTCATCGTCGGCGCAGCGGCCGGCGGCAGCGCCGCCGCGATCCTGCTCTACGAGTCGGCGCTCGGTCTCGGCATGGCGTGCGGCCCACTGCTCGGCGCGGTGCTCGGCAACGCCAGCTGGCGCTACCCGTTCTTCGGCACGGCGGCCCTGATGGCCGTCGGCTTCCTCTGCATCACGGCGTTCCTGAAGGAACAGCCGAAGCCCGCGCGGAAGACGTCACTGCTCGCGCCGATCAAGGCGCTCGGCCACGGAGGCCTCGCCTCCGCCGCGGCCTCCGCGTTCTTCTACAACTACACGTTCTTCACGGTCCTGGCCTTCACGCCGTTCGTGCTCAACACGACGCCGTACAAGTCGGGTGCGATCTTCTTCGCCTGGGGTCTGCTGCTCGCCGTGTTCTCGGTGCTCGTGGCCCCGCGGCTGCAGGCGCGGTTCGGCTCGCTGAAGGTGCTCGGCGGTTCGCTGGTGCTGCTCGCCGTGGACGTGCTGGTGCTCGGGTACGGCGACCACGCCACGGCCATCGTCTGCACGATCCTGTCCGGCGCCTTCATCGGCGTGAACAACACCGTCTACACCGAGCTGGCCCTCGGGGTCTCCGACGCGCCGCGCCCGGTGGCCAGCGCCGGCTACAACTTCGTCCGGTGGTTCGCCGCGGCCGCCGCGCCGTTCTTCGCGCCGAAGATCGAGGAGTGGAGCAACATCCACATCCCCTTCGTGGTCGCGGCCGTCACTGCGGTGCTCGGCGCGGTCGTGGTGTGGGCGCGCAAGGACGCCCTCACGCACGAGGCCGAGAAGCTCGAACCGAAGCACGCGACGGAGGACAGCGTCACCGTCTTCGCCAACTAGGCCTTACAGAACAGCACTTCAGTCCAGCGAAACGGACTTGCGCAGCGGATCGCGCAGGTCCGTTCCGCTGTTCAGCCAGCGCTCCTGAAGCGCCCCCGCGCCGTGCACCCGCTTCCACGCGGCCTCGTTCGGCGTCATGGGCAGCAGCGGCAGGAAACGTACGGGATCCATTGGCTCGTCGAGGTCCAGGTCCTCCACCAAGCCGCCCGGCTCCGCGACCAGTACGGACGTGAACTGCGCGCCGGGCCACAGCGGTTCACCCACGTCGAGCGAGGCGCCCGGGGCCACGACGAGCCCCTCGACCTGCGGGGATGCGGCAAGCACCGCGAGCGGGCGGAGCACCTTGTCCGTGTCGGCGATGCCGCCCCGCACCGACAACACCAGTTCCGCGCGCGGGCCCTTGACCGGATCGGCGAGAGCGGCGGTCGGGTCGGTCATCGGATGGACCGACATGCCGAGAGTGGCGTACCTGACCACGTCCCCGTCTGTGAAGCGCAGCACTTCGACACGGTCGGTGCCGAGGAAGGTCACCGCGGCGCGCGCGTCGGGTTCGCCGAGGCCGGTACGGAGACGGGCCTCCACCAGAGCAAGAACATCAGCCATGAAGCGAGCATAGAACTCGTCAGTGGTGGGTAAAGGCGGGGCTTGACCTTTCAGTCGGCTGATAGTGTTGGCAGCTGGTTCCGGGCAGCACGCAGAGCGCGCTCTCCAGCCCGGGCAGATAACTTCGCGCGCGCTACGCGCTTGGGACTTCCCCTACGGGGGACCGGCCGGAGGAGGTGGGGCTGCCATGGATCGAAGTCGACCGTGCAGTACCACCCGTTCTTCCGTCTGACATCTCACGCAGCCCTGTAGCTGCCAGTTGTGCGTGCGTACTCCTCGTGCCGCGTGCGACGGAAGAGCACTTCGTTTCCACCTGATCTCTCTGAGTTCTCCGGTCTGAGTCAGTAGCGAAGCTGCCACCGCGACGGTGCGGTGCTCCCCGCTTTGTGGACGTGCCAAACATCCTCAGCAGGACGTCCCCATTCCGGGCAGTTCCAACCGTCGCCGGCGGCCTCCGTCAAAGGAGCCTGCCCATGTCGATGATCCGCGACCTGCGTGCCGCAGTCCGTCCCGCGCCCCGCAAGGACGGCAACACCTACATCTCGTACGACGCGACCCGCGAGGCCGCGTCCGCCGTCGTCGACTGCGCGGTCTACCGCGACGGCCGCCGCGCCGCCTGCGACGACACCCTCACCCCACACGAGGCGATGCTCCAGGTGCGCCGTGACGGCGGCTTCGCCTGGATCGGTCTGCACGAGCCGACCGAGGCCGAATTCGCGGGTATTGCCGCCGAGTTCGGGCTGCACCCGCTTGCCGTCGAGGACGCGGTGCACGCGCACCAGCGGCCCAAGCTGGAGCGTTACGACGACACGCTCTTCACCGTCTTCAAGACGATCCACTACGTCGAGCACGCCGAGCTCACCGCCACCAGCGAGGTCGTCGAGACCGGCGAGGTCATGTGCTTCACCGGGCGGGACTTCTTCATCACCGTGCGGCACGGCGGGCACGGCTCGCTGCGGGCGCTGCGGCGGCGGCTCCAGGAGGAGCCCGAGCTGCTCGCCAAGGGCCCGTCGGCCGTGCTGCACACCATCGCCGACCATGTCGTCGACGGCTATCTCGCGGTGGCCGACGCGATGCAGGACGACATCGACGACGTAGAGAGCGAGGTCTTCTCCGCGCCGAGCAAGGGCAAGGGGTCCGCGCGCGGTGTCGACGCCGGGCGGATCTACCAGCTCAAGCGCGAGGTCCTCGAATTCAAGCGTGCCGTGTCGCCGCTGCTTCGGCCCATGCTGCTCCTGAGCGAGCGGCCGATGCGGCTCGTCGACCCCGACATCCAGAAGTACTTCCGTGACGTCGCCGACCACCTGGCGCGCGTCCAGGAGCAGGTCGTCGGCTTCGACGAACTGCTCAACTCGATCCTGCAGGCCAACCTCGCCCAGGCCGCGGTCGCGCAGAACGAGGACATGCGCAAGATCACCTCCTGGGCGGCGATCATCGCCGTGCCGACGGCGGTCTGCGGGGTCTACGGCATGAACTTCGACCACATGCCCGAGCTGCACTGGCGGTACGGCTACCCCATGGTGCTCGGCCTCATCGGCGGCGTCTGCTGGGCGATCCACCGCACCCTGAAGCGCAACGGCTGGCTGTAGCAGCCCACTCGGTAGGCTGCGCGCATGACAGAAACGCTGCTCGCCCAGGCCCTCCTGGAGGAGGCCACCAAGAAGTCGGGCCTCATCTGGGTGCGCGGCGAAGGCCCGGCCCGCGCCCTGTGGCACGTATGGCACGAGGGTGCGGTCCACCTGGTCGGCGACGGCCCCGGCGAGCAGCCGCTGCCGGGTCTCGCCGACGGCTCCACCGCCGAAGTGACCGTACGCAGCAAGGACAAGGGCGGGCGCCTCATCGCCTGGACGGCTTTGGTGAGCGAGCTCGCGCCGCACTCCGAGGCGTGGGAGGCGGCTGTCGCGGAGCTCAAGGGCAAGCGGCTGAACGCGCCGGATGCGGAGCAGATCGCTGAGCGCTGGGCCGCCGAGTGTCGGGTCGTGCGCCTCGCCCCGAAGGACGTCGTCACGGATCTGCCCGACGGGTCGCTCGCCGCGGCGCCGTTGGTGACCAGGGCTACGACCCGTCTTCCCGTGCCGGATGCGTTGCCTCGGCTGCTTTTCAAGCGGAAGAAGCGTTGAGGGCTCCGCTGGGAGACTAAATCTGCAGGCCGCATGTGGCTGGTCGCGCAGTTCCCCGCGCCCCTGCGGGGCGCTACCCCCTACGACGTCGGCAGCTGCTCGCCGTAGTCCACCATCTCGTCCTTGCTCGGCTCGCTGAGTGTGAAGTCCTTGCCCCAGTCGGTGAGCCGGAGCGTGCCCCCGTCGCCGCCGCGCTGCAGGCTCAGCGGGTAGGGCTTGCCCTGGAGGGAGACGTCCAGGGTGCCGCCCGCACCCTTGTCGCCGGTGATCTTGATGCTGGGGATGCCGCCGGTCCTGCCGCGCTCGCCGGTCTCCAGCTTGCCGTGCAGGGTGAGCATGCCCGACAGGAGGACGTCCTTGTCCGTGAAGCCGCTCAGCTGCTTGTAGGCGGCGTCCTCCTGGGGGACCTTCACGTACTTGCCGTCGAGCTTGGCCGCGGCCTCGTCGTCCGCCTTGCCGGGCTTCTCGCCGTCCTTGGCGTTCGCGTGCGTCCAGAAGCCGGAGTCGGCCATCAGATACAGCTGCTTGCCGACGCGGAGCAGCTTGAACGTGTCGCCCTTCGAGGTGACCGAGCCCTCGCCGCCCTCACCCTTGAGCCGCATGTCGAGCTTGTACGTGTGCCCCTTGCTGACCACCGTGCCCGAGAGCCGCACCGCCGTCGCCGCGTCGGCGGCCGCGGCGGACTTGCTCTGGATCTTCGTCGCGGAGAGCTTGCCGACGCCGTTCGTGCCCGCGTCCGGGTCCTCCTCGCTGCTGCACCCGGTGAGACCGGTGATCCCCACGACGAGACCCGCGCACAGCGCGCTCACGACTGCCGCCTTGCGGGTGCGGCGGGCCAGGGGAATCGCAGTCACAGGTGGCACTGCCTCTCGTGGGGACGACGGCTACGGCAGTACGGCAGCGTACCTGGGCCGACTACGCCCTTCGGCCCCAGTCCGTCCGGACGCACCGCCGGGGCGTATCCGACCGGGACGGGCTAGCCTGAAGCCCGCAATACCGGACAGGACGGCATAAATCCCTACGGGTGGAGGAGGCGCGCGTGATGGCGGCAAGCCCCTCCCGGATCTTCGTCTCGCACCTCTCCGGCACCGCCGTCTTCGACCCGAACGGCGACCAGGTGGGCCGGGTCCGCGACCTGGTCGCGATGTTGCGGGTGAGCCGCAGACCGCCACGCCTTCTCGGCCTCGTCGTGGAGCTGTCCACCCGGCGCCGCATCTTCCTGCCCATGACCCGCGTGACCGGCATCGAGTCGGGCCAGGTCATCACCACCGGCGTACTGAACGTGCGGCGCTTCGAGCAGCGGCCCACCGAGCGGCTCGTGCTCGGCGAGATGCTCGACCGCCGGGTCAGGCTCGTCGAGACCGGTGAGGAAGTGACCGTCCTCGACGTGTCGGTGCTGCAGCTGCCGGCCCGCCGGGACTGGGAGATCGACCGGGTCTTCGTACGGAAGGGCAAAGGGGGCACCTTCCGGCGCAAGGGCGAGACGCTCACCGTCGACTGGTCCGCCGTCGACGGCTTCTCCCTGGAGGAGCACGGCCAGGGCGCCGAGAGCCTGCTCGCCACCTTCGAGCAGCTACGCCCCGCCGACCTCGCCAATGTGCTCCACCACCTCTCGCCCAAGCGGCGGGCCGAAGTCGCGGCCGCGCTCGACGACGACCGGCTCGCCGACGTGCTCGAAGAGCTCCCCGAGGACGACCAGATCGAGATCCTCGGCAAGCTCAAGGAGGAGCGCGCCGCCGACGTCCTGGAGGCGATGGACCCGGACGACGCCGCCGACCTGCTCGCCGAGCTGCCCGAGGACGACAAGGAGCGGCTGCTGACCCTCATGCAGCCGGACGACGCCGCCGACGTGCGGCGTCTGATGGCGTACGAGGAGCGCACCGCCGGCGGTCTGATGACGACCGAGCCGATCGTGCTCAGGCCCGACGCCACGGTCGCCGACGCCCTCGCGCGTGTGCGGCAGCAGGACCTCTCCCCCGCGCTCGCCGCACAGGTCTACGTGTGCCGGCCGCCGGACGAGACGCCGACCGGCAAATACCTGGGCACCGTGCACTTCCAGCGGCTGCTCCGCGATCCGCCGTACACCCTGGTCGGCTCGATCCTCGACGACGATCTGCAGCCGCTCGCGCCGGAGGCCTCGCTGCACGAGGTCGCCGGGTTCTTCGCCACGTACGACATGGTGGCGGCCCCCGTCGTCGACGAGGGCGGCTCACTGCTCGGGGCGGTCACCGTCGACGACGTGCTCGACCACATGCTGCCCGAGGACTGGCGCGAGACCGAGTTCCATCTGGAGCTGGAAGAGGAAGCGCGCCATGCCCGCGGCTGACCGCGAGCGGGAGAACCGCGCCGAGCCCAGGCCCGCCCGCTTCCGCCTCGACCTGCCGCGGCCGCGGCGCCGCAAGCTGCTCCCCGAGTACGACCCCGAGGCCTTCGGGCGGCTCTCCGAGCGCATCGCGCGGTTCCTGGGCACCGGGCGCTTCATCGTCTGGATGACGGTCACCATCGCGGTGTGGGTCGTCTGGAACGTCACGGCGCCCGACGCGCTGCGCTTCGACCCCTTCCCGTTTCTCTTCCTGACGCTCGCCCTGTCCCTGCAGGCGTCGTACGCGGCCCCGCTGATCCTCCTCGCGCAGAACCGGCAGGACGACCGGGACCGCGTCAATCTCGAACAGGACCGCAAGCAGAATGAGCGCTCCATCGCGGACACCGAGTATTTGAGCCGCGAGATCGCCTCGCTGCGCATGGGCCTGGGCGAAGTGGCCACCCGCGACTGGATCCGCTCCGAGCTCCAGGACCTGGTCAAGGAGCTGGAGGAGCAGCGGACGGCGAACCGCGTCGTATTCCCGGCCGAGGAGCGCGGCGTACGTGATGTAGGCGACCGCTGACGGGGCTTTCCGACCCACGGTTACCGCGCCGTACTATCGGTCGTATGGCTACGGAAGACGCTGTGCTTGAAGCACTGGCGACAGTGAACGACCCCGAGATCCAGCGACCGATCACCGAGCTGGGGATGGTCAAATCGGTGGAGATCGGCGCTGACGGCGCCGTGGCCGTCACGGTCTACCTCACCGTCTCCGGCTGCCCGATGCGCGAGACGATCACGAAGAACGTGACGGACGCGGTCGCGCGTCTGGACGGCGTCACGCGCGTCGACGTCACGCTGGACGTGATGAGCGACGAGCAGCGCAAGGAACTCGCGTCGGCGCTGCGCGGCGGCACCGCCGAGCGTGAGGTCCCCTTCGCCAAGCCCGGCTCGCTGACCAGGGTCTACGCGGTCGCGTCCGGCAAGGGCGGCGTCGGCAAGTCCTCGGTGACGGTGAACCTCGCGGCCGCGATGGCCGCGGACGGCCTGAAGGTCGGCGTCGTCGACGCGGACATCTACGGCCACTCCGTGCCCCGCATGCTGGGCGCCGACGGCAAGCCCACCCAGGTCGAGAACATGATCATGCCGCCGTCGGCGCACGGCGTGAAGGTCATCTCCATCGGCATGTTCACGCCGGGCAACGCGCCGGTCGTCTGGCGCGGCCCGATGCTGCACCGCGCGCTCCAGCAGTTCCTCGCGGACGTCTTCTGGGGCGACCTGGACGTGCTCCTGCTCGACCTGCCGCCGGGCACCGGTGACATCGCGATCTCCGTCGCCCAGCTGGTCCCGAACGCCGAGATCCTCGTCGTGACGACGCCCCAGCAGGCGGCGGCCGAGGTCGCCGAGCGCGCGGGATCCATCGCCGTACAGACTCACCAGAAGATCGTCGGCGTCGTCGAGAACATGTCGGGCCTGCCCTGCCCGCACTGCGACGAGATGGTCGACGTGTTCGGCACGGGCGGCGGCCAGCGGGTCGCCGATGGCCTCACCAAGACCACCGGCGCGAACGTCCCGGTGCTCGGCTCCATCCCGATCGACGTCCGCCTGCGCGAGGGCGGCGACGAGGGCAAGCCGGTCGTCCTGACCGACCCGGACTCCCCCGCGGGCTCGGCGCTTCGCGCCATCGCGGGCAAGCTGGGCGGCCGCCAGCGCGGCCTCGCGGGCATGACGCTCGGCATCACGCCGCGCAACAAGTTCTAGGTCTTCCTCCGTACGCCGATGGGGGCGCCGCTCGTCATGAGCGGCGCCCCCATCGGCGTAACCGGAAGTCGTCAGGCCCCGTACTCGGCGATGTCCTTGACCACCGAGAAGCCCAGGCCGTACGCGCTCATGCCGCGGCCGTAGGCGCCCAGGTGGACGCCCTCCTCGGTGGACCCGGCGAGCACCCAGCCGAACTCGGACTCGCGGTAGTGGAACGAGGTCGGCGCCCCGTCCACCGGCAGCGAGAGCGTCGACCAGTCCTCGCCCTGCAGATCGTCCGCGAGCACCCAGGCCGTCTCGGTCTGCTGGTCCAGCCAGCGGTTGCGCAGATTGTGGTCCATCTGGCCCGGCCAGGTGACGGCGAGCAGCCCCACCCCGGCGAGCCAGGCTGCGGACGACACCGAGGTCGCCTCCAGCAGGCCCGTGCCGTCCTCACTACGCCGAACGGGGTTGGCCTCGACGGTCACCACGACCGCGAAGCGCTCCTTGTCGTTCGTTCCCAGCGGCCCCTCGCTGCGGACCGACGGCTCGTCGCCGTGGCCGATGGAGCCGTGCGCCACCTCGCCGTCCGCGGTGCCGACCTGCATCAGCCAGCGCTGCCCCGTGAAGGCCTCGTCGAGGCCGTACCAGGGGAAGGACGCCCGCAGATAGCCGTCGACCGTGTGCCGGGCGGAGGGCGCCGCTTGTGCGGCACCGTCCGCGGCCGGCGCCTGTGCGCCTTCGCGACTTGTCGTCTCCATGTACCCGGCCGCCTCCTCGTTCTCATCGGTCCGCAGGGCCCGCCCCCCTCGGGCGTCCTCAGCCGGACAACAAGGCAGGATAGCCACACCGGTTGCGGAAGTCGGGACACCGGTCGGCCGCATGGGTGTCTCACGGGGTGTGCCGCGGGGCGCACCGAGGGTGCGCAAGAGGAGGTCAGGTGGCGTCGGCGTCGAACGGCGGGCGCTCGACGGCCGGGGCCTGCTCGGACTTCTTCGTCATGTCGATCCGGCCACCCGGGGCCGCGTCCGACGATCCTTCTGAGCCGCTCGCGGACTCGCTCTCGCGCCCGTGCACGGCGTCCGTGACCTCGGCCATCTCTTTCTTGAGGTCGAAGCCGTTGCGGATTTCCTTCAGGCCGAGCTCGTCGTTGTCGAGCTGCTTGCGGATGAAGGTCTTCGGATTCAGGTCCTCGAACTCGAAGTCCTTGAATTCCGGGCCGAGTTCACTGCGTATATCAGCCTTCGCGCTGTCCGAGAATTCACGGATCTTACGGATGGTGCGCGAGGCGTCCTGAATCAGCTTGGGCAGCTTGTCCGGGCCGAAGACGAGCACGGCGAGGATGATCAGCGCCACTACCTCGAGCGGGCCAACGTCTGAGAACACCTTGAACTCCTTGCCATCCGGACCGGGTCCACGGTACCCGGCGTTCCTGTCCGGCCGGTAGCCGCTGGGCGAAAGGCGGGGATCAGCTGCCGCCCGCCGCGCCGAGCACGAGGGTCACTTTCCGGTCTTTTCCGTCGCGCTGGACGGTCAGTTCCAGGCTGTCCTTCGGACGGTGGGCGCGAATCTTGACGATCAGCTCGTCGCCGGAATGGATGCGCTGGCCGTCCACTTCGGTGATGACGTCGCCCGGTTCGATTCCGGCGCGGTCGCCCGGCCCGCCCTTGTTCACGGCGGGGCCGCCGTCCTTGCCCTTGGCGCCGACGCGGGCGCCGTCGCCCGTGTACTCCATGTCGAGCGTGACACCGATCACAGGGTGCGTGGCCTTGCCGGTGTTGATCAGCTCTTCGGCGACGCGCTTGCCCTGGTTGATGGGGATGGCGAAGCCGAGCCCGATGGAACCGGCCTGGCCGCCGCCGGGCGCCGAGCTGTCGTCGGCGGAGCGGATGGCGCTGTTGATGCCGATGACGCGGGCCTGGGCGTCGACCAGGGGGCCGCCGGAGTTGCCCGGGTTGATCGGGGCGTCGGTCTGCAGCGCGTCGACGTAGCTGATGTCGCTGCCGTCGCCCTTCTCGCCGCCCGCGGTGATCGGGCGCTCCTTGGCGCTGATGATGCCGGAGGTGACGGTGTTGGCGAGGTCGAAGGGGGCGCCGATGGCGACGACGGGGTCGCCCACCTGGACGCTCTCGGAGTTCCCGAGGGGCAGCGGCTTGAGTCCGCGTACGCCCGAAACCTTGACCACGGCCAGGTCGTACCCGGAGTCGCGCCCGATGACCTCGGCCTCCGCCGTCTCGCCGCCGCTGAACGTCACCGTTATCTCGCCGCCGGTGCCTGCGGGCTCGACGACGTGGTTGTTGGTGAGGATGTGGCCCTTGCCGTCGAGGACGAAGCCGGTGCCGGTGCCCTGTGCCTCGTCGCCGCTGACGTGCAGGGTCACGACGCCGGGCAGCGAGCTCGCGGCGATGCCGGCCACGCTGTCCTTGGCCCGCCCCTTGGCCTCCGCGTCCACTTGCGGCAGCTCGACCTCCGCGCCGCTGTTGCGCTCCAGATAGGCGCCGATGGCTCCGCCGATGCCGCCGGAGACGATGGCGATGACGGCGACGAAGACCAGGAGCGTGCGGTTCGCGCGCTTCCGCTTCTTGACCGGGTCGACGGGGACGGCGCCGCTCTGCTGAAGCGGCGCGTTCCAGGGGTCGTACGGCTGCCGGGGCGGGGCCGCTTGGGTCTGCGGGTCCGGGTGGGGCTGCGGAGCCGGGTGCGGCTGCTGGGCCTGGGCCTGGGCCACCGGCTGCTGCGGGGGCGTGGGGTGCGCGGTGCCGTGGGGCGGGGTGCCGCCGTGTACGGGGGCGGGGGCCTGGCCCTGGGTGCCGTGGGGCGGGGTCGCGCCTGGGGCGGCCGCCGGGAGCTGCGTGCCGTGGGCAGGGGTCGCCACCGGGTGCTGGAAGGGCGGGGCGGGGGCCCAGGGGCCGGGCTCGCCGTAGGGCGGCGTGCTGTACGGATCGGGGTCGTGCAGCGGGCGGGGGCGGTCCGCCGGGGCCGTGTCGACCGGGGCGGGGGCCGTGTCGGCCTGCGCCGGGGCCGGGATGGAGGCCGTCTCGGCGGGGGCGGCCGGGGCCGACGGGTTCGCTGCCGCCAGGGTGAAATCGCCCGAGGTGGCCGCCTGCGCCGCCGGTCCGGCGGCGGCTATCGCGTCGTCGGAGCCGCCCGGCTCACCCGTGGGCCCGGTGCCCGTGTCGCTCGGTCCGCCGTCGGGCGCGGACGCCGACGCCGGCCGGGGACGGCTCCACCACTTCGCCTTCGTGGGCTTGCCCTCGTCCATGCTCTCCCCACAACTGGCCTGCGTCGGACGCCGATTACGTGCTCAACTCCGCGCCCGCCACGAATCCTGGGCAGGCACGGCCCACCCAGGATTCAATCAGGTTCCCGCGCCGAAGCGCAGAGCACGTCAGCGGATCTGCGAAGTGCCCTGCAGTGTGCCCTCTATCGGCGAGGACGCGGAGGTGCGCGCCGGATCCGCCGACTGCCCCGGAGCCGCGGGCCCCGGGGTCGGCGGTGCGGCACCGGAAGCGACACCGGGAGACATGCCGCCCGGCGCGAGCGGAGCCGCCGGCCGTATCAGCGGGGACATGACCGCCGCGCCGGTGAAGAGCGGCCCCGTGGCCTGGACCGGCTCCGGTACGCGTGGCCCCCGTCCCTGCCCGCCGGGCAGCAGCGGTCCCGTCGCCTCCGTCGGCGCGACCGGCGCCGCGAGGACGCCAGGCCGCTGGCCCTGCACGGTGAGCGGGCCGCTGCCGCGGCGCCGCGAGGAGTCGGGAGCCGTGCCGACACCCGAGCCCTGCGAACGCAGCGGCGACGCGTTGCTGTTGCTGCTGCTTCCAGAGCCGCCCGCACGCGGGTCGCCGGGATCAGCGGGAATGCCCGTCGTGACGCCGCCCAGCGCTATCGCGGCCAGCGACACCGCGCCCGCTGCGGCGAACGCGAAGCGCCTGCCGCGCCACGGCGACCGCTCGGCCTCGTGCCGACTGACGTCATGGATGCGGAAACCGCGCCCCGCGCCCGGCAGCACCGTGGCATGGGCGCCCGACGGCACATAGCCGAAGCTCTCGCCCTTGACCCCGAAGACCCCGGCCGGGGGCAGCCCCGACTCGGTGTCCGTGGTGGCGAAGCCGCCGCCCGGCGCACGCGGGCCACCGGGCGGCTCGCTGCCTCCGCCGGGAAGCCCTTGGAGACGGGCGAGGAAACTCTCGGAGGGAGGCGGCGGCGCCACCTCCGCGAAAACACTCTTGAGCCGCCGCTGTGCGTCGGCCTCGGTCTTGCACTTCGGACAGGTCGCGAGATGAGCGAGAACCCGCTCACGCGCGTCATGGCCCAACTCTCCGTCCACCAGGGCGGCGAGTCGGTCCCCCAGATGCTGCTCGGCCTCGGCTAGATGCCGTTCGGCAGGATTCGACCGTGATCCACTCACGCGGTCGCGCCCCCTCCTCCCAGCGCCATGGCTCCGGCGAGCGAACGCCGCTCGGCGCGGGCTTCGGGCGACCGGTGCCGAAGGGCCTTGCGCAGCTGCGAACGGCCACGGTGGATACGGCTGCGGACCGTACCCAGCTTGACGCCCAGGGTCGCGGCGATCTCCTCGTACGAAAGACCTTCGATGTCGCACAGGACCACGGCCGCACGGAACTCGGGCGCGAGGGTGTCGAGCGCCTGCTGCACGTCCGCGTCGAAATGCGTGTCGTTGAAGACCTGCTGCGGCGACGGCTCACGGCTGGGAAGGCGCTCCGCCGCGTCGTCCCCGAGGGCGTCGAAGCGGATGCGCTGCTTGCGGCGCACCATGTCCAGGAAGAGGTTCGTGGTGATGCGGTGCAGCCAGCCCTCGAAGGTGCCGGGCGTGTACGTGGAGAGGGACCGGAAGACACGGACGAAGACCTCTTGCGTGAGGTCCTCGGCATCGTGCTGGTTGCCGGTCAGGCGGTACGCGAGGCGATAGACCCGTCCGCTGTGCGTGCTGACGATCTCCTCCCAGGTGGGCGGAGTCCACGCCTGCGAATCCGCTTCAGCGGCAAAGGTCGCGGTCTGAGCGGAGTGGGCGGTGTGGGTTCGGTCAGCGGTGTCGGTCACGGATTTCGGCTCACCCGCCAACCTGAGAAAGCGCCTCAGCGCTCCTCCCCGATCCGCGGACGCAGCCGCACCTCCCCTGTCGGCTCTGGTGGTGTCCAGTGGAGCCCCTACCATAACCACCTCGCCCGTTAGCTCCGGATAAGCGTTTTTACTGGAATTTGGTACGGGCTTCTCGCCAGGTGTCCTGCCTGGCCGAAGGGCCCGCGCCCAGTCTTGATCCATTCGTTACCCCCGCTGTCCTCACACCCTTACTAAACGCCCGGTCCCATCTGCGGGTTCCCACCCCCAACGGATACAGTCACGGCCAGGCATCCACGGGGACAGGAGAGGGCCATTACCGGCAACCGGCAGACGAGCTGGGCGTTCGCCGACGCCTTTGTCGCCGAGGACGAAGCTCTGCGCTGGGCCCGTGACCGGGCCCGGGAAGCAGGGCTGCCCTCGGTGTCGCCCGGTACCGGCGCCGCGCTGCGGATGCTCGCCGCCACCGCGGACGCGAAGGCCGTGGCCGAGATCGGGACGGGCACAGGGGTGTCCGGAATCCATCTCCTGCACGGCATGCGGCCCGACGGAGTGCTGACCACCGTCGACCCGGAGCCCGACCGCCAGCAGTTCGCACGGCAGGCCTTCCGCGCCGCCGGTTTCGCCGGCAACCGCGCGCGCTTCATCCCCGGACGCGCCCTGGACGTACTGCCGCGCCTCGCGGACGGCGGCTACGACCTCGTCTTCTGCGACGGCGACCGCACGGAGTACCTCGACTACCTCGCTGAATCGTTGCGCCTGTTGCGCCCCGGCGGCCTCGTCTGCTTCGAGGGCGCCTTCGCGGACGGCCGCACCGTGGACTCCGGGCCGCAGCCCGCCGAGGTCCTCCGCATCCGCGAGCTGTTGCGTGCCGTGCGGGAGAGTCAGGACCTGATGCCGTCGCTGCTGCCGGTGGGCGATGGGCTGCTCTGCGCCGTGAAGCGGTAGCTTCGGGGCGCCCGAACCCCGGATACAGCACCGCCCCGGCACCTTTACGATGCCGGGGCGGTGAAAAGTTTGGGCGCGCTTCCGCGTCAGCCGACGACCTTCTTCAGGGCGTCGCCGAGTGCATCGGCCTCGTCCGGAGTCAGTTCGACGACAAGTCGTCCGCCGCCTTCGAGCGGAACGCGCATGACGATGCCCCGCCCCTCCTTGGTCACCTCGAGCGGGCCGTCGCCCGTCCGCGGCTTCATGGCCGCCATGCTCGTTCCCCTTCCTGAAACCAGCTCATCGCAGCCGACAACCCAGGTGTCACCGGCATCGAACACATTGCTTCCAGGCCATTATCCCGCATGGCAGGACCCGATGACCAACATCGGTCTGCATCGCTTGCGCAACGCGCGCCCGCAAAACCACTCAATTCGGCGATGTGGCTGCGATACTTCGCCGCTTCATAGCCTTGCGAGGCCCGGAATTCTTTGACGCAGGTCACATATCTCCCCTCATGTCGGAGGTCGATGATCTCCGACATGCTGGGTGCGGACAAAGATGGCAAGGACAGGACCACCGGAGGGGATTCACCATGGCCGACACCGTGCTCTACGAGGTGAGCGACGGACTCGCGACGATCACGCTGAACCGCCCCGACGCGATGAACGCGATGAACACCGAGGCCAAGGTCGCCCTGCGGGAGGCGGCGCAATCGGCCGAGTCGGACCCCGCGGTGCGCGCCGTACTGCTCACCGCGACCGGGCGCGCCTTCTGCGTGGGGCAGGACCTGAAGGAGCACGTGGGTTCGCTGCTCGCCGACCGCGAGGCGGGCACCCGGCAGACGATGAGCACGGTGCGCGAGCACTACAACCCCATCCTGAAGGCGCTCACCGGGATGGCGAAGCCGGTCGTCGCGGGCGTCAACGGCGTCGCGGCCGGCGCCGGGCTCGGCTTCGCACTCGCCGCCGACTACCGGATCGTCGCGGACACCGCGCGCTTCAACACCTCCTTCGCCGGGGTCGCGCTGACCGCCGACTCGGGGGTCTCCTGGACGCTGCAGCGCCTGATCGGCCCGGGCAGGGCCGCCGACCTGCTGCTCTTCCCGCGCAACATCAGCGCGCAAGAGGCGTACGACCTGGGGATCGTCAACAAGGTCGTCCCCGCGGACGAGCTGGCGGCCGAGGCCCAGCAGCTGGCCCGCACGCTCGCCGAGGGCCCGACCCTCGCGTACGGCGCGCTCAAGGAGTCGCTCGCCTACGCGGCCGGGCACACCCTGGAGCAGGCCCTGGAGAAGGAGGACGAACTCCAGGCGAGGGCGGGCTCGTCCGAGGACCACGCGATCGCCGTGCAGGCCTTCCTGGACAAGGCCAAGCCCAAGTACCTGGGCCGGTGAGGCCTGCCTAGGGGACCCGTATCACGCAGTCCTCGAGGTGGTCGTTGACCAGGCCGCAGGCCTGCATCAGGGCGTACGCCGTGGTGGGGCCGACGAACCGGATGCCGCGCTTCTTCAGGGCCTTGGACAAGGCCGTGGACTCGGGCGTGATCGCCGGTACGTCGGCCAGCCTGCCCGGCGCCTTGCGGGAGGCCGGGGCCGGGGCGTGCGACCAGATGAGCTCGTCGAGCTCGCCATCGGCCCAGTCGGCGAGCACGCGCGCGTTGGCGAGCGTCGCGTCGACCTTGGCGCGGTTGCGGATGATGCCGGGGTCGGCGAGCAGCCGCTCGCGGTCGGCGTCCGTGAACCGTGCCACCTCGGCGATCTTGAAACCGGCGAAGGCCGCGCGGAACCCCTCGCGGCGGCGCAGGATCGTGATCCAGGACAGGCCCGACTGGAAGGCCTCCAGGCAGAGGCGTTCGTACAGCGCGTCGTCCCCGTGGACCGGGCGGCCCCACTCCTCGTCGTGGTACGCCACATAGTCCTCGGTCGAAAGCCCCCAGGGACAGCGCAGTCCGCCGTCCGGACCCGCCACCGCGTCGCCGCTCACTGGTCGTTCTCCTCCTCGGCCGCGTCCCGCACCGGCTCCGTGTCCGGGGCGTCCGTCTTGAACAGGCCGGGGCCGCCCACAGCGGCGGCCTGTGCGCCGGCCAGGGCCGCCTCGAGCTCCGCGATGTGGGCGTCCCGCTCGGCCAGTTCGGCGCCGAGACGGCCGAGCGCGTCGTCCACGTCCGCCATGCGGTAGCCCCGCACGGTCAGCGGGAAGCGCACCGCCTCGACGTCCGCGCGGCGCAGGGCGCGGTCCCGGGGCAGCGGATCGGTGAACCGCTCGGGCGACACGTCGGGCAGCGCGGGGCGATCGCCGCCGCCCACCACCGCGAGCGTCACCGCGCCGACCACCACCACAAGGGCGATGACCAGGAACAAGAACAAGACCATCTCTTCGGGCCCCCACGCTCGACTGCCCATGCAGCAACTCGGTGCTGAATCTGTCAGGGTCCGATCGTGCCATGCGGCTGTGACAGTTAAGGTCGCAGGCGGCCGAGCAGCGGGCGGCTGACGGCACCGACAGAGGAGGTTCACAGGGGATGCTCAGGCTTGGCAGGCGTGTATTCGACGCGCACGAGCCGGTGATCATGGCGATCGTGAACCGGACCCCTGACTCCTTCTACGACCAGGGCGCCACGTTCCGCGACGAGCCCGCGCTCGCCCGCGTGGAGCAGGCGGTGTCAGAGGGTGCTGCCATCATCGACATCGGCGGGGTCAAGGCCGGTCCGGGCGAGGAAGTCACGGCCGAGGAGGAGGCGCGGCGGACGGTCGGTTTCGTCGCCGACGTACGCAAGCGCTTCCCCGACGTCGTCATCAGCGTCGACACCTGGCGGCACGAGGTGGGCGAGGCGGTCTGCGAGGCCGGGGCGGATCTCCTGAACGACGCCTGGGGCGGCGTCGATCCGAAGCTCGCGGAGGTCGCCGCGCGGTACGGGGTGGGGCTCGTGTGCACGCACGCGGGCGGTGCCGAGCCGCGTACCCGGCCGCACCGGATCGCGTACGAGGACGTGATGGCCGACATCCTCGACGTCACCGTCGGTCTTGCCGAGCGCGCCGTGGAGCTCGGTGTCCCGCGCGAGTCCGTGATGATCGACCCCGGGCACGACTTCGGGAAGAACACCCGGCATTCGCTGGAGGCGACCCGGCGGCTCGGCGAGATGGTGGAGACGGGGTGGCCGGTGCTCGTCTCCCTCTCCAACAAGGACTTTGTCGGCGAGACGCTGGACCGGCCGGTGAAGGAACGGGTCATCGGGACGCTGGCGACGACCGCGGTCTCTGCGTGGCTGGGGGCGCAGGTGTACCGGGTGCACGAGGTCGCGGAGACGCGGCAGGTGCTTGACATGGTGGCGACGATCGCGGGGCACCGGGACCCGGCCGTCGCCCGGCGCGGACTGGCGTGACACCGGGCGGTCGCGTGGGCGGGCGGGAGAGACCCGCCCGCCCGGCAGGGCCTAGCGGCCGACCTCCTTGGTGACCAGGGCCACCGCCTCGTCCACGTCGTCCGTGATGTGGAACAGGTGCAGATCGTGCTCCGACGCCTTGCCGCCCGCCACCACCGTGTTGCGCAGCCAGTCGACGAGGCCGCCCCAGTACTCCGAGCCGAACAGGACGATGGGGAAGCGGGTCACCTTGCGGGTCTGGACGAGGGTGAGCGCCTCGAAGAGCTCGTCCAGGGTGCCGAGTCCGCCGGGCAGCACCACGAAGCCCTGGGCGTACTTCACGAACATGGTCTTGCGTACGAAGAAGTAGCGGAAGTTGACGCCGATGTCGACGTGGTCGTTGAGCCCCTGCTCGAAGGGCAGCTCGATGCCGAGGCCGACGGAGATGCCCTTGGCCTCGCGCGCGCCCCGGTTCGCGGCCTCCATCGCGCCGGGGCCGCCGCCGGTGATCACCGCGAAGCCCGCGTCGACCAGCGCCTTGCCGATGCGGACGCCCGCCTCGTACTCGGGCGAACCGTGCGGCGTACGCGCCGAGCCGAAGACGCTGATGGCGCTGGGGAGTTCGGCGAGCGCGCCGAAGCCTTCCACGAACTCCGACTGGATGCGCATGACCCGCCAGGGGTCGGTGTGCACCCACTCCGAGTCGCCCTCGGTGTCGAGCAGCCGCTGGTCGGTGGTGCCGGGAGTGATCTGTTCACGCCGCCGCACCACGGGCCCCAGGTACTGCTCCTCCGGCGGCCCCTGCGCTTCTGGATTACCCATGAACATCCCCTTCCGCTGCGGTCACGCTCACTTGCCGCTTCAGCGTAGGTCTCTGGGCGTTACAAACGACGCATCCTTGCGGGAACTCACGATGTCAGCCAGGCGGTGAGCCGCTTCTCCGCCTCCGGGATCAGCGCGGCCTCGACCCGCTCGTCGACCTTGTGGGCGAGCAGCGGTGCGCCGGGACCGTAGTTCACCGCGGGCACGCCGAGCGCGCTGAAGCGGGAGACGTCCGTCCAGCCGAACTTGGGCCGCGGAGTGCCGCCGACCGCCGCCACGAAGGCCGCCGCCGCGGGGTGGTTGAGGCCGGGCCGTGCACCGCCGGTGTGGTCGTCGACGATGAACTCGGCGATGTCGCAGTCGGCGAAGTAGTCGCGTACGAAGGCGAGCGCCTCGTCCTCGGTGCGGTCGGGCGCGTAGCGGAAGTTGACGACGACGGTGCACTCGTCGGGGATGACGTTGGTGGCGCCGCCGCCCTCGATCCGCACGGCGTTGAGCCCCTCGTGGAACTGGAGCCCGTCGACCATCGGCTTGCGCGGTTCGTACGCGGCCAGCTTGTCGAGGATCGGCGCGACCTTGTGGATCGCGTTGGAGCCCATCCACGCGCGTGCGGAGTGCGCGCGCTCGCCCTTCGTCTTCAGGAACACCCGCAGCGTGCCCTGGCAGCCGCCCTCGACCTGGCAGTCCGTCGGCTCCAGGAGGACCGCGAAGTCGCCCGCGAGCCAGTCGGGGTGGGCATCGGCGACATGGCCGAGGCCGTTGAGGTGGGCGGCGACCTCTTCGTTGTCGTAGAAGACGAAGGTCAGGTCGCGGTTGGGCTCGGTGACCGTCTGCGCGATGCGCAGCTGCACCGCGACGCCCGACTTCATGTCGCAGGTGCCGCAGCCCCACAGGATTCCGTGCTCGTCCAGGCGGGACGGCACGTTGTCCGCGATCGGCACGGTGTCGATGTGCCCGGCGAGGATCACGCGCTCGCCGCGGCCCAGGTTCGTGCGGGCCACGATGTTGTTGCCGTGCCGGTCGACGGTGAGGTGCGGCAGACCCCGCAGCGCGGTCTCGATGGCGTCCGCGAGCGCCTTCTCCTCGCCGCTGGGCGACGGGAAGTCGACGAGCCTGGCGGTGAGCTCGGCGGCGTCGAGCGTGAGGTCGAGCGGGGGCTGATGCGAGGTCTGAGCCATGGCTTCGACCCTAACGCCCCTCGGCGCGCCGCCTTGTCGGTGGCCTCCAGTACCTTGGTCGCGTGCCTGAGCCCCCCACCCTCGTCCGGCGCGGCCGCCTCCTCCGTACCGGGGCGGCCGTCGCGGTCCTGCTCGCCCTCGTCGGCTATGTGGTGGTGCAGTACGTTTCCGGGGGCAGAGCCGCGCCACGCTGCGAGGTCGTCTCGGGCAACGGGGACGGGGCGTCGTACGAGTTCTCGGCCGAGCAGGCGGAGAACGCCGCGACGGTCGCCGCCGTGGGCACGTCGCGCGGCATGCCCGAGCGCGCGGTGACGATCGCCCTCGCGACCGCCCTGCAGGAGTCCGGTCTGCGCAACATCACCCATGGCGACAGGGACTCGCTCGGTCTCTTCCAGCAGCGGCCTTCGCAGGGCTGGGGCAACGAGGAACAGATCATGGACCCGGCGTACTCGGCCGCGCGTTTCTACGCCCATCTCGACAAGGTCCCCGGCTACTCCCGCCTCCCTCTGACGGTCGCCGCCCAGCGCGTGCAGCGCAGCGGCTATCCCCAGGCGTACGCGAAGCACGAGCCGGACGCGGCGCTGCTTGCCGCCGCGCTGACCGGCCGCGCCCCCGCCACGCTCAGCTGCGAGGGCCGGAAGCCCGCGGCGCCGGGCGATCCGGCTCAGGTGCGGGCCGCGCTCGTGCGCGACTTCGGCCGCGATGTGGCGCCCGAGGGTGACGGCCGCGCGGTGACCGTGCCGGTGTCCGCGACGGCGGGGACCACCGAAGGCGGCGCCGGACAGCGGGGCTGGGAGCTGGCGCACTGGGCGGTGGCCCAGGCGTCCGCGCTCGGCATCGAGAAGGTGTCGTACGCGGGCCGGGAGTGGCGTGTCGGGGATTCCGGCAAGGAATGGCACAAGCCCGGCAAGGCGGGCGCGGACGAGTCGGGCACGGACGCCGGGAACGGCGCGGGCGAGGTCCGAATCGTCACTGGGCAGTAGTACGGCGCATCACCCGATCGGACCACGCTGATCACTCACGGGCGACGCACCGTCCAGGTTTTCGCGCACCGCCCGCCACATCCGCCAAACCCCTTGCGAACACAGGGCATTGACGATTCAGCAGACTCGCGCGAGGCGAGACCTTTGCCCGATTTTATCCGAGCCGATTATGCGATGCATTGCCAACTCTTTACATTCGGCCACCGCAACCTTCGCGGGCTTCGAGCGGTATTCACTGCGTCCGAACGCCGGGCCCCATCCGGCCGGACACACCCACGTTCTCTCCCGTCTGAAGGAGCATCATGTCCCTCCCCCTGACCCGCCGGATCGCCCGCGCCGCGCTGCTCATCGCAGCGGGGGCGGCTCCCGTGGTCGGTGCGGCCGGCTCCGCAAGCGCCGCCGAACTCCCCGCCACCCCCGACCTCGGCGGCGTCAGCGCCCTCGACGGTGCCGGCCTGGGCAGCACCGTCGACGGCGCGGCACAGAAGGTCACCGGTCTCGCGGGCGAGACCGGCAACAAGGCCGTGAAGAAGTCCGCGACCACGGGCAAGGCCGTCGGCAAGGGCGCCAAGACCGTCGGCAAGGGCGCCAAGACGACCACCCCCGCGGCGCAGAAGACCGCTGGCGGCGTCGCGGGCAGCGCGGGCAAGCTGCTCGGCGAGACCGCGAACACGGCCACCGAGGGTGGTCTGCCCACCGACCGCCTGGCCGGCGGCCTGCCGACGGACTCGGTCGCCAAGGGCAGCCTGCCCACCGACCGGCTCCCGGTCAAGGACCTGCCGATCGGCTGACCGCCGCGCACCGACACGGGGAGGGCCCCGGAGCCGATGGCTCCGGGGCCCTCCCCGTGCGCGCTCAGGCCAGTCGCTCGACCGCCGTGGCCACCCGCTCGTCGGTCGCGGTCAGCGCCACACGGACGAAGCGGTCGCCCGCGGGGCCGTAGAAGTCGCCGGGCGCGACGAGGATGCCGAGCTCCGCGAGGTGGCCCACCGTGTCCCAGCAGGACTCGTCGCGGGTCGCCCAGAGGTAGAGGCTCGCCTCGCTGTGCTCGATGCGGAAGCCGTGCTTCAGGAGGGCGTCGCGCAGGGCGGTGCGGCGGGCGGCGTACCGCTCGCGCTGCTCGCGCACGTGCTGGTCGTCGCCGAGCGCCGCGACGACGGCGGCCTGCGTCGGCGCGGACGTCATCATGCCGCCGTGCTTGCGGATCTGGAGGAGTTCGCCGAGGACGCCCTCGTCACCGGCGATGAACGCCGCGCGGTAGCCCGCCAGGTTCGACCGCTTGGAGAGCGAGTGGACGGCGACGATGCCCTCGTACGAGCCACCGCACACGTCCGGGTGGAGCACCGAGACCGGCTCCGCGTCCCAGCCGAGTTCCAGGTAGCACTCGTCGCTGAAGAGCAGGACGCCGTGCTCACGCGCCCAGGCGACCGTGCGGGTCAGCTCGTCCTTGGACAGGACGCGACCGGTGGGATTCGAGGGCGAGTTGAGCCACAGGAGCTTCAGGTTCGTGGGGTCGAGCTCCATCGGGTCGTCGTACGCGACGTAGTCGGCGCGCGCGAGACGGGCACCCACCTCGTACGTCGGGTAGGCGAGCCGCGGGTAGGCGACGACGTCCCCCGGGCCGAGGCCCAGCTGGGTCGGCAGCCAGGCCACCAGTTCCTTGGAGCCGACGACCGGCAGCACGTTCCGGTGCGTGATGCCGCGTGCCCCCAGGCGCCGCTCGCACCAGCCGGTGATCGCGTCGCGCAGCTCGGGCGTGCCCCACACCGTCGGATAGCCCGGCGAGTCCGCGGCCGCGATCAGCGCTTTCTGGATCAGCTCGGGCACCGGGTCGACCGGCGTGCCCACCGACAGGTCGACGATTCCGCCGGCGTGCGCGGCGGCCGTGGCCTTGTAGGGCTCGAGCTTGTCCCAGGGGAAGGCGGGAAGGCGGCCAGAGAGACCAGAGACTCCAGAGACTGCGGACACGTGCTGACTCCCGTAATGCGTGGGCGGACAAATGCCTCGGTCCCGTACGGCAGGATGTGCCGTACGGGACCGGGGCGGCGCTTCAAGCAGCCGTTACTGGTTCTGCGGCGGCAATGCGGCGATGAAGGTGTGGTCGCGCTCGATCAGGCCGAGCTTGCTGGCACCACCGGGCGAGCCGAGCTCGTCGAAGAACTCGACGTTCGCCTTGTAGTAGTCCTTCCACTCTTCCGGAGTGTCGTCCTCGTAGAAGATCGCCTCGACCGGGCAGACCGGTTCGCAGGCTCCGCAGTCGACGCATTCGTCCGGGTGGATGTACAAGGACCGGGAGCCCTCGTAAATGCAGTCGACCGGGCACTCCTCGATGCACGCCTTGTCCTTGACGTCGACACAAGGCTGCGCGATGACGTAGGTCACGCTGTCGTTCCTCCTCGATACGGGCGTTGGCGGGCCGTCCTCAGGCTCCGCTCGCCTGGCGCGCGGGAGCGCGGCGTCGTCGATGCCCACCTCTAGTATCTCCGTTCCCGAGCATGATCCGAACAGGAGGGGCGTACAGAGCTGTGGAATTCACTGCGGGCGGACGGCTTGAGGTGCGGATTACCCCTGCTGACGTGGGCAGAAGGGTTTCCGTGCGGCAGTTGAACGCAGGGGCCGAGACGGGCGGTAAGTTCACCGACACGGTGGGTGTTCTCACATCGTGGAACGAGGGTGTGGTACTGATCACACGCCGCGACGGCCAGCGTGTCCGCATCGTGGAAAGCTCCCTTGTCGCGGGCAAGGTCGTACCCCCGGCTCCGGCCCGCAGGCGTGGTCCCGCAGCCTCCTACGCGGAGTTGGCCCGGGTGTCCGCGCGCGCCTGGCAGCCGGTCGAGAGCGAGATGCTCGGCGAGTGGGAGCTGCGGGCGGCGGCCGGCTTCACCCGTCGGGCCAACTCCGTGCTGCCGCTCGGCGACCCCGGCCTGCCGCTCGACGAGGCACTCGATCACGTACGCCGCTGGTACGCGGAGCGGGAGCTGCCCTCGTACATCCAGACCGCGACCGGGGCCGATGGCACCCAGGAGCTGCTCAGCGCGGAACTCGAAGAGCGGGGCTGGCAGCGCGAGGCGAGCGCGCAGCTGCACATCGGCGCCCTCGCACCGCTCGGCGATCTGGAGGCGGAAGTGGAACGGGTGCGGCTCTCGCGCTCCTACGACGACGCGTGGCTGCGCCGCTACAAGCGATTCGGGGTGCCGGGACCTCATGTGCTCAAGGTGCTGGCGAGCGGCCCCTCGGTGTGGTTCGCTTCCGTGCCCGGGGCCTCTCCCGACGCGGGTCCCGCGGCGATCGGCCGGTGCGTGGTGGACGGGCGCTGGGCGGGGTTCATGGCGGTCGAGGTCGATCCGGCGCACCGGCGCCAGGGGCTCGCGACCGCGGTGATGGCCGCGCTGTCCCGGCAGGCGCTCACCGAGGGCGCTTCGGCGGCCTGGCTGCAGGTCGAGGACGACAACGAGGGTGCGCGGGCGCTGTACGGCGGTCTTGGCTTCGCGGCGCACCACACGTACCACCACTATCGATACCCGTCGGCTCGGTAGGTTCCCGCCGGGGCCGGCTCGGTAAGTAAGGCACGAGGCACGCATGCACGAGGAGTCAAGGACGTCCGCGACGCGGCGGAGGTTCGCCGAGGAGGCCAGGTCCGAGCGGCCCGACCTGTCCCTGTTGTGCCTCCTGGTGAGTGCGGAGGCCGATCCGGAACTCGGCGACGACGGCATCGACGCCGCGCAGATCGAGCTGGACGACCTCGCCGGGCAGCTGCCCTACCGGCCCGGCGGCGCCCGGGAGTGGGCGGCCGCGCTTGCCGAACTCCTCGGCGCGCGCTGCGGGTTCCTGGGGACGCCCGCCGACTACCAGCGCCTGGAGTCCTCCCTCCTGCACGAGGTGCTTCGGCGCCGCCGCGGCCTGCCGATCCTCCTCTCGGTGGTGTGGATCGAGGTCGCGCGCCGGGCGGGCGCGCCCGTCTACGGCGTCGCGCTGCCCGGCCACTTCGTCGTCGGCTTCGGGCCGCGCGAGGAGCAGGTGCTGACCGACCCGTTCGCGGGCGGGCGGCTGCTGAGCGGCTCGGACGCGGAGCTGCTCGTCGCCGGTTCGTCGGGCGGCACGATGAACCCCTCGATGCTCAGACCCGCCGACCCGCTCAACATCGTCCTGCGCATCCTCAACAACATCCGCGCCTGGGCGGCGGCCCGCCCCGAGCGCACGGACGTCGCACTGTGGGCGGTCGAGCTCTCCCTCCTGCTGCCCGCACACCCGGCGCGACTGCGCTACGAACGGGCCCAGCTCCTCGTCCAGCGGGGCGACTTCCTCGGCGGCGCGGCGGAGCTTGAGACGTACGCCGATGTGGTGACGGCGGTGGAGCCGACCACGGCGGACCGGGTGCGGGACCAGGCGCGGGCGGCTCGCGCGATGCTCAACTGACGGGCGCGGAGGGCCATTTGGTGCCCTTTGCGGTGCGGGCGTACCGCCCCGGCGCGATGCCCACCACCCGCTTGAAGTGCCGGGTGAGATGCGATTGGTCGTAGAAGCCGGCGGCGGTCGCCACCTCGCCCGGGGGCCGGCCCGCCAGGAGGAGACTGCGGGCGCGGTCGACGCGGCGGGACATCACGTACTGGTGCGGTGCGATGCCGAAGGCCCCGCTGAAGGCCCGTACGAGATGGGTGGGGTGGGCGTGCACCAGGCGTGCGGCCTCGGCCAGGGTGATGCCGTCGAGCAGCCGCTCGTCGAGGAGTTCGCGGAGGTTCTGGGCGACGCCCCGCCCTGGCGGGCCGGTCGTGCCCGTGGTGAGCCTGGGGCGCAGATGGCCGCGCAGCCGCTCGGCGATCAGGGCGAGGCGGCTCTCGGCCTCCAGCTCGTCGCCGCGGCGCGCGAGGGCCGCGTGCAGCTGCCCCACGCGTCGGCGCAGGACGGGGTCCACCAGGTCGGGGCCGTCCACCGCCGGGCCGATGAAGCTCGCGTCGAGCTGCGTCATGTCCAGGTAGAGCACGCGCTTGCGGAAGCCGTCGGGGGTGGCGGGCGAGCCGTTGTGCGGGACCTGCGGAGGGAGCAGCGAGACGGTGTCGCCCGGCGTGCCGTGCTCATGGCGCTCCAGGTCGTAGCGGACCGCTCCGTCGTCCACGATCAGCAGGGTCCACGCGTCGTGGACGTGCATCGGGTACGTGTGCTCGGTGAAGTGGGCGTGGAAGACCTCCACGATGCCCGCGACCGGCGGGCGCCATGCGGAGATCTCCTGCCGGGCCACCATGCAAGGAACGTACAAGACGTGCGAGCGGGCCACTCGGCAGTCTCGAAGCATGAGAAACATCCCTGAGACCAGCGCTGATACAGACACCGCCGGGGCCGCCGCCGACACGGCGCCCGTCCGCTTCGACACGAAGATCGCCGTGCTGCTCCGCGACGACCTGGAGCCCTGGCAGCGCCTGAACGTGACCGCGTTCCTGGTCAGCGGGCTCGGTACGGCGGCGCCCGAGGTGATCGGCGAGCCGTACGAGGACGCCGACGGCACCCCCTACCTGCCGATGTTCCGCCAGCCCGTTCTTGTCTTCGAGGGGACGAAGGAGACGCTGACCGCCGCGCACGGTCGTGCGCTGTCCCGCTCGCTGCCCAGGGCCGTCTTCACGTCGGACCTGTTCGGCACCGGCAACGACCGGGACAACCGGGCGGCGGTGCGGGCCGTGCCGAAGGACCAGCTCGATCTGGTCGGGCTCCTGGTGTACGGGGCGCGGGGTGGCGTGGACAAGGTCCTGAAGGGGGCCCGGATGCACCCCTGAGCGGAGATCGGAGCGCTAGCGATCGGCCCGGCCGGGCACCAGGCACGTATGCACCCCCGATCCCCGGAGCGGCGACGCCTCTTCGCCGATCAGGCACGGTCCGCGCGGCCCGATCTCGCGCGTCTTTGCCTGCTGATCGGCGCGGAGGCGGACGCGGAGCTCGACGACGCCGGCATGGACGCGGCCTGCCGGAAGCTGGACCGGCTCGCGGAGCTGCTGCCCGGGCCGCCCTGCGACCCCCTGCTGTGGGCCATGGAGCTCGCCGAACTCCTCGGCGGGCGCTGCGGGTTCAAGGGCAGGCCCGGCGACTACCAGCGCCTGGAGTCCGCGCTCCTGCACGAGGTCCTGCGGCGCGGCCGAGGCCTCCCCATCCTCCTCTCGGTGGTGTGGATCGAGGTCGCGCGCCGGGCGGGCGCGCCCGTCCACGGGGTCGCGCTGCCGGGCCACTTCGTCGTCGGCTTCGGCGCGGGCGACCAGCGGGTGCTCGCCAACCCGTTCGACGGGGGCCGGGTCCTGACGCGGTCGGACGTGGAGCTGCTGGTGGTGGGGGCCACGGGCGCGCCGCCCCAGCCGGCGATGCTGAGCCCTGCGGAGCCGCTCAACATCGTCCTGCGCATCCTCAACAACATCCGCGCCTGGGCGGCGGCCCGCCCCGAGCGCACGGACGTCGCGCTGTGGGCGGTCGAGCTCTGCCTCCTGCTGCCGTCGCCGCAGCACCGTCTGCACTACGAACGGGCCCGGCTCCTCGTCCAGCGCGGCGAGTTCCGCACCGGCGCCGCGGAGATCGAGACGTACGCCGACGAGGTGGCCGCCACCGACCGGGCCACCGCCGACGCGCTGCGCAGGGAGGCCCGGGCGGCACGGGCGATGCTGAACTGAGGCCGGTTCGGCGCTCTCAGAGCCAGCCCTTGTCGCGGGCGATACGCACCACATCGGCGCGTTGATCCTGGACCGCCGGTCGCGGCCGCCACCGGCCAAACCGCCGCCGACACAATGCACCCGGAGGCCACGGCGGCGCGGGGCCCGGGTCCCTCAGAGCCAGCCCTTCTCGCGGGCTACGCGCACCGCATCCGCGCGGTTGCGGGCCGTCAGTTTTTGGATGGACGTCGAGAGGTAGTTGCGGACCGTGCCCGGGGAGAGGTGCAGGGCCGTGGCCAGTTCGGCGTTGGTGGAGCCGTCGGCCGCCGCGCGAAGGACCTCGCGCTCGCGGTCCGTCAGCGGGTTCGCGCCTCCGGCGAGCGCGGCCGCGGCGAGTGTGGGGTCGATGACCCGCTCCCCCGCGAGGACCTTGCGGACCGCTTCGGCGAGCTGGGCCGCCGGCGCGTCCTTGACCAGGAAGGCGTCGGCGCCCGCCTCCATCGCGCTGCGGAGATAGCCGGGGCGGCCGAAGGTCGTGAGGACGACGATCTTCAACTCCGGGAGTTCCGCGTGCAGTTCGGCGGCCGCCTCGATTCCGGTGCGGCCCGGCATCTCGATGTCGAGCAGCGCCACGTCCACCGCGTGGGCGCGCGCCGCGGCCAGCACCTCGTCGCCGCGGGCCACCTGGGCGACCACGTCGATGTCCGGTTCCAGGCCGAGCAGCGCGGCGAGCGCCTCGCGGACCATCGACTGGTCCTCGGCGAGCAGCACTCTGATGTCCGTGCCGCCGCCCTGGGTCTCTTTTTCGCTGTTCGCGCCGCTCATGTGGAAGATCCTAGAGCCGAGGCCTCGCGGTCCCCGGCCGCTCCCCGGCCCCGCGGCACCCGGGCCTCGAGCCGGAAGCCGCGGCGCCCGGCGGGACTCGTCTCGAGCACACCGCCGACCGCCTCCAGGCGTTCCGCGAGGCCCGTCAGACCGTTGCCCGGCGCGGCACCCGAGCCGCCCCCGCCGTCGTCCTCCACGGACAGCTCGACGATCGGCCCGTCGAGGGTCTGCCGCGAGGTGAACGCCACCGTGCAGCGCCGCGCCCCGCTGTGCCGCACGACGTTCGTCACCGCCTCGCGCAGGGCCCAGGCGAGCGCCGCCTCCCCTTCCTCGCCCGGCAGTTCGGCGGGCGGATCGAGCGGGACATCGGCCTCGACACCGGCGGCGGCCAGCGCCGTGCGGGCGCCCGCCAGTTCCCCGGCGAGGGTGCGCCTGCGGTAGCCGGAGACCGCCTCGCGGACGTCCACCAACGCCTGGCGGCTGACCTGCTCGATGTCGGCCACCTGCTGCGCCGCCTTGTCGGGGTGGTCCGGGAGCATCCGCCCGGCAAGCTCGCTCTTCAGCGTGATCAGGGAGAGGGAGTGGCCGAGCAGGTCGTGCAGATCGCGGGCGAGCCGCAACCGCTCCTCGTTGGCGGCCAGTTGGGCGACGGTCGCCCTCGCCTGCCGCAACTGGACCGTCGTACGGACCAACTGCCGCACCCCGGTCATCGCGAAGCCGACCAGGAGGGTCAGCACGGCGAGGCTGCCAAGGAGGTCCCCGAGGCTGTCGGTGCGCAGGCCGACCGCCACCATCACGCCGGTGACGGCCGGGATGACCCACATCGCCTGCCCCATCGGCAGCACCGCCCCGGCGGACACGGCGACGTACACAAAAAGCCCGAGCCAGGCCGTCCCGAACGCGAACGAGAGGACCACGGCGAGCGCGAGGAGCGCCGCGAGCGACCAGCGCACCACACGCCAGTCGAAGACCTTGGCGGTGTACCGGAACACCACGGACAGATAGCAGGCCACGAAGGCGGCCAGGCCGAGCCAGCCGAGCGCGGTGGCGACGCCGCTCCGTTCGCTCTCCACCAGGTCCCGCACCGGACTGGCGAGGAAGACCAGCCAGATGCCGATCCACAGCGCCTTCGTCAGCAGCTGGCGGCGGTCCCGCACCGGCTGTCCGAAGCTGTGCAGGGGATGGTCCCGCTCGGTGCCGTCGGTGTCGTTCACGCCTTCAGGGTGTCCTTCCGGTACAGCCATGCCGCGCCGCCCGCAAAGAGGACGAAGTACCCGGCGAGGAGCGCAATGTCCTTCGCGTGCGGGGCGTCGCCCAGTTCGATGGCCTGTCCGAGGGCAGCGTATGCGTGGGTCGGCAGCCAGGACGCGATGTCGCGCAGCCACTGCGGGAAGGTGGTCGTGGGCATCCACAGGCCGCCGAGCACGGAGAGACCGAAGTACACGATCATCGTGATCGGGCGGACCGCGTCGCCGGTCGCGAGATAGCCGATGGCCACCCCGAGCGCCGCGAAGCAGAGGCTGCCCGCCCAGATCGCCCCGGTCAGCGCGAGCCACTGCCAGGCGTCGAGGCGGACGTCCTTGACGGCGGCCGCGACCGCGAACACCACGAGGATCGACGGCAGGCTGACCACCGCCGCGCTCGCCGTCTTCGCCAGGACATAGCCGCGCCCCGGCAGGCTGGTCAGGCGCAACTGCCGCACCCAGCCGCTCTCGCGCTCCTTGGCGATGCGCTCGCTGTTGCCCATCAGGACGGCGGTCAGCGCCCCGAACGACGCCATCGAGACCATCATGAAGGCGGGCACGCCCAGACCCGTGCCGCCGACCTTGTCGGTGGCGTCCTGGCCGCCCGCGATGAGCAGGAAGAGCAGCGCGGGATAGAGCACCGAGAAGAACAGGAATTTCTTGTTGCGCAGGGCGCGGATGATCTCCAGCTTGATCAGCATGCCTTGGCCTCCTCGGCCTCGGTGATCGCCACGAAGGCCTGCTCCAGGCCGAGGCCCGTGACCTCCAGGTTCCGGGGGTACAGAGCCAGCCCGTAGAGCGCGTGCACGGTGGCGTCGGCGTCCGTCGTCCGGAGCCGGACGGTGTGACCTGACACGTCGGCGGCGGTCACGGAGGGCAGCGCGCGCAGCTCGCGGGCGCCGGCCTCGTCGATGGTCTCCAGATCGAAGGAGACCTTGCGGGCCCCGGCCCTCGCCTTGATCTCGGCGGCGGTGCCGTCCGCGACGAGCCGCCCCCGGTGCAGCACGAGGACGCGGTCCGCGATCGCGTCGGCCTCCTCCAGGTAGTGCGTGGCGAACAGGACGGCGCGGCCCTGGTCCGCCTGCTCGCGCATGGTGGCCCAGAAGGCCTGGCGGACGGTGACGTCCATGCCGGTGGTCGGCTCGTCGAGGACGATCAGGTCACTGGCTCCCGCAGTCGCGAGCGCGAAGCGGACGCGCTGTTCCTGACCGCCGGAGAGCTTGTCGACCTTGCGGTCGGCGAGCTGGGTGACGCCCGCGCGGGCGAGCACGTCGTTCACGCGGTGTGGCCTCGGGTGCAGCTCGCAGGCGAGCCGCACCAGTTCGCGGACCGTGACCTCGCCCATCAGGCCGCCGCTCTGCAGCATCGCGCCGACCCGCCCGGCGGTGATCGCCTCGCGCGGACTCCCGCCGAAGACCCGCACGGTGCCGCTGTCCGGCTGCCGCAGGCCGAGCAGCAGGTCGAGGGTGGAGGACTTGCCGGCCCCGTTGGGCCCGAGGAGCGCGACGGTCTCGCCGGGGGAAAGGTCGAGCGTGAGACCGTCCACGGCACGGACGTCCCCGTAGTTCTTGGTCACGCGGTCAAAGCTCACTGCTGTCATGCGTTCCATCGTCGCCAGGGGCGACGCACGGCGGCAGTGTCGTGTGTTGCGGGTCCGGGATGACAGATGTCATACGAAACCGGGGCGCCCCCTCAGGGACGCCCCGGCTGTTCCGACGAAGCGCTCAGCTCGCGTTCGTCTCGATCACACCGATCCGCTCGGCGGGCGTCTTGCCGATCAGCGCCTGGTTCATCGCGTTGGCGACGTCCTGCGGCTGGACCGGCGTCTTGTCGCCGTTGCCGCGCTGGATCAGTACGCCGTCGAAGACGTTGCCGTAGAGCTTCTTGAGCTCGACGAGGTCGTAGTGCGGCTGCAGCGTGCCGTTCTTCAGGACCTGCGTCTGCAGGACCTTCGGGAGCGACTTCGCCGGACCGAACGGGATCGACTTCGTGCCCGCCTTGATCGTGACATTGGCGGACATCGCGGGCTCGGCGAACCGGGTCATGAACTTGTCGACCTCGGCGTTCGACACCGTCGGCTTGCGCGTGGTGACGGGCAGCTCGACGGTGCCGGCGCTGCCGGTCTCGACCTGCTTCTTGTACGCCTCGGACACCGCCGTGGTCGCGGCGTCGACGTCGATGCCCTTGCCCTCCTTGCCGTACACCGGCACGGCCTTGCCGGGCACGAACTTGACCGAGCCCTCCTTGGCCGAGCCGGACGCGCCCGCGGCGCGCTCCAGGGCGGCCGCCAGCTTCTCCTCGTCGACGGGCATCTCGGCCTCGGCGACGCGCTCGCCGCCGAAGAGCGAGCCGATCACCGACACGGGGTTGTAGTCGCTGCCCGCGGCGTTGCGGACCGTGGCCTGGCTGTCCACCGTCAGGCCCGACTGCTCCGGCTCCAGCGTGACCTCTTCGCCGCCGACCGACAGCTTCAGGGGCTTGATGACGTCCTTGCCGATCGCCGCGTCGAGCTTCTTGACGGCCTCGTCACGGGTGCCGCCGCCGATGTCGACGCCGAGCACGGTGGTGCCCTTCGGCACGTCGGCGTGGTTCATCAGCAGTCCGGCGCCGTACGCCCCACAGGCCACGACGACCACGCCGACGCCCACCAGGACGAGCTTGTTGCGCCCCTTCTTCTTGGGGGCGGACGTCGCGGCCGGCACGTTCGGCTGCACCGGCTCGGGGAGCTTCGGCGGCGTGTGCGGCACGGGCGCTTCGGGGTGCGGGCCCGTGGCGAACGGCGAGTTCTGGGCCGGCGGTACGACGGGGATGCCGCTGGTGAGCGTGTCGCCCGAGACATTGGCTCCGGGCGCGGGCGCGGTGGGGCCGCCCGGGATGGAGACGGGGCCGCCCTGGCCTGCGGCGGGGGGACGCGGGGCGCCGCCGGGGCCCGTGACGGGGCCCGCCTTCTGGGGCGTGAGGATGGCGGTGTCGTCGCTCATGCCGGTGCCCGTGCCCGCGCCCGGACGGGCGCCGGGGGCCGCCGGGTTGGGGCGAGCTGCCGGGTTCGACGGGGGCGTCGGGCGTGCGGAGGGCGTCATCGGCCCTTCGCCGGTCACCGGGCCGCTCGTCGGTCCCGCGGGCCCGCGCCCGCCGTCGCCCGCGGCGCCTCCGGTGAAGTACGGCAGATCCCCGCGCTGCCGGTCGCCGTTCTGCGGGGCGCCCGAGCCGAGGGGGCCCGACGCCACGGCGCCGGACACGTCGAAGGCTCCCGTACCGGAGCCGTTGCCGCCCGAACCGGCGGGCGCGGAGCCGTTGTTGCCTCCGGAGCCGCTGCCGGGGGAACCGGCACCCGGGCCGCTCGCGCTGCCGCCCGCGCCACCGCTCGTCGCGCCGCTGCTCGTCGCGCCGCCGCTCTTGCGCGGCGCGAACCAGTCGCTCGTCTTCTCCTCCGGCTGCGCGGGGGCGGATCCACCCGCGGCGGGCGCGGAGCCCCCGGCGCCCTGCCCGCCCACGGGGCCGCCTGGAGCGGGCACGGAAGCAGAGGCGCCCGCGCCGTTTCCGGCGGCGGAGCCGTCCCTCGCCCTGCCCGCGTCCTCCGGGCGCCCGGGAGCCACGTCGCCGTCGCCGACGGGCGTACGCATGACGACCGGCGGGATGGGGCGCGAGCCGGGGATGTTGATCCGGATGCGCGTGGTCAGCGTGGTCTCGGTCTTGGGTTCGTCGGGCCGTTCGTCGGCGGCCTGCCGCTGCGCGCCGTCCACGGCGCCGTCCGACGCGGGGGAGCCGTACGGCGGCGTCCCCGAGGGGTAAGCGGCTCCACCGCGCCCCTGGGGCCCGGAGGACGAACTGTCAGTTTCACGACTCAAGGCAGGTTCTCCCGGTTGGCTCCGCCGCCCGTCTCGTCCTAACGCGGGCGGCTCGGCGGCGCGCACCACCATACTGGCCGCCGTCGGCAGTCATCCTGTGACCGCCGTCAATCCCGTACGGGGCACGGGCTGAAGTGGTACGTCACTTGCCAAGTCGGGCGGCGGGCCCGCCTGGTTGCGACCGCTGGCCGAGGGTGGCACACATCACAGCGACCGCCATTCCGCCGAGCAGGAAGGCGTACGAGCCGACTCCCGCGCCGAAGAGGAAGTCGCCTTCGGGGCGGGCGGCCGTGAGCAGCATGACGGCGACGAGCCAGCCCGCCGCCGGCGCCACCGCCCCGGCTCTGGTGCCGGTCGCGCGCGACCCTCCGTAGAACAGCCCCGCGGCTCCGAGCAGCGCGAGCAGCAACCCGCCCGGGATCCAGCCCCCTTGGACGAGTGCCCCTGCGGCGCCGATCACCGCGCCGAGCACGAAGAAAAGGACATAGGCCGCGATCCGCCCGGCGTTGACCGGCTGGGCGACGGCCGAGGCGGAGGCCGAACCGGAACCTTTCGGGCCGCCGACGGACGAGGACGCTCGGGAACGAGTACTCACAGCGCCGTCACTCCTTCGAGCCCCGCGAACAGATCCGTCTCACGCTCGCCGACCATGGCACCGGCCTCTCCTCGCACCAACTCGTAGTACTCCACGTCGAAGATCGGCTGCGCGAGCCCGTTCGAGAGGACGAACAGCGGCCCCTGCACCTCGATCTGGGTGGCGTGCGCGCGCATCGCCGCCGCCTTCGCCTGCCGGAACGCGGTCCCGTCGATCTCCGTCGTGATCCGCTCGTCGTCCGTCACACCCGGCACGTCGGCGACCACGGCGGCGTCCGTGAACGGCGAGTGCCGCAGGGCGTCCGCCATCCACCGGAACCGCTCTTCGACGGCCGAGCGGGGCGCACGGTTCCAGTAGATCTTGTCGATGGTGTGCGGTTCGCCGAGATCCGAGCGGAAGGCCGCCTCGCCCGCGAGGCCGGCCGCGCGCATCGCGACGCGGTGCGCCTGGATGTGGTCGGGGTGGCCGTACCCCCCGTCCGGGTCGTACGTCACAAGCACCTGCGGACGCACCTCGCGGATCACCTCGACGAGGTGCGCGGCGGCGGCGTCGAGATCGGCGGACCAGAAGGCGCCGGGGCGGTGGTTCTGCTCGACGCCCATCATCCCGGAGTCGCGGTAGCGCCCGGTGCCGCCGAGGAAGCGGTGGTCGGTGACGCCCACTTCCTTCATCGCGGCGGCCAGTTCCCCGATGCGCTGCGCGCCGAGGCTGTCCTCGCGGTCGGGCGCCAGGTGGGCGAGCTCGGGCGGGATGACCTCACCCTCCTCGCCGAGCGTGCAGGTCACCAACGTGACATGGGCGCCTTCGGCCGCGTACTTGGCCATGGTCGCGCCGTTGTTGATCGACTCGTCGTCGGGGTGCGCGTGCACGAGCAGCAGACGCCGGGCGGGCAGTTCCGTCATGGGACCACCCTACGAGCACCCCGACAGCAGGTCAGAACTTGATGTCGCCGATCATCCCCGCCACGTTCGTCGTCAGCTCGTTGATGGTCGGGGCGACGGACGAGCTCGCCAGGTAGAAGCCGAGCAGCGTGCAGACGACAGCGTGCCCCGCCTTCAGTCCTGACTTCTTGACCAGCAAGAAGACAATGATCGCCAGCAGCACCACCGCCGAAATCGAGAGTGCCACGGCGGCTCACCTCCAAGTCCAAGACCCTGCACCAGTGCGGACGCCAGCAGGTTCATACCCACTAAGCGCTACGGATCATAACTATCCGTGGGTCCGCATGACTCGGAGCACGGCAGCACAAGGGGGCGCATGCCCCATAGGCTCGGAGAATGACCATCGAGACCCATGGATCCGCCGGGCCCGCCGAGAGTCCCGCGCAGCGGCTCTCCTTCCCGCGTCAGCACGCCCGCACACAGCGCTTCACGCTCGGTGCGCCCCGCGCGTTCACGGTGGCGCCCGACGGGTCCCGTGTCGCCTTCCTGCGCTCCTCGTCCGGCACCGACCGGGCGAATCAACTCTGGGTCCTGGACCTGGCGGACGGCGCCGTCGAACGCGTCGCGGCCGATCCCCAGGCGCTGTTGAACGGTGCCGCCGAGCGGCTCTCCGCCGCGGAGCGGGCCCGGCGCGAGCGCAGCCGCGAGGGCGGCGCGGGCATCGTGGGCTATGCGACGGACGCGGCGGTGGAGCTCGCCGCCTTCGCGCTCTCCGGCCGGCTCTTCGCCGCGGAGCTGCGCGCGGGCACGGCACGCGAACTGCGCACCCCGGCCCCGGTGATCGACCCCCGCCCCTCCCCCGACGGCCGCCACATCGCGTACGTCGCCGGGGGCGCCCTGCGGGTGACGGGCGCCGACGGCGAGGGCGACCGGGCGCTTGCGGAGCCCGAGGGCGAGGGCGAGGGGACCGTCACGTACGGCCTGGCGGAGTTCATCGCGGCCGAGGAGATGAGCCGCTCGCGGGGTTTCTGGTGGTCGCCAGGATCGGACCGGCTGCTTGTCGCGCGCGCCGACGACGCCGCCGTGCGGCGCTGGTGGATCGCCGATCCGGCGCACCCGGAGAGCGAGCCGACGAAGGTCGCGTACCCGGCGGCGGGCACGGCGAACGCGGACGTGCGCCTCTTCGTCGTGACGCTGGACGGCGCGCGCACCGAGGTGACGTGGGACCGAGCCCGCTACCCGTATCTGGCCCGTGTGCACTGGTCGTCGGCGGGCGCACCGCTGCTCCTCGTCCAGTCGAGGGACCAGCTCAGCCAGCTGTACCTGGCGGTGAACCCGGACGACGGCTCGACGCGGATGGTGCACGCGGAGGAGGATCCGGAATGGCTGGAACTCTTCCCCGGCGCCCCGTCCTGGTCGCCGAGCGGCAAGCTGGTGCGGATCGTCGACGAGGGCGGCGCGCGGGTCCTCGCGGTGGGTGAACGGCCGCTGACGGGGCCGCAGTTGCATGTCCGCGCGGTCCTGGACGTGGCGGACGACGACGTACTGATCTCGGCGTCGGCGGGCAGCGCGGCCGCATCGCCCGAGACCGGCGAGGTGCACGTCTACCGCGTCAATGAACTCGGCGTCGAGCGCGTCTCGCAGGAGGCCGGGGTCCACTCGGCGGTGCGCTCGGGGAGCCTCACGGTCCTCGTGTCGGCCACCCTGGACCAGCCGGGCACTCGCGTCCAGGTACTGCGCGACGGCAAGCAGACGGCGACTGTCGCCTCACACGCCCAGCGCCCGGGGCTCACGCCGCGCGTGACGCTCGCCGAAGGGGGCGCACGCAAGATCCCGTGCGCCGTCCTGCTCCCCACGGATTACCAGGAGGGATCGGGTCCGCTTCCGGTCCTGCTCGATCCGTACGGGGGGCCGCACGGCCAGCGGGTGGTCGCGGCGCACAATCCGTACCTCACGTCGCAGTGGTTCGCCGACCAGGGCTTCGCCGTGATCGTCGCGGACGGGCGGGGCACTCCGGGGCGCTCCCCCGCGTGGGAGAAGGCGGTCCGCAAGGACTTCACGCTCACCCTGGACGACCAGGTGGACGCGCTCCAGGGCCTGGCTTCCGCTTTCCCCCTGGACCTGGACCGGGTCGCCATCCGGGGCTGGTCCTACGGCGGTTACCTCGCGGGGCTCGCGGTCCTTCGCCGCCCCGACGTCTTCCACGCGGGCGTTGCGGGTGCGCCGGTGACGGACTGGCGCCTCTACGACACGCACTACACGGAGCGATACCTGGGCGACCCCGGGTCGGATCCGGCTGCGTACGCCCTCAACTCCCTCGTCACCGAGGAGGGTTTGGTGGCTCCGGAGAACCCGCACCGCCCGCTGATGATCGTGCACGGCCTCGCGGACGACAACGTGGTGGTGGCGCACGCCCTGCGCCTCTCCTCCGCCCTGCTGGCCGCCGGCCGCCCCCACGAGGTGCTCCCGCTCTCCGGGGTGACGCACATGACCCCCCAGGAACAGGTGGCGGAGAACTTGCTCCTGCTCCAAGTCGACTTCCTGAAGCGCGCGTTGGCCCTGGACTAGCCCCCGGCAAACGGCGACCGGCCGGGGCGACATGGCTTGCCCCGGCCGGTCTACGGCACCCGCACGGCCGTACGTCCTTCACCTTGCCGCGCACGTATATCGCGTACGCGACGGCGCGATTGCCCCTGCGTTAAGCCGGGTGCCTCACGGTGGCCGCCCGATCACCGGCTCCGCCGAGTCCGTCCTTGAGGACATCTTGTTAGGGCACGACCTGCTTCTCCTCGGCGAAGTGGCAGGCCGAATCGTGGGCTGCGGGGCCCTCTTGGAGCCGGAACTCCGCCGGAACGGCCAGCGCCGGGACCTCCAGGGCGCACCGCTCCTGCGCCTTCCAGCAGCGGGTGCGGAAGCGGCAGCCCGACGGGATGTTCGCCGGCGACGGCACATCCCCGTGGAGAATGATCCGCTCCCGGTGCTCCCGAGCCTGGGGATCCGGCACCGGCACCGCCGAGAGCAGCGCCTGCGTGTACGGGTGCGTCGGGTGCTCGTAGATTTCCTCGTCGGTGCCGATCTCGACGATCCGGCCCAGGTACATCACCCCCACCCGGTCCGAGATGTGCCGCACGATCGACAGGTCGTGCGCGATGAACACGTACGACAGATTGAACTCGTTCTGCAGCTGGTCGAGGAGGTTGACCACCTGCGCCTGCACCGAGACGTCCAGCGCGGAGACCGGCTCGTCGGCCACGATGATCTCGGGGCGCAGCGCCAACCCCCGCGCGATCCCGATGCGTTGCCGCTGCCCGCCGGAGAACTGGTGCGGATAGCGGTTGATGTACTCGGGGTTCAGCCCGACGACGTCCAGCAGGTCCTGGACCCTCCCCCGCCGCGACCCCTTCGGCGCGACCTCGGGATGGATCTCGTACGGCTCTCCGATGATGTCGCCGACCGTCATGCGCGGGTTCAGCGACGTGTAGGGGTCCTGGAAGACCATCTGGATGTTGCGGCGCACCGCCTTCAGCGCGCGCCCTGACAGCTTGCTGACGTCCTCGCCCTTGTAGCGGATCTCCCCGGCGGTCGGCCGTTCCAGGTTCACCAGCATCTTGGCGACCGTCGACTTGCCGCAGCCCGACTCCCCGACGATGCCGAGCGTCTCGCCCTGGCCGAGGTCGAAGTCGACGCCGTCGACGGCCTTCACCGCGCCCACCTGCTTGCGGAAGACGACGCCCTGGGTGAGCGGGTAGTGCTTGACCAGGCCCCGCACCTGGAGGATCGGCTCACCCTCCGGGTGCTTCTCGCTGACGTGCTCACCTTGCGGCATCGGCGTCGGCATCGAGCGTCTCCTTCCAGAAGTAGCAGGCGCTCCGGCGGTGGGCGGTCAGGCCCTCGTACGTCACTTCGGCGAGCGGCGGCACAGCGGTCCTGCAGATGTCCTGGGCCATCGGGCAGCGGGGGTTGAAGGCGCAGCCGGGCGGGATGTTCATGAGGTTGGGCGGCAGGCCCTTGATCGCGTAGAGCTCCCGGCCCTTCTGGTCGAGGCGGGGGATCGACTCGAGCAGACCGCGCGTGTAGGGGTGCGCCGGCGCCTTGTAGATCTCGTGCACCGGGGCCTTCTCGACGATGCGGCCCGCGTACATGACGGCGATGTTGTCGGCGACGTCCGCCACGACGCCCAGGTCGTGGGTGATGAGGATCAGGCCCATGTGCAGCTCGCGCTGGAGCTCGGCGAGGAGGTCCATCACCTGGGCCTGGACGGTCACGTCGAGGGCGGTCGTCGGCTCGTCGGCGATGATGAGGGATGGTTCGAGGGCCAACGCCATGGCGATCATGATGCGTTGGCGCATGCCGCCGCTGAACTGGTGCGGATACTGCCCGACCCGTTCCTTGGCGGCCGGGATGCGGACGCGGTCCATCAGCTCGATGGCCTTGGCCTTGGCGTCCTTCTTCGACATCCCCTGGTGGACGATGTACATCTCGCCGAGCTGCTGGCCGACGCTGAGCACCGGGTTGAGCGACGACAGGGCGTCCTGGAAGATCATCGCCATTCCGGCGCCGCGCGTCTTGCGCCGCTCCTCCTCCTTGAGCTTGAGGAGGTCCTTGCCCTGGAAGATGATCTCGCCGCCGGTGATCTTCCCTGGCGGGATGTCGAGGATGCCCATGATGGCCTGGGCGGTCACCGACTTGCCGGAGCCCGACTCACCGAGCACGGCGAGCGTCTCGCCCTCGCGGACGCTGTAGTCGACGCCGTTGACGGCCTTCGCGACGCCGTCCCTGGTCCTGAACTCCACGTGCAGATCGCGCACTTCGAGCAGCGTGGGCGATGTGGGTGACATGGGCGGCTACCTCAGCTTGGGGTCGAGGGCGTCGCGCACCGCGTCGCCGAGCATGATGAACGCGAGCACGGTGATCGCCAGCGCTCCGGCCGGCCACAGCAGCATGTGCGGGGCGTTGCGGACGTACTGGGAAGCGGCCGAGATGTCGATGCCCCAGCTGACGTTCGGCGGCTTCAGACCGACGCCCAGGTACGAGAGGGTCGCCTCGAGCGCGATGTACGTACCGAGCGCGATGGTGGCGACGACGATCACCGGGGCGACCGCGTTCGGCGCGATGTGCCGAAGCAGCATCCGCGAGTTGGAGGCGCCGAGGGCGCGCGCCGCCTGCACGTAGTCGTTCTGCTTGGCGGTGATCACCGAGCCGCGGGCGATGCGGGAGAGCTGCGGCCAGCCGAGCAGCACCATGAAGCCGATCACCGGCCAGACGGTGTTGCTGGTGACCACCGACAGGAGCACCAGGCCGCCGAGCACGACGGGGATGGCGAAGAAGACGTCGGTGATGCGGGACAGGATCGCGTCCCAGCCCCCGCCGAAGAACCCGGCGAGCCCGCCGAGGACGCTACCGAGGATCGCGACGCCGAGCGTGGCGCAGACGCCGACGGTGACCGAGGAACGGGCCCCGTACACGGTCCGCGTGTAGACGTCGCAGCCCTGCCCGTCGAAGCCGAAGGGGTGCCCTGAGGTGGAGCCCTTCTGGGCGTTGGCGAGGTCGCAGTCGTGCGGATTGCCGGAGGCGATCAGGGACGGCCAGATGGAGATGATGACGAGGAAGATGATGATGAGGCCCGAGATGATGAAGACCGGGTTGCGCCGCAGCTCGCGCCAGGCGTCGGACCACAGGCTGCGGGCGGGGGCCGATGGCCCCGTGCCTTCCGGCCCGCCGGGTGTCTTCTCCAGCGTCGTGCCCTCGGTCGTCGCGAGGTCCATCGCGCCTCCGGCACCGGTCGGGGCGATGGCTCCGTCTGGCTCCTTGGGTTCAGGCATAACGGATCCTCGGGTCGAGTACGGCGTACAGAAGGTCGACGACCAGGTTGGCCACCAGGAAGACAAGGACGAGTACGGTCACGAATCCGACGACGGTCTGTGTGCTCTGCCGCAGAATCCCCTGGTAGAGCTGGAACCCGACGCCGTGGATGTTGAAGATCCGCTCGGTGACGATCGCGCCGCCCATCAGCGCGCCGATGTCGGTGCCGATGAAGGTGACCACCGGGATGAGTGAATTGCGCAGCAGGTGCCGGGTGATGACGCGGCGCCTGGGCAGCCCCTTGGCGATGGCGGTGCGGACGTAATCCGCCCGACGATTCTCGGCGATGCTCGTCCGGGTCAGGCGGGTGACGTAGGCCAGGGACACCGAGGCGAGGACGAAGCCGGGCACGATCAGCTCGTTGAAGGGCGCCTCCGGCGAGACAGAGGGTTTGATGATCCCCCACTCGACGCCGAGCAGCAGTTGGAGCAGCAGACCGGTGACGAAGGTGGGGATCGCGATGACGACGAGCGTGAGCAGCAGCACGCCCGTGTCGATGGGGCGCCCGCGCCGCAGCCCGGTGATGACACCGAGCGTGATCCCGATGACGATCTCGAAGAGAATGGCGACGATGGTCAGCCGAATCGTCAGCGGGAAGGCGGTCGCCATCAGCTCGGTGACCTCCTGCCCGTTGAAGGCGGTGCCGAAGTCGCCGGTGAAGACATTGCCCATGTACGTCACGTACTGCTGCCACACGGGCTTATCGAGGCCGAATTCCTTCTCCAGCTGAGCGGCTGTCGCGGGGTCGCACTTGCGGTCTCCGCACAGGCCCGCGATGGGGTCGCCCATCACGTTCACCATCAGGAAGATCAGCAGCGTAGCGCCGAAGAAGACCGGGATCATCTGCAGCAGACGCCGGATCACATAACGTCCCATGAGGGCTCCGGAAGTAGTGGAAGCGACCGCCCGGCGCGGTTCTCGCTCTCGCCGGACGGCCGCTTCCGATGCCTCAGTTGACCTTGATCTCGTTGTAGACCGGGACGCTGAACTGGTTCAGCGCGACGTCGGAGACCCTGTCCGAGTAGCCGGCGCTGCCGTTCTGGTACCAGAGCGGAATGACGGCCATGTCCTTGGCGAGGACCTTCTCGGCGTCCTGGAACGTGGAGACGGCCTTCGCGGTGTCGGTCTCGGCGTTGGCCTCGTCGACGAGCTTGTCGAATTCCTCGCTCGAGTACTTTCCGTCGTTGGACGGGGCGTCCGTGTAGTACAGCGGCTGCAGGAAGTTCTGGATGAGCGGGTAGTCCATCTGCCACCCAGCGCGCCAGGCGCCGTCCAGCTTCTGCTGCGAAGCCTGACTGCGGAAATCGGCGAACGTGCCGACCGGGTTACCGACACACGACTTGTCGTTGTCGAGAGCCTTGTTGATGGAGTTGCAGACGGCGTCGACCCATTCCTTGTGCGAGCCGGTGTCCGCGTTGTACGTGATCTTCAGCGTGCCGCCGGGGATGCCGCCGCCCTCGCTGATCAGCTTCTTCGCCTCGTCGGCGTCGTACTTGCAGGGGTCGCCGCAGAGCCCGGACTTGTAGCCGCCGGCCTCGCCGAGCACTGGCGATGTCCAGTCCGTGGCGGGCGTACGCGTCTTCTGGAAAATCGTGTCGGTGATCTGCTCGCGGTTGATCGCCATGGAGAGCCCCTGCCGGACCTTCGCCGCCTCCGGCTTCGACCACGCCTCGTCGTAGAAGGGGAAGGCCAGCGTCTGGATGATCCCGGCCGGGGTGTTGATGTACCGGTCACCCAGGTCGCTCTTGGCATTCTTCAGCTGGGAGGCGGGAACGTCGTCCACGAGGTCGAGGTTGCCCGCCATCAGGTCCGTATAGGCGGTGTTGTTGTCGGTGTAGACCTTGAGATCGACCCCGCCGTTCTGCGCCTTGTCGGGGCCGCTGTAGTCGTCCCACTTCCGCAGGGCCATCTTCGAGCCCTTGGCGTACGAGTCCACGGTGTACGGGCCATTGCCGACGGGCTTGGAGAGCCAGGCGTCGTGGTCGTCGTAGAACGCCTTGGGCAGCGGCGCGAACGCCGGATATCCGAGGGTCTTGGGCCAGGTGGAGAACTTCTGCGTGAGCTTGACGGTGAAGGACGTGTCGTCGACGACCTTCAGCCCGGAAAGGGTGTCGGCGGTGGCGTCGCCCTTCTCCGGGTGGACCTTGTCGTACCCCTCGATATAGCCGAAGAAGTAGGCGTTCTTCTGGTTGTTCTTCAGATGCGCGCCGTAGTTCCAGGCATCGACGAACGACTTCGCGGTGACGGCCTCTCCATTGCTGAACTTCCACCCGGTCTTGATCTTCACGGTGAAATTCTGCGAGTCCGAGGTGTCGATGCTCTCGGCGACCATGTTCTTGGCCTCGCCGGTCTTCGGGTCGTACCGCACCAGGCCCCGGAAGATCATGTCGAGGACCTTGCCGCCCTGCACCTCATTGGTGTTCGCGGGCTCCAGCGGATTCTGCGGATCACCCCACGAGGACCCCACGATCCCGGAGCCGTCGCCACCACCGCCGCCGCTGTCGCCGCCTCCACCGCAGGCAGTCGCCGCGAGAACGACGGTCACCGCACATGCGGCCCACTTGGCGTGCGTGGCTCCACGCATGGAGTGCCTCCCTATCGGGCCTGAGTCCCTAGATACCCATTTAGATACTTAGGCCCAAATACACCCCAAACGGTGGTGCGCCGCATCTTTGCGGCGGCTTTCCGGGGCTAGTACGACGGGGATACGTCCGGATGGCGGGCGCCCCCACCCTGCCGGTGCTGTGGCGGGGCTTCGGAGACCCGGCGGTGGTGACGTTGCCGGGGCCGCCCGGTTGTCCTGAGGTTGGCGGTTCCGGGCCGGGTGTAAAGGGCGCTCCTTCGTCGCGTCGGCTGCGCCGATTCCGCTGCGCTCCACCCTTGACACCCGTCCTTCCACCGCACGGAGGAGATGACCGGGCGGCCGGAGAGGCGGGGCTTCCGGGAAAGGGGGATTGGGTCAGCCGGCTTTCCTGCCGGGTGCGGACTGGTTCGTCGCAGCGTGCCGCCGGGCTGGAGGGGTGGGGGACCTACTTCGGCAAAGTTGCGTTCCGGCAGAAGAGGGGCGCACGCGATGCGTTACGCGCCTTCACGAAGGTAGGTGCTGGTCTCGTCGAGAACGCGGGTTGCCGGACTTCCTTGCAGATCGTGGCGTCACACCGGATCGGAAGCCAGCCGCGCGTGCAGCTCCACGTCGTAGCGGGCCCCGTCGTACGCGAGCTTCTGGCGCTGCACGCCTTCCACCGCGAAGCCGGCGCCGTGGGCCACCCGGCAGGACGCGGGGTTGTTCACGCGGTGCCCCAACTCCAGGCGGAACAGCCCAAGTTCATTGAAGGCCCAGCTCGCCAGGGCGGCGCAGCCCCACGTCGCAACGCCGCGCCCCCTCGCCGAGGGAGCCGTCCAGTAGGACACCCAGCCGGTGGCGTGGGTGAGGTTCACCGCGCTTACGGAGACGTTGCCCAGCGGGGTGTCGTCGGCGTCGACCACGGCGAAGGCGTACGCGGTGTCGGCGGCGTGTTCTTCCTCGCGGCGCGCGATCCAACGGGACGCCGCGTCAAGGGAGTCCACTGGCTCGTCGGTCTGCCTCGCCATTTCCGGGGCGGAGAAGGCGGCGAGGACGGAGGGGGCGTCCGGGCCGCTCCAGGGGCGGAGGTTAGGCACGGGGCGTGAGGTCGCCCGTCTTGATGCCCCGTAGGAGTACACGCAGGGCCGCTGGGTTCGTAGTGGCAACCTGGGCGGGCTGGTCGCTCTCGCGGAAGTAGACGTCGCCGGCGGCGTTGATCGCCAACTCGACGCATTCGCCGCTGTCGCCGGTACTGAACGAGGACTTCTGCCAAGCGAGCTGGGACATCGGACTCCCTACCTACAGTTCGTACATGACGTGCTGGATCAGGCTCAGCGAGTCCCGGCCATCATGGGACTCGGGCGCTGACTCCGGGTCGACCGGGGCGTGAGCCAGGCCAGCGAGCCGTTCGAACATTTTGCCGTACTCGTCATTGCGTTCTCTATCCCCCAGGAACACCGAATGCAGCGGGTGTTCGAGGTAGGCGGTCTCCAACCCCCTCGACGGACCGCCGAAGAGGATGAACGGACGACTGAAGGCCGCGTACGCACCTTGCTCGAAGGGGAAGATCTGCAGGGTCACGTTGGGAAGCCTGGCCAGCTCGATCAGCCTGAGCAACTGCTTGCGCATGGTCGTGGGCCCGCCGGTATGCACACGCAGCGCGGCTTCATGAACAACAGCGTGGTACGGCACAGCCCCAGGGGCTGTCAGAACTTGCTGCCGCGCCATGCGGAATTCGACGTACCGATCGATGCGGTCCCGGTCCCTGCCCGTCGCCATGGTCACCGCGTACGCGTAGTCCTCGGTCTGGAACATGCCCGGGATGAAGAGCGGTTCGTGCATGCGGATACTGGAACAGCGCGCCTCCAACTCGGCGAGGTCCAGTGCGCTACGGGGGACGATGTCTCGGAACTCGTCCCACCATCCCGTCCCCCGCCCCTGCGCCATCTCCATCAACCCGTCGAAGTAGGCGCCGTCCGGGCACCCGTACTCCCGTAGCAACTTATAGAGCCGGTTGCGGGAGACATCGATCCGGCCGGCCTCGATGTTGCTGATCCGCACACGGTCGGCGTCCAACAAAGCTCCAGCCCGGTCACCGGACAGGCCCGCATCGTTCCGCAGCTTGCGAAGTTCGAGGCCGAGTCGGCGTTGCCGCTCGCTGGGGTTACTCCTGGGTGGCATGTCTGACCTCCTTCACAGCGGAGTCTTCCGGGCCGAACACCCTTGGTCCACAAGGTAGTTCGTTCATCACCCACACCAGTGACATACGTTGGAAACGGTTGCACCTGACAGAACGCGTTGCCTACCTTCGAGATCGACCCACTCACCCGCGCCGCAAGTGGAAGTACCCCCGCCCACAAAGGAGTTGGCGGACAACGGTCACCGCGACGCGCGCCCCGAGGAGGCCCTCATGGAGGACCAGCCCCACCCGCATCCCCGCCCCACCGACGTATCCCTCGTCTTCCCGCCCCACCCCGCATGGGTCCGCGCCGCGCGCGAAACGGTCCGCACCCTCCTCGCCGCAACGGGTCGCGCCGAACTCACGGACACAGCAGTCCTGTTGACCTCGGAGGCCGTCACGAACGCGATCAACGCCTGCGCGGCCAAGCAATGCACGGCCCCGGTGAGCCTGTTCGCGGGGTACGGGGACCCCGGTGGCCACCTCCGCATCCTCATCCACGACGAGGCACCCGGACTCCCCCGCTGCCAGAGCCCCGCCGAGGACGACGAGACGGGCCGGGGCATACAGCTCATCTCCTTCGGCGCCGACGCCTGGGGCATCTGCAGGCACGGCCCCGGCAGCGGCAAGGCGACCTGGTTCGAGCTGGGACGCCGACCGCTGGGAGGCGAAGGTGAGTTATCCACAGGCCCGGCCACGCCCGAGAACCCGCCGCTACTCTGAGGAACAGAGGCCACATCGGCGTACCGAACCGAGGAGCCAGGACATGAGCACGACCGAGCCGTGGAACATCGCGCGTATCGCCGAGGCCATCCCCGCACCGGCCACCCGCATGCGGTTCCTGTCCGAGGTGAACCTCGCGCCGATAGACGAACTGCGCGCCGTCGCGGCGAAGTGGCAGAAGGTGGCCGAGGAGCTCACCGCCGGCCATGAGCGCGCGATCGAGGTGCGGGACTACGTGGAGAAGCACGGCGAACTGCCCCCCGAGTTCGTCCGCGTCTCCCCGGCCGAGCTCCGGGAGACTGCCGGTCTCGACTCGAAGGGCGCTGCGTGATCTACGACCTTCACTGGGACCCGGAGCTCTACAAGACGTACGCGTCGTTACCTGCCCCAGCACGCCGGGAGTTGGCCGCCGCCTTGATCGACGCCCAGGCGGACCCGCTGAGCGCGACTCTCCCGTACGGGCACGACGACGGAGTCATCCGACTCCTTGAGACCGGCAGCACCCTCACTGTGCTCCTCATCTGCCATACGAAGATGAAGCTGGCGCCGGTCCAGATCACCTTCGTCGGATAGCGCAGCGGAGGCGGACGTCATCGCGAAGACTCGTCCGCTTCCACCTCCACCACAGACACCCACCCCCGCCACCGCTCCACGGTGACGCGGAGGGTCGAGGAGGACTCCGTGGTCCCTGACCAGTAGGACTTCGCCCCTTCCCCGTGCTCGCGCAGACCGCATTCCGTCAGGGCCTCGCGGAGAAGGGACACCTCGTCCGCCGCCACGGAATCGCTGTCGTACTCCGTCACCCGCTGCCTTGCGGTGGCGCCCTTGTCGCTGTAGTACTCCGTGCCGTACTGAACCTGCCCAGGCGCCTTCCGCACGGTGTATGACTCCGGGCAACTGTCGGTGCCGCCCACCTTCGGCAGGGGCAGGTCCGGCATCACCTCCTCCCCCGTTCCCTTCCAGTGCCACCTGTCCGCTTCCGGCATGCGCTCGGGCTGCAGCAGGCGGACGACGCCGCCCACCTTGAAGGGGTTCGACGACGGCGTGGCCGCGGGCCGCACCTCCCGGCCGTCGCCGCCGCCGGGCATCGCGACCCACGTCGCCGCCCCCGCCACAACCGCCGCGACCGCCACCCCCGCGGCCATCCGCCTGCGCACCGTCCGCCTCCCGCCCCGCGCCCGCAGCTCCGCGCCGCTCGGCATGCTCAGCCTGGTGTCGTCCAGGAGTTCCTCGACCTCAGCCATGGTGGGCCGCCCCTTCCCCGGTGAATGCAGTCGTGTCGGTCAGGCGCTGCCCCAGCGCCTTGCGGGCCCGGCTCAGCCGGGTGCGGACCGCTCCGTTCGATGCGCCCGTCTCGCGGGCGACCTGCTCGACGGGGAGGTCGAGGAGATGGTGCAGGACCACCACCTGCCGTTGCTGCGGGGGCAGTTCGCGCAGTGCCGCAAGCAGCGCCACCCGGTCCGCGGAGAGCTCAGGGACGTCCGGCGCGGCGCCGTGCCGGAACTGCGCCCGCAGCCGGTTCCGCGTCCGCCGCCAGGTGCTGATCGCCAGGCGGGACGCCACCGTCCGCACCCACGGCAGCGGATCGCCCTCGCCCGTCAGCCGCTCCCAGCGCTGCCACGCCCGTACATACGCCTCCTGCACCGCGTCCTCCGCCTCCGCCAGATCGCCGGTCATCGCATAGACCGTGGCGACCAGCCTCTTGGCGGTGGCGGCGTAGAACGCGTCGAACTCCGCGGAGTGGTCCGGTTGTTCTCTCGACCGCGTCGTCATCGTCCCCCGTCCGTCCATCTGTCCGTCCCGTGGTTCGGCTGTCTCTGACATAGACACGCCTGGGGGCGCCCGCATGTTACGTACGCAAATGGCGGCACCCGGAACCGCCGGTGCTAACCCCAGGGATCGAGGGCGTGCTTGCCGCGGGTCCTGCCGGCTTCGAGTTGCCGGAGCACTGCCGGGCCCTCGGCCAGGGGGTGGAGCCGGGGGGTGCCGGGCGGGTACACGCCATGGGCGATGAGCGCCTCGATCTCCACGAGCAGCGACTGGTAGAGGGCCGGGGCTTTGGTCGCCAGCGCGCCGATGTGCAGGCCCTGGATCCGCACCTGGTGGGTGAAGACCAGGTCGTGTGTGGTCAGGCCGGCGTCGCCGGAGGCGGCACCGAAGACGACGACGCGTCCGGTGAAGGGTTTGGTGACCGACAGGCTGGTCTTGAACGTGGCCTGCCCCACCGATTCCAGGACCAGGTCGACTCCGCCGGTCAGGCGGGTGATCTCCGCGGCCAGGTCGGGGCGTCGGCTGTCCAGGACCTCGTCGGCGCCGAGCGCTCTGACGGTGTCGTGCTTGGCCGGTGATGCCGTCGCGATGACGCGTGCGCCGTAGTGGCGGGCGAGGCGGACGGCGGCCTGCCCCACGCCTCCGGCCGCGGCATGAACGAGCACCACGTCACCGGCCTTGATCTCGCCGAGCGGCTTCAGTGCCGCCAGGGCGGTGGCCCAGTTCAGCACCAGGCCGAGAGCTTCGGCGTCGCTCCAGCCGGAAGGCACCGGGAGTACGCCCGCGGCCGGCATCGTCATGTACTGCGCGAAGGCGCCCGGGCCGGCTCCGACGACATGGGTGCCGAGCTGCAGCGGGCTCTCGGTGTCCGGGCCGACGGCCACGATCTCGCCGGCGGCTTCGAAGCCCGCCACGTAGGGTGCCTGCGGCCCGCCTTCGTACGTTCCGTGCGTCTGCATGACGTCCGCGAAGTTGACCCCGGCGGCGCCGACGCGGATCAGGTACTCGCCGGGCCCCGCGGCGGGGCGGCGCTGATCGGTCGCGAGGGTCAGGTCATTCGGTCCGTCATGTGACCGCTGGACCAGTGCTCGTACGGTCTGCTCGGCAGGGCGCTGCTCGTTGATCTCCATGTGCTGAGAACGGCGATACGCGCGGCGAGCCGATCGCGATAGCTCTGCACCTCGTGCAGGAACTCCTCGCACACCCCATCCACATCCACATCCACATCCATGCCGACATCGCGCTCGTCAGTGAGGCTGGGCAGAAATTCCCTGATCAACCGCACGGGCAGCCCCGACTCAAGGAGCGAGCGGATGACGAGCACCCGGTCGACAGTGGACTGGCAGTAGTCGCGGAACCCATTGCTGCAACGACCCGGGACGATCAGGCCTTCCTGCTCGTAGTGCCGCAACGACCGCGCACTCACGCCGCTGACTCTGGAAGCCTCACTGATCTTCATGCCTGGAGCCAACGCCCAGGCGCAACGCGATCTTCCGGCACGACAACTAGTGCCGCATCAGGCAATGTTCGCCCTGTACGGGGCTACGGTGAAAGTCGAGTGCGAGACGTCCCGTCCATGGCCATGATGTGGATCATGACTGTGTACGTCGACAATCCTGCTCGGCTCGGTGAGAGTCGTCTGCCTGATGGACGGTTGCTTGGCTGGGCCGAGTGGGGGCCGTTGGACGGGGTGCCCGTTCTGTTGTGTCCGGGTGCGGCCACGAGCCGGTGGCTCGGCTTCGGCGCAGGGGTCGTTGAGGCGCTTGGAGTGCGTCTTGTCTCTGTGGACCGCCCGGGGCTCGGTGCCTCAACACCTGCGCCCGGTCGGACCTTCTCCGACTTCGCCGGTGATCTTCGGCAACTCTGCGCGCTGCGAGGGCTGGGCCATCCGGCTGTGGTCGGGAACTCACAAGGCGCGCCGTTCGCTCTCGCGTGTGCTGAGGAGGGTGTGGCCTCGGTACTGGCTGTCGTCTCCGGCGCGGATGAGGTCGCCGCGCCGGAGTTCGCTTCCGCTCTGGCGGCGGATCTGCGTGGCCTGGTTGAGCGGACCGCGTGCGACCGGGCCGGCGCCGAGGAGTTTTTCGCGGGCTTCACTGCGGATGCGATGTGGGGCATGGTCATGGCCGGGAGTCCAGTGTGCGACCTCGCCGTGTATCAGGATCCTGATTTCGCGGCTGTTTACCGCAGGGCCTTGGACGAGGGCTTTGTTCAAGGTGCTGCTGGTTACGCCCGCGACACGGTCCTGGCCATGGGGCGGTGGCCGTTCGCCCTCGACGAGATCACCGTCCCGGTCGAGATCTGGTACGGCGAGCGGGACACCAGCCACTCGCCCGACAACGGAGCACTGCTCGCCACCCGTATACCCGGTGCTCATCACCGTGTCGTACCGGGGATCGGCGGCGCACTGCTGTGGACACATGCCGAGTCGATCCTCACTTCGCTTCTTGAGAAGGCCACCACCGACCGGTAGGCGACCGGCTCATGGCAGGGCCGGGCCGGGAGGGTCGGTGGTGACCTGGCGGCGGGCCCAGATGGTGCTGCCGTCCGCGCAGGGGATGGCCGTGGCGAAGATCGGCGAGGTGACCTTCACCAGTCCGGACCGGGTCCGGGAGGTGATCCACAACTTCAACGCCGACGGCTTCGGCTCCCTCTACCCCAAGTACAAGGGCGGGCGGCCGAAGACCTGCACCCTGCTTGAGCGCCGAGAGATCAAAAAGATCGCGAAGTCCAAACCGGCCGAGCACGGCCTGCCGTTCTCGACCTGGAGCCTGACCAAACTGGCGGACTTTCTGGTCGCAGGTGGAGCACCTGTTCACAAGGATCCCGAGCGCGAGCCCAGGCCCAGGCCCAGGCGGCGGGCAACCTACACCCGCACCCACGGGGTCCGGCACCGGCTGAACCGCATCGAGGCCCATTGCGGCACTAGTTGCCCGAACGGGCATTGCCCCAAAGGACAATGGGGGAACTCCGGCCCTTCCCCTACGGTGATCATCCAGCGTCCCGCCCGGTGGGCGGGCGGGGGACGACGGCATGGGGGATGCATGCGGAAGATACGTGCGGCGGCAGTTGGTCTGACGGCGGCGGCGCTGCTGGCGGGGGTTGCCCCGGCGCAGGCCGCGCAGAGCGGTGCGAAGGGCGACCGCGTCACGGCGGCTTCGGCGCAGTCGGCGCAGGACGTCGCGGTGCAGGGTTCGTCGAAGTACAAGGTCCTCAAGCAGTTCGACTACTCCCGCTCGAAGCAGAATCAACTGCCGTTGCGGCTTGGGCAGTACTACCGCAAGAGCAACGGCAAGATGGTCGGCTGGGGCTGGACCAAGATCAAGAAGAAGCACAACATCACCAAGTACGGCATCATCGGCTGGCTGGCGAAGTCGCCGAACGTCGACCCCGTCAGGGGACACCGCTACAACCTCACCGGATGGGCCCACCGTGTGAAGTGCGGGCCGGGTGGCTGCAAGGTCGTCGACCGGCGGAAGATGCTGCTGGCCACGGACGAGACGATGACGGCCGGCGGAGGCCCCCGATTCGCGTACTTCGGCGCGGTGACGGCCTTCTGCAAGGGCAGCGTCAAGTGCCCGACCTGGGTCAACACCAAGTTCAAGCCCAGGACGTCCACCGCGCCGCTGAACACGGCGGCGCTGAACGCGTCGGGAAGCGGCGAGCAGACCGTCTTCACCTACAAGCCGCTGGTCGAGAGGAAGGGCCGCCTGGCCCTCGCCTCCTGATCACCAGCGCAACCCATTGAGTAGCGTGGATGCCGCCGCGGGCAAGCAGCCCGCGGCGGCATCCGCACATGACGGGAGGCTCCGCCGATGGGAAGCGGCAAGCGACGACCGCACCAGACGTACACGGTGGGCTCGTACGACCCCCCGGGCGGCGGGAATCCACCGCAGGACACCGAGCAGGACACGGCAACCGCCGCGCTCCTCCAGGACGTGGCCGACATGGTCTTCAAGGGCGGCCCACTGGGAGCGGAACTGTCCCGACTCGACTTGGTGAACCGTACGTTCACCTTCCGTCACGTGGCCGAACCCGACCCGCGGCCCCTGACGGGCGAGTCCGGCAAGGTACCCGTGGACGACCACGAGCGAGCCGCAACCGGATGGACCCCACAACCCGGCTCACCGGCTTGGGCACACCTGGCCCACCTCCTGGAGGAACTGCCGTTCATCGCCTCGTTCCGCGAGTACGGACCCCACGGCGGCCCCACGGTGCTGGGCATCGAATCGCCGACACGGCAGTACGCCGACGTCCTGGTGGAACACAAGGACACGACGTGGCGAGTCCGCGTCCAACTCGAAGGCAGGCAGGAACCGCTGGAGTTCCCCGGCATGACGATCGCCGAGCTCTTCGGCGAGAACCGCCACCACGCGCTGCTGCGCGAGGGCGTGGTGGAGGCCGGAATCTGACCCACGAACGCGGGACCCACGAACGCGGGGGCGCCCCGAGCCGACTAAGGCTCGGGGCGCCCCCGTTCACGTACACATCAGGTACGTCCGTGGAGATTCACGCCGCGTGCACGACGTCCTTCTCCTCCGCGAAGTGGCACGCAGAATCGTGTGCCGCCGGGGTGTCCTGGCCCGCGAACCGCTGCGGGATCGCGAGCAGCGGGATCTCCTCCGCGCACTTCGCCTCCGCCTTCCAGCAGCGGGTGCGGAAGCGGCAGCCGGAGGGGGGATTGGCCGGGGACGGGACGTCTCCGGTCAGGATGATGCGCTCGCGGCCCTCGCGCGCCTCCGGGTCCGGCACCGGCACCGCGGAGAGCAGCGCCTGTGTGTACGGATGCGTCGGGTGCTCGTAGATCTGCTCGTCCGAGCCGATCTCCGCCATCTTGCCGAGGTACATCACGCCCACACGGTCCGAGATGTGCCGGACGATCGACAGGTCGTGCGCGATGAAGAGGTAGGAGAGGTTGAACTCGTCCTGGAGCCTCGCCATCAGGTTGATGACCTGGGCCTGGACGGAGACATCCAGGGCCGAGACCGGCTCGTCGCAGATGATGATCTCGGGGTTCAGGGCCAGACCGCGCGCGATGCCGATGCGCTGGCGCTGGCCGCCCGAGAACTGGTGCGGGTAGCGGTTGATGTACTCCGGGTTCAGGCCCACCACGTCCAGAAGGTCCTGGACCTTCTGGCGGCGCGAACCCTTCGGGGCCACCTCGGGGTGGATCTCGAAGGGCTCCCCGATGATGTCGCCCACCGTCATACGGGGGTTGAGCGACGTGTACGGGTCCTGGAACACCATCTGGATGTTGCGGCGGACCGCCTTCAGGGCACGCCCCGAAAGCTTGGTGATGTCCTGGCCCTTGTAGAAGACCTCGCCGGCCGTTGCGCGTTCGAGCGTCATCAGGAGCTTGGCGACCGTGGACTTGCCACAGCCCGACTCGCCCACGATGCCCAGCGTCTCGCCCTGGTAGAGGTCGAAGGAGATGCCGTCGACGGCCTTGACCGCACCGATCTGCTTCTTGATCAGGATTCCCTGCGTGAGCGGGAAGTGCTTGACCAGGTTGCGGACCTGGAGGATCGGCTCACCGCGCTCGACCGGAGCCTCGATCGCCGCAACGGCCTCTTCGGCGGTGGACGCGTCGACCGTTTCCACCTCGGAGACGTTCGGGGTCGTGTCCTGAGGCTCGTCAGTCTTCTTGAGCTCAGCCATGGATCGTCTCCTTCCAGAAGTGGCACGCGCTGCCGCGGCCCGGCAGCTCCGCGCCGTCCTGCTCGCTCACCGGCACCAGGGCCGGGATGTCCGTACGGCAGATGTCCTGCGCCTTGGGGCAGCGCGGGTTGAAGGCACAACCGGACGGAACGTGCAGCAGGTTGGGCGGCAGGCCCTTGATCGCGTAAAGCTCCTGGCCCTTCTGGTCGAGCCGCGGGATCGACTCGAGCAGACCGCGCGTGTACGGGTGCGCGGGGCGCTTGTAGAGCTCGTGGACCGGGGCCGTCTCGACGATCCGGCCCGCGTACATGACCGCGATCTTGTCGGCCACGTCCGCCACCACACCGAGGTCGTGGGTGATGAGGATGAGCCCCATGTTGTACTCGCGCTGCAGCTCCGCGAGCAGATCCATGACCTGCGCCTGGACCGTCACGTCGAGCGCCGTGGTGGGCTCGTCCGCGATGATCAGGTCCGGCTCCAGGGCGAGCGCCATCGCGATCATGATGCGCTGGCGCATACCGCCGGAGAACTGGTGCGGGTAGTCGTTCACCCGCTCCTTGGCGGCCGGGATCTTCACCCGCTCCATCAGCTCGATGGCCTTGGCCTTGGCCTGCTTGCGGCTCATGCCGTCGTGCACCCGGAACATCTCGCCGAGCTGATAGCCCACCGAGAGCACGGGGTTGAGCGAGGACAGCGCGTCCTGGAAGATCATCGCGATCTTGCGGCCGCGGACCTTCCTGCGCTCCTCGTTGGACATCTTCAGCATGTCCTGGCCGCGGAAGAGGATCTCGCCCTGCGGGATCTTGCCGGGCGGCATGTCGAGGATGCCCATGATCGCCTGGGCGGTGACCGACTTGCCGGAGCCCGACTCACCGAGCACGGCGAGCGTCTCGCCCGCGTCCACGCTGTAGTTGACGCCGTTGACTGCCTTGACGACACCCTCGCGGGTGTGGAACTCGACGTGCAGGTCCTTGACGTCCAGCAGCCTGCCGCTCTTTTCCTCACCCGAGCGGGGGGCGGGAACCGAGTCTTCCTTGATGTCGATGCTGGTCATTTACGCCTCCCTCAGCGCAGCTTCGGGTCGAGGGCTTCGCGTACGGCGTCACCCATCATGATGAACGCCAGCACCGTGATACTCAGCATTCCTGCCGGGAAGAACAGCGTGTGCGGGTTGTTCCGGATGTCCTGCGTCGCGTCGGAGATGTCGCCGCCCCACGAGATGGCGCCGTCACCGAGACCGAGGCCCAGGTACGACAGCGTCGACTCGGCCACGATGTACGTACCGAGCGAGATGGTCGCCACGACGATCACCGGAGCCAGCGCGTTCGGCAGGATGTGGCGGAACAGGATCCGCTTCGTCCCGGCACCGAGCGCGCGCGCCGCCACCACATAGTCGGCGTGCTTGGTGGTGATCACCGCGCCGCGCATCACGCGGGCGATCTGCGTCCAGCCGAGGAAGGCCAGCGCGCCCATGACCACCCACACCGTGCGTTCGGTGAAGGCGTTCAGGACGACCATGGCGCCGAGCAGGAACGGGATGCCGAAGAACACGTCGGTGAGCCGGGAGATGAGGCTGTCCCAGAATCCGCCGAAGTAGCCCGCGAGCATGCCGCACAGGCCGCCGAAGACGGTGACCAGGACGGTCACGCCGACACCGACGAGGATCGAGTTGCGCGCGCCGAAGATGACGCGGGCGTAGATGCTGCGACCCACCCTGTCGTAGCCGAACCAGCCCTCCTGGAAGAACTTGCTGAGCTCGGGCTTGCCAAGGAAGTGATTGACCTGGTCTCCGGACTCCGGGTTCGCGTCGGTGAAGAGCCCGGGGAAGACCGCGATGACGATCAGAATCGCGATCAGGATCGCGGAGATCACGAAGAGCGGATTGCGGCGCAGCTCGCGCCACGCGTCGTTCCACAGGCTTCGCGGCTTGCCCGGTGCGGGACCGGCCGCGGCCGCGTCCGTCACGTCGGGCGTCACGGCGGTCTTCTCGTCCGTGGCCATGGTCTTGGTGAGGTCAGGCATAACGGATCCTCGGGTCCAGGACCGCGTAAAGCAGGTCGACGATCAGGCTGGCTGCGAGGTACACGAGCACCAGGACGGTGACGACACCGACGATGACCGCGCCCTCACGGCGGGCGAGAGCCTGGAAGAGGAGGTTGCCGACGCCCGTCACGTTGAAGATGCCCTCGGTGATGACCGCGCCGCCCATCAGGGTGCCGACGTCGGTGCCGAGGTAAGTCACCACGGGGATCAGCGAGTTGCGCAGCAGATGCCGGGTGATGATGCGCTGCCGGGGCAGACCCTTGGCCACCGCGGTGCGCATGTAGTCCGCTTGCCGGTTCTCGGCGATCGAGGTGCGGGTCAGTCTCGCCACATAGGCGAGGCCGACCATGCCGAGCACGATCGCGGGGACCATCAACTGGCCCATGTTCTCGGAGTCCTGAACCGTGGGCGTGATCCAGCCCAGTTCGTTGCCGAAGAACAGCTGGCACAGCAGACCGACCACGAAGATCGGTACGGAGATCACCAGGAGCGTGAAGAGCGTGACCGTGTTGTCGACGAACCGGCCGCGCTTGATGCCGGCAAGCACACCCAGGGTGATGCCGACGATGAGCTCGAACGTCCAGGCCATGGAGGCCAGTCGCATCGAGACCGGGAACGCCTGGGTGATCTCGTCCAGGACCGGCCGGTTACCGGCGATGGTCTTGCCGAAGTCTCCCTGCAGCAGGCCGCCCATGTAGTGCAGATACTGCTGCCAGAGCGGCAGATCCAGACCGCGGTCGTGGCGAATCTGCGCCACCTGTGCCGGGTCCGGCGGCTTGTCGCCCCACAGCGCCCGTACGGGGTCGCCGGGGAGCACGTTGACCATGATGAAGATCAACAGGGTTGTCCCGATGAAGACCGGGATCATCTGGAGCAGTCGCCGCGCGACATAGCGCCCCATTGGTGCCTCCGTCCAATCCGGAGCCGCCCGAAGCGACGCCCGGGATCGCCGGGCGTCGCTTCGGGAACGGACCTCCGACGCCTACTTCTTGAAGACCTCGATGTCGGTGAGGATCGGGTCACCGGCCTGGTCAAACTGCACGTGCTTGACGTTCTGCGAGTAGGCGGAGAGCGTCTTGTTGTACCAGAGCGGGATGCCCGGGAAGGTGTTGACGAGCTGCTTCTCAGCCTCGTTGTACAGCTCCGCGGACTCGTCGATCGTCTTGGCCGCGTCGGCCTTCTTGGTCAGCTCGTCGAACTTCTTGTCCGAGAAGCCGCCCTTGTTGCCGTCGACGCCCGTGCCATAGAGGTCGGCAAGGAAGTTGCCGTTGAACGGGTAGTCGAGCACCCAGCCCGACCGGTACATCGCCTTGACCTGCTTCTTGTCCCGAATCTCGGTGTCGGCCTGGAAGTCGGTCGTCGGGTCGCCGGTGCACTTCACGCCGGTCGACTTGGTGATGCTGTTGCACACCGCCGTGACCCAACCCTTGTGCGGCTGGTCGGCGTTGTACTGGATGGTGATCTTGTTGCCCGGGATGCCGCCGCCGTCCTTGACGAACTGCTTGGCCTTCTTCGGGTTGAACTTGCAGAACTCACCACAGGCGCCGGCCTTGTAGCCCTTGACGCCCTTGGCGACCCAGCCGGAGGCGGACTCACGCGTACCGGCGAAGGTGGTCTTCGCGATGGTGTCGCGGTCGATGGCCATCGACAGACCCTGGATGACCTTCACGTCGACGTCCTTGAACGCCTTGCTGTAGAAGGCCGGGTTGACCGTGTTGATCGCCGAGAAGTCCTGCTCGATGGCGCGGTCGCCGAAGTCCTGCTTGAAGTTGGCGAGCTCGCTGTCCGGGATCAGCGGCATCGTGTCGACGTTGTCCGAGCGCAGGTCGTTGTACGCGGCCTGCGGCGTCGTGTACGCCTTGAAGTTGATGCCGCCGTTCTTCGGCTTCTTCTCACCCTTGTAGCCGGACCAGGCGGTGACCTGGATCGACTTCTTGTGGTCCCAGCTCTTGAGCTTGTAGGGACCGTTGCCGACCGGCTTCTCGCCGAACGTCTTCGGGTCCTTCAGCGCGCCCGAGGGCATCGGGTAGAAGGGCGAGTAGACGAGCTTGTACGCGTAGTACGGGATGCCGTCGTTCAGCGTGATGGTGAAGGTGTTGTCGTCGACGACCTTCAGACCGGACATGGTCTTGCCGGTGCCCTTCCCCTTCTCGGGGTGGACCTTGTCGTAACCGACGATGTCGCGGTACCAGCCACTGTTCTGCTGGCCGTTGGCGGGGTTGGCGGCCCAGTTCCAGGCGTCCACGTACGACTTGGCCGTGACGGCCTCGCCGTTGTGGAACTTCCAGCCCGGCTTCAGCTTGACGGTCCACACCTTGTTGTCCTTGTCGGGGGTGACCGACTCGGCGTTCTCGTAGGTGATGTTGCCCTGCTTGTCGTAGTTGACAAGCCCCGTGAAGAGGGAGTTGATGACGACGCTGCCGTACGCCTCCATCGTGTTGGCGGGCTGCAGAGCGTTCTGCGGCTCACCATTGGCGTAGCTGACGATCCCCTTGGGGTCGACCTTGCGGTTGCTGTTGTCGCTGCTGTCGCTGCCGCCGCCACAGGCAGTAGCCGCCAGCGCCACGACACCGGCTATCGCGACCCACTTGGCGCTCTTGGCACCACGCATGGGGTTCCTCCTCATGAGTCCACTTGTTCACTACAAGAGGGGGTACAAGAAACCGCGCCGACACCCCTGACGGCGCGAAGATCGACGTACCCCAGTGTGCTCGTGAGTCGGCGCTCCCCACAGCGCGTGACCCATTGACCCGAGCTATACGCGGTCAACTATTAGCCATGAGGTACCGGTCGACCACAGTCTTTTGGTCTCGGTTCAATCACACCTGGCGCGTACAACTTCCAAAATCCGGACAAACCGATCCGAGATAGATGGTTGCGAAACGGACGTGTTACACATCTAACGGTCAATGGTGTCCGTATTCCGGACGGAGCGTCCAGGAAAACCGGTTGCGGCGGGGCGAGTTGAAGACGCCCGGCGGGGCCCTTCGGACGCGGTCCGGTGGACACGCGTAGACCCTGGGAGGTGTGCGCCAGCGTAGCGGCCTGACGGGCCGCGCAGGGGGCAACCGCCGCAGATGCGCGAGAGGCCGGCTCCCGGCCCTCCTTCCGGAGGGGCGGAAACCGGCCTCAGTTGCCGAATTCGCAGAGCGTCAGCGGCGGTTGCGCATGAGCCTGGCGTGGCTCAAAACTTTAGCCAGGCTTTGTCACGGCCTTAGCCGTGCTTGGCGCGCGACGCCGTGCGTCCGCGCTGCTTCTGGTCCAGGACGACCTTGCGGATGCGCACGGTCTCCGGGGTCACCTCGATGCACTCGTCGTCGCGGCAGAACTCCAGGGACTGCTCGAGCGAGAGCTTGCGGGCGGGCACGACGTTCTCGGTCGTGTCCGCGGAAGCCGCACGCATGTTGGTGAGCTTCTTCTCCTTGGTGATGTTCACGTCCATGTCGTCGGCGCGCGAGTTCTCACCGACGATCATGCCCTCGTACACCTCGGTGCCGGCCTCGGTGAAGATGACACCGCGCTCCTGGAGGTTGACCATCGCGAACGGCGTGACCGAACCCGAACGGTCCGCGACCAGCGAGCCGTTGTGACGGGTGCGCAGCTCGCCGAACCACGGCTCGTGGCCCTCGAAGATGGAGTGCGCGATGCCGGTGCCGCGGGTCTGGGTCAGGAACTCCGTACGGAAGCCGATGAGGCCACGCGACGGAACGATCCACTCCATGCGGATCCAGCCGGAGCCGTGGTTGGTCATCGTCTCCATGCGGCCCTTGCGGGTCGCCATCAGCTGCGTGATGGCGCCGAGGTGCTCCTCGGGCGAGTCGATGGTCATGCGCTCGATCGGCTCGTACGTCTTGCCGTCGATCTGCTTGGTGACGACCTCGGGCTTGCCGACGGTGAGCTCGAAGCCCTCGCGGCGCATCTGCTCGACCAGGATGGCGAGCGCGAGCTCACCACGGCCCTGGACCTCCCAGGCGTCCGGGCGCTCGGTGTCGAGAACCCGGAGGCTCACGTTACCGATGAGCTCCTTGTCCAGACGGTCCTTCACCTGACGGGCGGTGACCTTGTGGCCCTTGCCGCCCTTGCCGACGAGCGGCGAGGTGTTCGTACCGATGGTCATGGAGATCGCGGGCTCGTCGACCGTGATCAGCGGGAGCGCGATCGGGTTCTCGGGGTCGGCGAGGGTCTCACCGATCATGATCTCCGGGATACCGGCGATGGCGCAGATGTCACCGGGGCCCGCCTTCTCGGCCGGCTTGCGCGTCAGCGCCTCCGTCATCATCAGCTCGGTGATGCGGACGTTGGACATCGTGCCGTCACGCTTGATCCACGTGACGGTCTGGCCCTTCTTCAGCTCGCCCTGCTCGACACGGCACAGCGCGATACGGCCGAGGAAGTTGTCGGCGTCGAGGTTGGTGACGTGCGCCTGCAGGGGGGCGGCCTCGTCGAACTCCGGAGCGGGGACGTGCTGCAGGATCGTCGAGAAGAACGGCTCCAGGTTCTCGCTGTCGGCCGGGACGGTGCCGTCCTCCGGCTTGGTCAGCGAGGCGACGCCGTCACGGGCGCAGGCGTAGACGATCGGGAACTCGATCTGGTCCTCGTCGGCGTCCAGGTCGAGGAACAGGTCGTACGTCTCGTCGACGACCTCGGCGATGCGCGAGTCCGGGCGGTCCGTCTTGTTGATGCAGAGGATCACCGGCATGCGCGCGGCGAGGGCCTTGCGCAGCACGAAGCGGGTCTGCGGAAGCGGACCCTCGGAGGCGTCGACCAGCAGGACGACCGCGTCCACCATCGACAGGCCGCGCTCGACCTCACCACCGAAGTCGGCGTGGCCGGGGGTGTCGATGATGTTGATGGTGATGACGTCGCCGCCATCCTTGGGGTGGTACTTGACGGCCGTGTTCTTGGCCAGGATCGTGATGCCCTTCTCACGCTCCAGGTCGTTCGAGTCCATCATGCGGTCGTCGAGCGACTCGGCTGCGTGCGCGGCGAAGGAGCCGGCCTGCTTGAGCATGGCGTCGACCAGCGTGGTCTTGCCGTGGTCGACGTGGGCGACGATGGCAACATTACGAATGTCATGGCGCGTGGGCATACGAGCTGCGCTTCTCCCGGGAAGAGTGGACGGCGGCGCGTACGGTCCGGTACGCGTGCCCTGCCGGGCAGAACACGCCACGGCCTCACCCCAGTCTACGTGGCCCACGGGGGGATGGCCTGCGCGGGACCCTTGCATGGGGCTTGACCAGGGGTTTTACGCCTTCTCCGTAGCCGGTGAGCCCTGCGGGCAGCGCTGCCGGGCCGCGGCGAGCGCGGCCGCGTCGGCCCCTTCCTGCCGCCGCGCACAGGGCAGAAGCCCCGTGCCCACGCTCCCCCAGGTCACCAGATGCCCACGCGCCGGTTCCGTGTCACCGCACCGGTAGGTGAAGTTCGCCTCGACGACATCCGCGTACGACCACGCGAAGTAGGTGCCGGCCCGGGTGTCGCCCGAGGCGTCCTCCATGAAGAAGCCCTCGTCCCCGATCTCCTCGCCGAGTGGGGCGAGGGGCTCATCACTCCCGATGTGACGGCCGAGCGACTTGATCGCCGCCTTCGCGTCAGGGCCCTCGTCGAGCGTGGTGAAGGTGACGGATCGGCGGGCGCCTTTCAGCGGGTCGATCTCGGCCGCGCGGGAGGACGCCTTGCCCTTGATCGTCACGGGCTCGGCGAGGCCGGTCAGCGTGGACCGCTGCCGGACATCGGTCCAGGTGTAGGTGCCGCCCTCGCAGGCCGTCGGGGTTCGGGGAGTCTCGTCGGAGGTGCATGCCGTGAGGGTCGCGAGCAGCGCCGCGGCGGTGACGCCGACCGACAGGTTCCGGGTCATGGACGTACCGCCGGTGCTCAGGGGCGTGGGGAGGAAACGCACAGGTCAATGGGTAGACACGACCTTGCCCGCCGGGGTGGCCGGCGGGCAAGGGAGTTGAGCGGAATCTGAGCGTAGTTAGGGCAGGCTCACTTCTCCTCGGGCTTGCCCGACGGCTTCGCGCCCGGCTTCAGGAAGCCGATGTCCTCGTAGTGCGGGGACTGGAAGCCGAAGGCTCCGGCGTTCGCCAGGTTCGGGCGAGCCGCCACCAGCTGGGGGCGCTGATAGAGGGGGATGGAGCCCGCCTCGGCCCAGATGCGGGCGTCGGCCTTCCTGACCAGGGCGCGGTTCTCGTCCTCGTCCAGCTCACCCAGCGCCTGGTCGAAGAGCTGGTCGATGTGGTCCGTGCCGACCCGCGTGTAGTTCTGCTCGACGTTGAGCGAACCGTCCGCGGCCGGTACCGGCTTGGCGAAGATCGGGCGCGCGTCCGTGGCCGGGAAGGCCGACGCGGGCCAGGAGTAGAGGGCGAGGTCGTACTGGCCGGACGCGATGTGGTCCTTGAAGTAGCTGTCGTCGGCGACCTTCGCCGTCTCCGTACGGACGCCGATCTTCTGCAGCATTCTGGAGATACGTTCCGCCACCGTGCGCAGCGACTCCGAGCCCTCGCCCGAAGGCAGGACGAAGCGGAGCGTGAGCGGCTTGCCGTCCTTGGCCATGAGGCCGCCCGGCGCGGCGGCGGGCGCGGCCGGCGCGGCGGTGCCCTTCGGGGCGTACGCCCCGGGAGCGCCGCCCTTCTTCGCCTGCTTGTCGGTGTGCTGCCTGGCGTGCCCGCCGGGGTCCTTCTTCTTCTCCTTGTCCGCCTCGCGCCGCGACGTGAAGGAATCCGCCTGGCGGGTCAGCGCTGCTTCCTGGTAGGCCGCTGCCGGAGCGGGCGCGAGCACCGAGGTGCCGCTGTCGCCGGGCTTCTGGTCGTCCTCGCCGACGATGTACGTTCCGTCGTCGGAGTCACCGGAGTCACCGGAGTCGCCCGAGTCGCCGGACCCGGACTCCGAGCCGGACTTCCCCTTCTCGGCGCCGGCCGTCTTCTCCTTCTTCTCCTTCAGCGGGCCGCCCGGCACCCACCCCGCGTCGGCGAGCAGCGCCCGCGCCTCGGTGGTGTCCTGGTCCCCCAGTGCGCCGCTGTTGTCGGCGTACGCCTGCTGCCCCGCGAGGGCCAGATGGCTTCCGACCGGCTCGGCGGGCAGGCCGAGCGGGGTCAGGACCGCCTTGGCGATCTCGTCGCGGTCGAGGGCGCGGGCCACCGCGCGCCGCACCCGGTCGTCGGCGAGCGGGCCCTCGGTGCCGTTGAGGGCGAGCTGGGTGTAGGCCGGTTCGAGGGACTTGCGGACGGTGTAGCCCCGCAGGCCCGACTGTTCGTCGGCGTACTTCTTGATCGCCTTGCCGGTCTTCTCGCGGGCCCGCAGCTCGGTGCCGGCCGCCTCCTCGTCGGAGCCGTTGGCGATCGCCCAGGAGCGCAGCGCCTTTCCCGGGGTGAGCTGCGTCTCGGGGCCATGCGAGAGCGGGCCCTGGACGCCCTTGTCACGGGCGGCGTTCAGGATGCGCCCCGCCTCCGGAGCGTCGATCTCGGCGAGGTCGACCTGCCCGGCGGCGAGCGCTGCGGCCCGCTCGCCGCGCGGCACCTCGCGCAGGACCAGCTTGGAGAGCTTGGCGGGCCTGCCCCACCAGCGCGGATTGCGGGTCAGCGTGACCTCGCCCGCCTTGCGGTCGAAGTCCTGGACGGCGAACGGCCCCGCGCTCACCTTGAGCTTGGCCCGCGCCCCGTCGTTGAAGGTGTCAGGGGTGCCCATGACCTCCTTCGGGTACAGCGGCGAGAAGAGCGAACGCCAGTCCGCATAGGGCTTGTTGAAGGTGACGCGCACCTCCAGGTTGTTCGCTCCGCGCTCGATCTTCTCGATGCGGTCGTAGCCGGCGTTGCGAGCCGTCCAGTACGCGCTGTCCTTGCCGGAGAGCGCCCGCTGCTGCGCCGCGAAGTCGTCGGCGCCGATCTCCCGGCCGTCGCTCCACACCGCCTGCTGGTGCAGCTTGTAGAGCACGACCTGTTTCGGCTCGCGCTCGACGACCTTCGCGGACTCCAGGAAGTCCTCGTTGCGCTGCGCCCTGCCCTGCTCGTCCAGGCGGTACATCGACGGCAGGACCGCGCCCGCGACCCGCGTGGTGCCCGCATCGGCGTCCGACTGGAAGGAGTTGAGGGTTTCCGGCACCGCGTCGACGGCCCAGTTCATGGTCCCCCCGTCGGCCACGAGATCCCGTGCGGCGGGAGCGACGTCCTGCTCCGCGGTCGGGGCACCGGCCTCGTCCTGGGAGCTGCAGGCGGCGAGGACGGGCAGCGCCAGCACGCCCGTGGCGAGGAACACGGCAGATCTCAGCCTGACGCTGTCTGGGGACATGACGGATACCTCCGAGGCTCGCCCGACCGCCCACTACCAGGACCATGCCGGGTTTGTTCCTATATGTTGGGATATGGAGTTGATCACATCTATCGCTCCACTCAAGGCGACACGGCACGGCGAGTAGCGGCGACACGGCGCGGCGACACCCGGACGCCACTCGTGCGGCCCAATCCGGACACCTGGTCCGGCGCGTCGGCCCGTATCAGCGCGTGACCCGGCGCATTCGTTGCGTATGCGCCGCGAATCGATGCAGATCTCTTCCCAAGCCGGATGTGACGCGCAACACTCGCAGGCGCATGAGCGTTGCCACCGCACACCTGAAGTGAGGGCAAGTTATGGCTCTGCAGGATGACCTGACGGCCGTACAGCGATGCGTCGACGAGCTGGTCCGCACCGTCGACAAGCTGACGCAGCATGCCGGTGCCGAGATGCAAGGCATCGACGTACGCCGGGTCCGCACCGACACCGACCATCTGCGCGAGAGCTTCGCCCTGCTCCGCGCCACGACGCCGGGCGCGCCCCCCGGGCAGCCGCAGGAGCGGCCCGACCTCGTCCACATCCCCGAGAAGCCCTACGACAACTCGCTGTGGACGGACTCGGACGACGAGGGCCTGGGGTCCAAGGACCGCCACGCCCCCTGAGTCCCAAGCCCCCTGAGCTCTCTGCCCACCACCTCCGGAGGACGGACGAAGGAGTCGAGCCTCGTTGGCCACTGGCACAGAACCCCACCTGAAAAGCGAACAGGAGCCCGGCGGCGTACGAGGGAAGACGCGCGCCGCGATCAGCGCTGCCCATCTGCGGACCGACCGCTGGTGGCTCGCGCCCGCCGCGACGGCCGCCGGGCTCTTCGCCTTCGTCGTCTACTCGACCTGGCGGGCCTTCGCGAACGCCGACTACTACGCGGCGCCCTATGTCTCCCCGTTCTACTCCCCGTGCCTCGCCGAGAACTGCGAGCCGATGCGGGGCGGGCCCAACTGGGAGATCTTCGGCAGCTGGTGGGGCCTGTCCCCCGCCCTGCTGATCCTGATCTTCCCGCTCGGCTTCCGGCTGACCTGCTACTACTACCGCAAGGCCTACTACCGCGGTTTCTGGGCGTCACCGCCCGCCTGCGCGGTCGCCGAGCCGCACAAGAAGTACTCCGGAGAGACCCGTTTCCCGCTGATCCTGCAGAACATCCACCGCTACTTCTTCTACGCGGCGGTTCCGGTGGCGGGCATCCTCACGTACGACACCGTGCTCGCGTTCCGCGACGAGCACTACGAGTGGGGCCACATGGGCCTCGGCACCCTCGTGTTCCTGGTCAACATCACGCTGATCTGGGCGTACACACTCTCCTGTCACTCCTGCCGGCACATCGTCGGCGGCAAGCTCAAGCACTTCTCCAAGCATCCCGTGCGGTACCGCATGTGGCAGTGGGTTGGAAAACTGAACGCACGCCACATGCTGCTCGCCTGGGCCTCGCTGGTGAGCGTGGCGCTCGCCGACTTCTACGTGTACCTGGTCGCGTCCGGCGCCTTCGACGATCCGAGGTTGTTCTGATGTCTCAAGTGGAGCGGCAGCAGTGGGACGTTGTCGTGGTGGGGGCCGGGGGCGCGGGCCTGCGGGCCGCGATCGAGGCACGTGAGCAGGGCGCCCGTACGGCGGTGATCTGCAAGTCCCTGTTCGGCAAGGCCCATACGGTGATGGCCGAGGGCGGCATCGCGGCCTCCATGGGCAATGTGAACTCCGGAGACAACTGGCAGGTCCACTTCCGCGACACCCTGCGCGGCGGCAAGTTCCTCAACCAGTGGCGGATGGCCGAGCTGCACGCGCGTGAAGCACCCGACCGGGTCTGGGAGTTGGAGACCTGGGGCGCCCTGTTCGACCGCACGGCGGACGGGCGGATCTCCCAGCGCAACTTCGGAGGGCACGAGTACCCGCGCCTCGCGCACGTCGGCGACCGTACGGGTCTTGAGCTGATCCGTACGCTCCAGCAGAAAATCGTCTCCCTTCAACAGGAGGACGAGCGCGAATACGGCGACCACGAAGCGCGGTTGAAGGTCTTCCAGGAGTGCACCGTCACCCGCGTCCTGAAGGAGGAGAGCGGCGTCTTCGGCGAGGAGGGCCGGGTCAGCGGCACCTTCTGCTACGACCGCGAGTCCGGCCGCTTCTTCGTGCTCGAGGCCCCGAGCGTGGTCCTGGCGACCGGCGGCATCGGCAAGTCCTTCAAGGTGACGTCGAATTCCTGGGAGTACACGGGCGACGGCCACGCGCTCGCCCTGCTCGCCGGGGCGCCTCTCCTGAACATGGAGTTCGTGCAGTTCCACCCCACGGGGATGGTCTGGCCGCCCTCGGTGAAGGGCATCCTCGTCACCGAGTCCGTGCGGGGCGACGGCGGCGTACTGCGCAACTCCGAAGGCAAGCGGTTCATGTTCGACTACGTACCCGACGTCTTCAAGGAGAAGTACGCGCAGTCGGAGGAGGAGGGCGACCGCTGGTACGAGGATCCGGACAACAACCGCCGCCCCCCTGAACTGCTGCCGCGCGACGAAGTGGCGCGCGCCATCAACTCCGAGGTGAAGGCTGGCCGCGGATCACCGCACGGCGGGGTCTTCCTCGACGTCTCGACGCGCATGCCCGCCGAGGTCATCCGGCGCCGGCTCCCGTCCATGTACCACCAGTTCAAGGAGCTTGCGGACGTCGACATCACGGCCGAGGCGATGGAGGTCGGGCCGACCTGTCACTACGTGATGGGCGGCATCGCGGTCGACTCGGACACGGCGTCCGCGCGGCGCGTGCCGGGTCTGTACGCGGCCGGCGAGGTGGCGGGCGGCATGCACGGCTCCAACCGGCTCGGCGGCAACTCCCTCTCCGACCTGCTGGTCTTCGGGCGGCGCGCGGGACTGCACGCGGCGCGGCACGCGTCCGAACTCTCCGGGGCCAGGCCCCTGGTGGACGAGACGCAGGTGGACACGGCGGCGGCCGAGGCGCTGCGGCCGTTCAGCGCCGAGGGCCCCGAGGACGGGACCACGCCGGAGAATCCGTACACCCTCCACCAGGAACTCCAGCAGACGATGAACGACCTGGTCGGCATCATCCGCCGGGAGGCCGAGATGGAGCAGGCCCTGGAGAAGCTCGCCGAACTGCGGGTGCGGGCGCGCCGGGCGGGCGTCGAGGGCCACCGCCAGTTCAACCCCGGCTGGCACCTCGCGCTCGACCTGCGCAACATGCTCCTGGTCAGCGAGTGCGTGGCGCGGGCCGCCCTGGAGCGCACGGAGAGCCGGGGCGGGCACACCCGCGAGGACCATCCGGCGATGAACCGCGAGTGGCGCCGAGCGAATCTGCTCTGCCAACTGGCCGATCCGACGGGTGGGTTGGCGGCGACGGATCCCGTGCGCGGCCAGATCGACCTGGTGCGGGTCACGACCGAGCCCATCCGTCCCGACTTGCTCGCTCTCTTCGAGAAGGAGGAGCTGGTCAAGTACCTGGCTGAAGAGGAGCTCTACGAGTGAGTTCGTACGACGCGCAATTCAAGGTCTGGCGCGGCGATCTCGGCGGCGGCGGCCTGGAGGACTTCAAGGTCGAGGTCAACGACGGCGAGGTCGTCCTCGACATCATCCACCGCCTCCAGGCCACCCAGGCACCCGACCTGGCGGTGCGCTGGAACTGCAAGGCGGGCAAGTGCGGTTCGTGCTCGGCGGAGATCAACGGTCGGCCGCGGCTGATGTGCATGACGCGGATGTCGGTGTTCGACCCCGGCGATGTCATCACGGTGACCCCGCTGCGGGCCTTCCCCGTGGTGCGCGACCTGGTGACGGACGTGGGCTTCAACTACACGAAGGCGCGCGAGGTCCCGGCCTTCGTGCCGCCCGCCGATCTCGGCCCCGGCGAGTACCGCATGATGCAGGAGGACGTGGACCGCTCCCAGGAGTTCCGCAAGTGCATCGAGTGCTTCCTGTGCCAGGACACCTGCCATGTGGTGCGCGACCACGAGGAGAACAAGGCGGCTTTCGCGGGGCCGCGCTTCCTGATGCGGGTCGCCGAGCTGGACATGCACCCGCTGGACGCGGCGGCGGAGACCGGCCTCGACCGCAAGGCCACCGCCCAGGACGAGCACGGGCTCGGCTACTGCAACATCACCAAGTGCTGCACGGAGGTCTGCCCCGAGGGCATCAAGATCACGGACAATGCGCTGATTCCCTTGAAGGAACGGGCGGTTGACCGCAAGTACGACCCGCTGGTGTGGCTGGGGAGCAAGATTCGGCGGCGGGGGGAGTAGCGTCCCGCCGGCGATTGACCGGGCGTGGCTGGGGATGGCTGGGGTGGGCCGTGGGGGTAATCCCCCACGGCGAAGTCTCGGGATTTCCCACATGGTCAGGGGCGCGGGCCGAGATCAGCATGGAGTCATGAACTTTTCGGCGACTGGCGCGACGCAATCGGCTTCAACTCGACGCTCCTCGGCTCTGACTCGACGCTCGATGATGGGGCTCGCGGCGGCCGGCCTGGCGGCGGCTGTGGTGGCCGCCCCGGCCCCCGCCCAGGCAGGGTCCACTCCCCCGCCCACATCCGCCGGGGTCAAGGCGCGGCTTCCCGCACCCACGGGCCCGCACGAGATCGGTACGTTCTCGACGCGCCTCGTCGACCGTTCGCGGCACGACCCCTGGGTGCCCTCGCAGCGGTACCGCGAGCTGATGGTCAGCGTCTGGTACCCGGCGGCGCGGACGTCGGACGGCGACCACCGCCTGGCGCCGTACATGGCTCCAGGAGCGGCCGAGCGCTGGGACTCCATGTCACCGCACGGCATCCCCAAGGGCGCAATCGACTTCGCGGCGATGCGTACGCACGCCCGCGAAAGAGCCCCGGTGGACATGAGCGGCGGCCGACGCCCGGTGGTGATCTACGCCTCGGGCGCCAACGACCCGCGTACGTGGGGCACTTCAGCTGTCGAGGAGCTGGCGAGCCGCGGCTATGTGGTGCTGACGATCGACCACACCTATGAGGCTCCTTTGGTGCAGTTCCCCGACGGCTCGGTGAAGGACGACGCCCCGCTGCGCAAGGCGCTGGAGGAGGCACAGCCGAACGAGATGCCGGCCCTGCTGAAGAAGGTCCTCGACGTCCGGGTGGCCGACTCCAAGTTCGTCCTGGACCGCATCGACACCTTGCCGCACGGCCTCTCCAAGGTCGTCGACGCGCGGCGTGTGGGCATGTTCGGGCAGTCGGCGGGCGGCATAGCGGCCGCCGAGACGATGTACGAGGACCGTCGTGTGAAGGCGGGCATAGACCTGGACGGCACCTTGGAGTACAACCCCGAACCGAACGGCACGAACCTCATGCCGGTGGCCCGGCACGGCCTGGACCGCCCGTTCCTCCTGATGGGCAGGCAGGGCAGCGACCGCACGACGGAGCCGTCCTGGCGGGAGTTCTGGTCCCACACCACGGCCTGGAAGCGGAACCTGACCCTGCGCGGCTCGATGCACCAGACGTACACGGACCTGGCCTCGCTCCTGCCACAGGCCGGGGTGAGCCAGAAGGTGATCGAGGAGAACATGGGCAAGGTCGCCCCGGCTCGCGCGGTGGCGGCTCAACGGGCCTATGTCGTCTCGTTCTTCGACCGCTGGCTGCGGGGCGATGACGATCATCTGTTGGACGGGCCTTCGGGGAGGTATCCGGAGGTGGAGTTCGCCGGTTGACGCGGTTCGGGCCACTGGTTCGCCTTACGCTCCCGGGATGGGGATAACTGGTCCGTTGATCGGTTCCGGCCGCACCGGCGATGTCTTCGCACTGGACGACGACTGGGTGCTGCGGCGGTACCGAGGCTGGGGTGATGCCGCGCGCGAGGCCGTCGTCATGGCGTACCTCCATGAGAAGGGGTATCCCGTGCCGCAGGTGCGGGAGGAGAGGGCCACTCGCAGCGATCTGGTGATGCAGCGCCTCTCCGGGCCGACCATGGCGGAGGCGGGGATGCGGGGCTCGATCACGCCGGAGGACGCGGGGCTGTTGCTCGCCCGGCTGCTGCGCGACCTTCACGCGATTCCCGCGCGCGCTTCGGCCGTCGCCGCCGACCACCGTGTGCTGCACCTCGACCTCCACCCGGAGAACGTGATCCTGGCACCCAGCGGCCCGATGGTGATCGATTGGTCCAACACGGAGGAGGGGCCGCCCGGCATGGACTGGGCCATGTCGGCACTGATCCTCGCGGAGGTGGCGGTGGGCGACAGGGCCGAGTCGGGCGTGGGCCGTGCCGCCCTGGCCGGGCTCCTCTCGGACATCCCGGCCGGCCTGCGGCTGACGGCCGACGGCCACCTCGCGGCGGCCCGCGCCAGACGGGCCACCAATCCCACACTGAGCGCCGCCGAGGTGCGGCGCCTCGGCGAGGCGGTGGACGCTGTGGTGGAGCTGGGCTAGTCGGGCTGTTCCGCCAGGGCCTGGCGTTCCGCGTGGGCCAGCCAGTGCAGGTACCACTCCGCGAACGTCACCCGCTCCTTGTCCTTGCCCTTGTGCCGGATCGGAACCACTCCCTCGCCGACCGCCCGCACGTCGTCCCACATCGTGCCGCGCTCGGGGCCGGTGACGGCGAGCAGCGTGTAGTAGGCGCAGCCCTGCTCGCTCACGCAGAGGGTGCCCTCGGTCAGCTCGTCGTGGAGCTCGTCGTGGCGCGCGTCCCAGGCGCGGTAGTCGCGCACGAACCTCGCCTCGCCCTCCGTCGTGTCGGCGTAGGCCGCTCGCTGAGGTTCAGCGGATTCATGCGCGTCCAGTTCCTGGGTGAGCTCAGGGCGGAAGGGCGGCTCGTGGCGCCGGGCCTCCGGCGCGGTGTCCTCGGCAGGGGCACCTTCCGGCACCGTGCCCTCGGGAACGGTGCCCTGTGGCGCGGCTGGCTCGGCCGCGGCTGGTCCCATCGGCCTCACCGGGAACAGCCCGTAGTCCGGTCCCGCCCCGCCCTCGCCGACCTCGAGGAGAAAGCTCCGGTACTCCGGCGGGAAGCCGAAGCCGAGCCGCTGCTCCACCGCCCGCACCTGCTCCTCGGTCAGGACCGGGCTCAGCTCGAACCCATGGCCGTGTCGCCCGGCGTCCGCGCCGAACACCAACCGCCGGTTCGGCGCCTCGCGCAGGGCGAGCACGCGTTCCCGTACCCCGGTCCAGATCCCGCCCACCCGCGCTCCTCCCCCTTACGGCCGACGCCCGAAGCAGACCCGGCCTTGCCCGGGTCACCGTACGCGCCCAGGGTTGATGCGCTTTCCAACCGGGTCAAGCACGGTTCAGGCCTGGGCGGGGGCGCTGCCGCCGGGGACGATGGTCCTGTGGTTGGTGGTCATCGGCTTGCGCCAGCGCTGGGCGCCCCACTTGCTGGTGTAGGCGGCATCGACCGCGACGATCACCAGGTCCTGGGCGGCGGCCATCGACATCAGCCGGGCCTTCAGCCGGGCGGTGGGTATGCCGGAGATCAGCTGCCGGAACGTCTTGCGCCGCCCGTGCTTCTCCCGGGACTTCTGGTCGGCGAAGTCCAGGTCCTCGACGGCGATCGCGGCCACCCCACACACACGATCACCCGCACCGGCGGGCGCTGCCAGGAGGCGGTCAGATACCAGCGCCCGCGCCCCGCGTCCCAGTGGATGCGGTAGGCGACCGCACGGTTCGCGCCGACCCTGTCGGCCCGCTCCTGGCCCCGGTGCGCGAAGGCCACCCGTGCCGCCAGCACGTAGCGGCACGGGTGGGGCGTTGGCCAACTCCGTCAGCGGGGCGGGCAGTTTGAGCGACACCTGACCGTCGGGGGTGACCCGGATCGTCTCGTTGCCGAACCGTTTGCCGCTCTCCCCGTCGGCCTGCAGAAACCGGCGTGCCGCCGCCCACCGCACCCGCCACGCCTCCTCGCTCAACCCGGCCTGGTCCAGGTGGAGTCGGGCGTGGAGCAGCTTGCGTCCATCGCGCACCACGTGCACCACGTGCACCACTCCGGCCGTACAGTCCGCCCGCGCCCGTTCCAGCCGGGCCTTCAGTGCGTCTCGGCGGCGGAACTTGGCGAACCACTCGCGGCGCGAACCGTAGCCACCGGAGTCCCTGTTGGTGCCCTTGTGCCCGTTCGGCTGGGCGGGTGGCCGTCCGGGAGCAACGTACGGCTCGGCGATGGCCCGCAGCCCCGTACCCCGCCCCGACTCCGACCCCCTTCGGAAGGAACACCACGACACTCGCTCAGACGCTCCCGCGCGCACTCAACCGCCCTTAACCCCAAGCAGTGGCCAACCCCACGGTGGACGACGCCGCCGAGCAGTCCGGCGGCTTCACCTCGCGCGTGCGGCCGCTCCTGGCCAAGGAGCGGTTCAGCATCTGAGAGGGGCGACCGGGGGCCGGGCCATCACCCCGGCCCCCAGTCGCGCACCCCCGAAGACGGCCATACGCTCCCAAATGTGACGCCGCCCTCGCACATATCCGTGCGGGCGGCAGCGGCGGCCGCCGCACTGCTCACGTGGTGCCTGCTGCTCCTGCCCGCCCCCGCGGCACTCGCCGTACCGGCCGAAGACCCGGTCACCCTCTCCCGTGACGGCCAGACCACCGACAGGGCAGGCGCACTCGGCGACCGCGAGGACGTCACCGAGCAGGCGCTCGACCGGCTCTACGACGACCGTGGCGTGCAGCTCTTCGTCGTCTACGTACGCGACTTCTCCGGCCGCTCGGCGCAGGACTGGGCGGACACCACCGCCGAGCGCAACGGCCTGGGCCAGGACGACGTGCTGCTCGCCGTCGCCACGCACGACCGCCAGTACGCCTACTCCGTAGAGCGCGGTTCGCGGCTCACCGAGGATCAGCTGCGGGATGTCGCCACCACCGCGATCAAGCCGGCACTGCGCGCGAGCGACTGGGCGGGCGCGGCCATCGGAGCCGCGAACGGCTACAGCGCGGTCCTTGCGGGCAGCCCCGTACCCACCCCGACGATCACTCCAGGGGACCCCGATCCGGGCGGCGGAGCCGGGAGCGACGGAAACGACACGTCGAGCGGCGACCTGGTCCTGCCGGTCGTGGCGGTCGGCGCCGCGGGGGCCATGGCCGCGGTCGCCTACAGCCGCCGCAAACGGCGCGCGACCACGCGTACGACGCCCGGGGGCGGCGGATGGGGCAAGGGAGAACAGCCGGCCTCGCTCCCCGAGCTCGACAAGAAGTCCAAGCGGCTCCTGGTGGAGACCGATGACGCGATCCGCACCAGCGCCGAGGAACTCGGCTTCGCCACCGCCCAGTTCGGCGACGACGCGGTCCGGCCCTTCACCGACGCGCTCACGTACGCCCGTGACGAGCTGACGACGGCCTTCCGGGTGCGCCAGCGCCTTGACGACGCCCATCCCGAGGACGACGCGACCAGGCGGGCGATGCTCGAAGAGATCGTCACGCGCTGCACGGAGGCGGGCCGCCGCCTCGACGCGGAGGCGGCGGGCTTCGACCAGCTGCGCGCCCTCGAACGCGACGCGGCGCAGGCCCTGGAGCACGCCGAGACGGTTTTCAGGCAGGTCAGCGGGCGTACCACCACCGCGCAAGTCACCCTCGCCGCCCTGCGCGAGACGTACGCGCCGTCCGCTTCCGCGCAGGTCGTGGGCCATGTGGAGCAGGCGAAGGACCGTCTGGTCTTCGCCACGACGCACCTGAACCAGGCGCGGCAGGCGATCGACGCGGGCGACAACGGCAGAGCCGCCGTCCATCTGCGGGCCGCCGAGGGAGCCGTCGACCAGGCGGGCACCTTCGTGGACGCGGTCGAGCGGCTCGCGGACGAGCTCACGCTGGCCGCGGAGAAGCTCCCCCAGGCGCTCACCGAGGCGGAGACCGACCTCGCCGACGCGCACGGCCTCCTCGAAGGCACCCTGGAGGGCGTCCCGACGGCCGACCTGCACGGTCGTATCGCCCGCGCGGAAGCGGTCGTCGCCGGGGTCCGCAAGCAGGTGGCGGCGGGACCACACGACCCGATCGACGCCCTGCGCCGGGTCGAGGAGGCCGACGCCGCCCTCGACGCGTCCCTGGCGGGCGCCCGCGAACGCGAGGTCACCGACCGGCGCACCGTCGCCCTCCTCGGCCAGGCCATGCTCACCGCACGCAGCGCCGTGGGAGCGGCGGCCGACTTCATCGGCACGCACCGGGGCGCGGTGGGCAGCGAGGCAAGGACCCGTCTGGCGGAGGCTCAGCGGCATCTGGCGGGCGCGGAGGCCGCCCATGACTCCGACGCCGCCACGGCGCTCGCCGAGGCCCAGCAGGCCGACGCCAGGGCCCGGCAGGCGCAGCAGCTCGCCGAGGGCGACGTACGCGGCTTCGGCAACCCCTACGGAGGCGGTGGCAGCCGCGGCGGCGGCATGGGCGGCGCGGTGCTCGGCGGCCTCATCCTCGGCGAGCTCTTGGGAGGCATGGGCCGCGGGGCGGGCGGCGCGGGCGGCGGTTTCGGGGGCGGCCGCCCCGGGAGCTTCGGCGGCGGGGGGACGCGGGGGCGGATGGGCGGGGGCGGCCGGTTCTGAGCCGTCGAGCGAAGCCCTCCTCGCGAAAGCCTTTTCGTACGTCTCCTAGAACCCCATCAGCCCTACCCGCCCTCACCGTCCTCATAGAGAGAGTCCTGATATGACCAAGCAGACGATCCTCGGCCGCGTCGCCCAGCTCGCGAAGGCCAACATCAACTCCCTCCTCGATCAGGCGGAGGATCCGCAGAAGATGCTCGACCAGCTGATCCGTGACTACACGAACAACATCAGGGAGGCCGAGGAGGCGGTGGCGACCACCATCGGCAATCTGCGGATGGTGGAACTCGACCACAAGGAGGACAAGGACGCGGCCAATGAATGGGGCGCCAAGGCGGTCGCCGCCAGCAGGAAGGCGGACGAGCTGCGGTCCGACGGGAGCGCCGTGGAGGCCGACAAGTTCGACACGCTGGCCAAGGTCGCGCTGCAACGGCAACTGCAGTCGGAGCGCGAGGCCAAGGACGCCGAGCCGACGATCGCCTCGCAGACCGAGGTCGTCGACAAGCTGAAGTCGGGCCTCGACCAGATGAAGATCAAGCTGACGCAGCTCCAGTCGAAGCGCAATCAGCTGGTCGCCCGCGCCAAGTCGGCGCAGGCGCAGAACCAGATGCTTGACGCCGCACAGAACATCGACGTCCTCGACCCGACCAGCGAGTTGGCCCGCTTCGAGGACAAGGTGCGCCGCGAGGAGGCCAGGGCGATGGGCAAGCAGGAACTCGCCGCATCGTCCCTGGACGCGCAGTTCGAGCAGTTGGACGGCCTGGGCGACGAGGCGGAGGTCGCCGCCCGGCTCGCCGCCCTGAAGGCCACTACGTAGCGGCGCGACAGCACAACGGGCCGCCTAGAAGGCGCAGCCCTCAGAACAGGCTGAGCAGCGCCTCCGCCGCGTCCATCGACTCCACCCCGCTGTCCGGCAGCGGCAGTTCGAACCACACGGTCTTGCCGCGCGGCGTCCTGCGCGAGCCCCACGCCGCGCTCAGCAGCCCGACCAGCTGCAGCCCGCGGCCACCCTCGTCCGTGTCCCGCGCGCGCCGACGGCGCGGCTGGACGAGGCCCGCGTCCCACACCTCGCACACCAGGGTGCGGTCGAGAAGCAGCCGCAGCCTGATGTCGCCTTCGCCGTACCGCAGAGCGTTCGTGACCAACTCGCTGACCAGGAGTTCCGTGGTGTCGCAGAGCGGTTCCAGGTTCCAGGTGCGCAGCTGTGCGCAGGCCAGTTCGCGGGCCCTGCCCACCGACTTCGGGTCGCGCGGCAGCGTCCAGTCGCCGACGGCTTCGGCGGGCAGACCCTGGACGCGCGCCATCAGGAGCGCGATGTCGTCCTCTCCGTGGTGGGTGTCGAGGGTGTTCAGGACGTGGTCGCAGACGTCCTCAAGGGCCGACAGCGGGGTGTCGAGGGCGCGTACGAAGGCGTTCAGGCCCTCGTCGAGCGGGTGGTCGCGGGATTCGACGAGGCCGTCCGTGTAGAGCGCGAGCAGGGAACCCTCGGGGAGTTCGACCTCGACCTCTTCGAAGGGCTCACCGCCGACGCCCAGCGGCATGCCGGGCGGCACGTCGAGCATGAGCGGCGACTCGTCGGGCTCGACGAGGACGGGCGGCAGGTGGCCCGCGTTGGCGAACGTACAGCGGCGTGTGACGGAGTCGTAGACCGCGTACACGCAGGTGGCGAGGTAGACCTCGGAGAGGTCCGTCTCGGCCGACGAGCGCGTCTGACGTGCCGCTCGGGTGGCCTGCTGGGTGCCCGAGGGGTCGCCGAGGCCGCGGGCGATCTCGTCGAGCGCGGAGAGCACCTCGGCCGGCTCCAGGTCCAGGAGCGCCAAGGTCCGCACGGCGGTGCGCAGTTCGCCCATGGCGACGGCGGCGCGCAGGCCGCGGCCCATGACGTCGCCGACGACCAGGGCGGTGCGGTGGCCCGGCAGTTCGATGACGTCGAACCAGTCGCCGCCGACCTCGGTGGCCGCGTTGCCGGGCAGATAGCGGCAGGCGATGTCCAGGCCGGAGGCCTCCGGGTCGCCGGGCGGCAGCAGGGAGCGCTGCAGTATCAGCGCCCGCTCGTGTTCGCGCCGGTAGAGGCGGGCGTTGTCGATGCAGACGGCGGCGCGCGCGGCGAGTTCGACCGCCAGGGAGCGGTCGCGTTCCCCGAAGGGCTCGCTGCCCTTCGTACGGGAGAACTGGGCGAGGCCCACGACGGTGTCGTGGGCGACCATCGGAACGGCGAGCGTCGACTGGACGAGCCCCCCGGTGAGCCTGCTCGCGGAGCCGTCGTCGGCGGCGGACACGAGGCGCGGCCGTGCGGTGCGCAGGGCGTCGGCGCAGGGCGATGTGAAGGCGAAACGGTGGACGGCGCCCACGTCCACGGGGGTGCCGCCCTCCGGGAAGGGCGCGTCGGCGACGGCGCTCGCGAAGGCCACGCGGCGCAGTTCGGCGCTTCCGTCGGCGAGGCCGGGCGGGGTCTCGTCGCCGTCGAGCAGTCCCTGATAGAGGTCTACGGATGCGAGGTCGCAGAAGCCGGGGACGGTGACGTCGAGCAGCTCCCGGGCGGTGGTCTCCAGATCCAGGGAGTTACCTATCCGGGCGCCCGCTTCATTAAGAAGAGCGAGGTTACGGCGGGCGTGAGCGGCCTCGCGGGCGGCCGCGTGCCGCTGGGTGACGTCGGTGCCGAGTCCCGCGATGCCGATGGGGTGGCCCGAACCGCTGTGCACGCGGTAGAGGTTGATCGACCAGTGGCGGCGGGCGTTGCTGCCGGGGGCGGGGCCGACGATCTGCATGTCGGTCACGGCTTCGCCGGTCTCCAGGACGCGCCGGAGCGCGGCGGCCATGCGGTCGGCCTCGTGGCGTGGCAGATAGTCGTGGACGGTGCGGCCGCGGTGGTCGTCGACGCCGCCTCCGAAGACCGCGGCGAAGCGGCGGTTGGCGCGCTGCACCTTGAGATCCGTGCCGAACAGCAGGAAGCCGAAGGGAGATTGGCCGAAAATGGCCTGCGATGCGGCGAGGTCGGTCTCGATCTGCCGCAGCGCCCGTACGTCGACGACGATGCAGACGGCGGCCCGTTCGCCGTCCTCCGTGGCCGTCGGCATCACATAGACCTCGGCGATCCCTTCGGAAATGCCGGCCTGCGGAGCGGGCTCGCCGCTCTCCTCCGGCACCCGGAAGCGGACGGATCCCGTCCACTCCCTGCCGTCGAGGATCTCCGCCATCTTGCGGTGTCCGCTGCTGCGCAGCTCGGCCGGGACGAACGCCTCGATCGGGTCCTTGCCCACGGCGTCCTCGGCACGCACGCCGAACAGCTGCTCAGCGCGCCGGCTCCACTGGTCGATCAGTCCGTCGGGGCCTATCGAGAAGGCGGCCACCTTGATGTAGTCGTAGATCGAACCGGGTGGACTGCTCTGCCACATCACGTCATCCGCAGCTTCGCCCCTAGCGTCACCCGACGGCCCGTCCTGCTCCGTCGCCTTCGCTGGTATCTCGCTCACGCGAACCGTCCCCTCCAGCTCACCACGTCCGGCACCGGTCACCGGATGCGGCTGCCCGCAGTATCCAGCACTACGGCGCCACGCCACATGGCGTTCACGATCACAGCACGGACTCAACTCTTTTTGGCCCGTCACTGTCTTGTGTCCGTCCCACGCTGCCAGTCTTCTAACCCGGCAGCACCAGCTCGAACCACACCGTCTTCCCCGTCTTCCCCGTCCTGCCCGGCCGTGTCCCCCAGCGGCGCGACGAGTGGGCCACCAATTGGATCCCCCGGCCACCCTCGTCATCAAGGGCCGCGGCACGTTCCCGAGGGGGGTCGGGGAGCGGATCGGAGACCTCTACGAGGAGGGCGCCCACGGGGTCGGCGGGGCGTACGAGGCGTACGCCGATGGGGCCCGAGGCATGGCGCAGGGAGTTGGTGACCAGCTCGCTCACGAGCAGGGCGGTGATGTCACCGAGGGAGGCGAGGCCCCAGTCGCGGAGCTGTGCACGGACGACGGCCCGGGCCGTGCGCACGGCTCCGGGGTCCGCGGGAAAACTCCACTCGGCGCAGTCGCCTTCGGTGTCGATCACGCCGATCACTTCCAGACCAGCAGCAGCGGACCCTGTCCGGTTTCATGGGGTTAATGGGCACATACCCGATATCCCGGCGGAATTACCGCTTACCGGGGCGCGCTGTGGCACGAACGGCGTACGTGTGGCTCAAGGTCCTTGCGATGCAGGCGCGCACGCCCCTCATTGAACTCCGCCAAATGAGGCCTCGAAACTCCGTCAAATGAAGCCTCGAACTCCGTCAGCGAAGGTGACCGAGGGCGGTGACGGCGGGCACGTCCGCGTCCAGCCAGTCCACCGACCAGATCTCGTCCGGCGCGAGCCACCGCAGCTCATCGTGGTCCTCCAGCGGCTCCGGGTCCCCCGACAGGAGCTTCGCGGTCCACACCCACAGGACATAGCCGGGCTTGAGCGGCCACTGGCCGGGCACCCGGGCCACCGGCTCGGCTGCGACGCCGAGCTCCTCGCGCAGCTCCCGCACCAGGGCTTCCTCGGGGTGCTCTCCCGGCTCCACCTTGCCGCCCGGCAGCTCCCAGCGGCCCGCGAGCTCCGGCGGCGCGCTGCGCCGCGCGGCGAGGAGGCGTCCGTCGTCGTACAGGGCGGCGCCCACCACGATCCGATCCGTCATGCGCCGGAGCCTATGCGGTCAGTGCGCGCTGCCGTTCTGGCTCAGCTTCTCGACCCAGTAGAGCTGCCTGTGCCCGCGGTCGTCGAGGCTGTCGGCTATCTTCTCGGCCTCCGCCTTCGTCGCGTACCTGCCCACGCGATAGCGGTTGCCGTTGTCGTCCTGCCGGATCACCTGCCAGGGAAGTACGACCGTCCCGTCATTCATCGCGCCCCTCCGCTCGCCGCCCCCGGCGCGCGCCACGCCTCGATCAGTAAGGAAACCCCATTCCGCATATGCCCGAGCCTACGCCCGACCTTTACGCAGCGGATACGACTTTGCACAAAGAGGTACGCAATTGGCCATGACCGAGGGGGCGCATCGCGTCGGATGCGCCCCCCGATGGCACCGGTTCGGCCGGTACGAGCCCGTGTCAGTCGTCGCGCGCCGCGGGCATCGCCGGCATCGGCATGAGCACCGGCTCGCTCGACGGCGACGTACGGCAGACATCGCCGCACTCGGCGTCAAGGGAGCAGCACAGCGAACAGATCGGTCCCGACTGGACGGGGCAGTCCGCGATGTCCGGGAGTTCGTACGCCGTCTCGCAGACGCTGCACGCGTGCGTGGCCGTCACGTCGGGGACATCGACGTGCGGACCGTTCACCGGGTTGGGCCGCGCCAGGTAGTACTTGCCCTTCGTCGCCCAGGCGATCAACGGGCAGAGGACGACGGCCAGTCCGGCCGCTATGAAGGTCGAGAAGGCCTCCGCGTACTCTCCGAAGAGGCCGAAGAAGGCCAGGATCGACACCACCGACGCGATCACCATCGAGCCGAAGCCCGCCGGGTTCACCGCGTACAGATACGCCCTCTTGAACTCGATGTAGGGCGGGCTCCAGCCCATCCGCTTGTTGATGACGAGGTCGGCGGCGACGGCCGCGATCCAGGCGATGCCCACGTTCGAGTAGAAGCCGAGCAGCTTGTTGAGGGCCGCGAACATGTTCATCTCCATCAGCGTCAGCGCGATGGCGAGGTTGAGGAAGATGTACCAGACCCGGCCCGGGTGCTTGTGCGTCACGCGGGAGAAGAAGTTCGACCAGGACAGCGAACCGCTGTAGGCGTTGGTCACGTTGATCTTGATCTGCGAGACGATCACGAAGAGGGCGGCCGCGGGCAGCGCGAAGGAACCGAGCCACGGCTTCAGGGCCTCGATCTGCGGGGCGATCGGCTCCAGGGCGTGTGTCTTGCCGACGGCCTCCAGGGCCACGAACGCCAGGAACGCGCCGCCCAGCTGCTTGGCCGCGCCGATGATGACCCAGCCGGGGCCTGCCGCGAGAACGGCCAGATTCCAACGCTTCTTGTTCTGCTCGGTCTTGGCGGGCATGAAGCGCAGATAGTCCGCCTGCTCGCCGATCTGGGCGATGAGGGAGAGCGCGACGCCCGTGCCGAGCCCGAAGGAGAGCCAGGAGAAGCCGCTGCCCGCCCCCTCGGTGCCCCCGAAGGAGCCGAACGCGCCCCAGGCGTCCGGAGCCTCGAAGGCGAGCACTACGAAGGGCAGCACCATGCCGATGAGCCAGATCGGCTGCGTCCAGGCCTGCACCTTGGCCAGCGCGCCCATGCCGCGGAAGACGATCGGGATCACGATGAGCGTCGTGATCAAGTAGCCGATCTCCACCGGGAGTCCGACGGCCTGATGCATGGCCTGCGCCATGATCGAGCCTTCGAGCGCGAAGAAGATGAACGTGAACGAGGCGTAGATGAGGGACGTCAGCGTCGACCCGAAGTAGCCGAAGCCGGCGCCACGGGTCACCAGGTCCATGTCCAGGCCGTACTTGGCACATGCCCGGGCGATCGGGATGCCGGTGACGAAGATGATCGTCGCGGCACAGAGGATCGAGGCGAGTCCGCTGGTGAAGCCGTAGGTGAAGACGATGGACGCGCCGATGGCGAAGTCCGCGAGATAGGCGATGCCGCCCAGCGCGGTGGAGGCCACCATCGTCGGGGACCAGCGCCTGAAGGAGTGCGGCGCATAGCGCAGCGAGTAGTCCTCGCGGCTCTCGTCGGCCGCCATCTTGGCGTAACTGCGCTTGGGTGGCGGGCCTGCGGCGGCGCTGGTGTCGCGGGTGGCCGTATCCGTCATGAGGGTTCCTGTCGTCCGACCGGATTGCGGGTACGGACGAGGAAGTTAGGAGCCGTGCATGACAATTTGTTGCAAGGCGCGATTGCTCCGCCGTTACGGAAGTTGAGCGCGCGTTAACTCGCGATCACGGCGGGCGGACGGGCCCGTCCGGATTCCGGGCGTGCGCCGGAGCACTCGGTCACCGCACCGGCAGGTGGTATGCGATCCGGTAGCGGTCGGCGGGCACGACGACGTCGGCCGTCTCGACCGGGCGCCCCGATGCGTAGTACGTCCGCTGCACGACGATCACCACATGTCCGGGGACGCCGCCGAGCGCCATGAGCTCCTCCGCAAGCCCCGGGCGCGCGCCGACCTCCTCCGCCACGTTGTCCACGATCACGTCGATGGCCGCCATCCGTTCGACCACTCCGCAGCCGCCGAGCGGACCTTCTTCAGGGAGCATCACGGGCGTGCGCCCGGTGACGGCGAGGGGCTCCCAGGACGTGGAGAGCATCATCACCTCGCCCGCGTCCCGGTAGACGTACTTGGTACACATCACGCGGTCGCCCGCGCGGATGCCGAGCCGCTCGGCGATCGCGCCGCTCGCCTCCACCTGGTCGCTGCGGGACTCCCAGGTGCCGCGCGCGCTGTCCTCCGCCTGCTCCTGGCGGAAGGGCGTCGAGCCGCCGGAGGCCCGATAGCCGGTGCGGGCGACGCGGCGGGGCACCGGTCGCTCGCGCACATACGTGCCCGATCCGGAGCGCCCTTCGACCAGGCCTTCGGCCATCAGGACCTTGCGGGCCTCCAGGGCGACCGTGTCCGAAACGCCGTACTCCTCGCGGATTCTGGCCTGCGAGGGGAGCCGGGTGTGCGGCGGCAGCGAACCGTCGACGATCTTCTTGCGGAGATCACCCGCGACGCGCAGATACGCCGGCTGCTCACCGAAAGTCACTGGCCACTCCCATCAGGTTGACAGACAGCAACAGCCTGGCAACCGTGGGTTGTTGACCGCAACCCAAGGCCAAGGAATCACCCGAAGTGATGATTTCTAGGCGTGCAGGTCTTTACGCAGGGGCCTTTCCGGGGCTATGGCGATCGTTTTCGGCAGCCTCGCCCCGGACCGACAGGAAGCGGGAGATCGCCGAACGGGCGATCTGGCTGCCCCAGCCGCCCCAGTTCACGTCGAAACAGTGGTCCGCCCAGGGCAGTTCGACATACGCCGCCGGAGCACCCGCCGTCTTCAGGCGCCGCGCGAGCTCCCGCGCCTGCGCCACCGGCACCGCACGGTCCGCGCTGCCGTGCAGGAGCAGGGTGGGCGGCACATCGGTGCGTACGAGCTTCGCGGGCGAGCCCAGGCGGTAGCGCGCGGGGACGGTCACCCCGCCGCGCTTCTTCGCCGAACCGCCCATCAGGCGCGGGATCATGGGGTCGCGGCGCAGCGCGGTGCCGGCGATGAGGCGGCGCATGTCGGTCGGCCCGTAGAGGGAGATCACCCCGGAGACCGAGCTGTCACGCACCGCACAGGACGCCGGGACGCGGTCGTCACCCTCCGTGTATGCGGCCGCCAGCGCGAGGTTGCCGCCCGCCGAACTGCCCGCAAGGACAAGGCGGTCGGGATCGATGCCGTACACGCGCGCGTGCCGCCGCACCCAGCCCACCGCGCACTTCACGTCGCCGATCTGGTCGAGCTGGGTCACGCGCGGCGCGAGCCGGTAGTCGATGTCGAAGACCGACCAGCCGCGCTCGTTGAACCAGCGGTTCCACTCGGGCGTCTGGCCGCGGTGCCCCTTGTTCCAGCCGCCGCCGTGCACCCAGACCACGGCCGGATGCCGCACGTCGTCCCGCTTCGGAAGGGTCCAGAGGTCGAGCTTTCCTCGCCGCTGGCCGGTGCGGGCGTAGGAGCGGGTGCGGTCCCCGTCGGGGGCCTTGGCGTAGTTGACGCCTTCGAAGTAGGCGGCAGGGTCTAGGGGTTGCCCGTAGTCATCAGCGGTGCCGTGCGCGGCGGCGTAGGGCATCACTCCGTAGACGAGCGCCGCGAACGCGCTGAGTGCGGCGAAGCCGGCGCTCCAGGGGTGCCGCCGCCCGCCGGCCATGGCGGCCGCGAGGCCGAGCGCCGCGGGCAGCGCGAGGACGAGCCCCCAGGAGGTGACCGCCGCCGCGACGAGCACCAGGAGGGAGATGCGGGGCAGCGGGGCGGCCACGAGGACCGCGAGCGCGGCGTTCAGGAGGGTGGCGGTGACGAGGAGGACGCGGGAGAGGGTGCGGGGAACCCGGGGGCGGGTCGGGGTGGTTGGCGTCTTGGCGCACGTCACGCCGAAGAACTATCACAGAAGCGGACAAAAGGCCCTTAAGGTGAGCGGGGTGCGGGTCTCCCGCTCACCTCGGACGGCCAGGGGGCATAGTCGCTCCCTGGCCTCAGACGGCCGCGCCCTCACCGCCCTCGTGATCCCCGCCCCCACCCCCGGGGTTCGCATCCCTCGGCGAGGTCGTGGCCAGGCCCAGAGCCTTGCGGGCCGCGGCCTCCGCCTTGCCGCTGATGTGCTTCTGGGCCGGTACGTAGTACTCGTAGAAGGCGTCCGCGTCCTTGGCGGTGGCCGCCTTCGCCCACTGCTCGCGGTTGCGCTCGATCGCGCCGATGAGGGCGGTGACGTCGGCGTCCGCCTTCGCCGGCCAGTCGTGCGCGCGCAGCAGCCGGGCCTGCTCGGCGAGGCCCTTGTCGACGCGGCCCGCCCACTCCTTGTGCCCCTTCAGGTCGTCCTCGATGTTCTCCTCGACGGGCTCCGACTCGTACGCCTCGTAGAGGGCCTTGTCCGCCTTCAGATAGGCCAGCTGGTCGGCGTCGAGGTTCGTCGCGTCACGCCGGAACGAGCCCTTCAGGCCGCGCTTCTCCTCCGCGTCGCCGTAGAGGCAGGTTATGTGGCGGTCCCCCTGGCCCCAGGTCTCCCGGTCGGGCATGTAGTACGTGAGTTCTGCGTCACCGATGTCGACCCAGGAGTCGAGTACGTAGGAGGCGTCCAGGTCCACGCACTTCCGCTCGGCGAGCGAGGTGAGCGCCGCCTCGCCCGGGAAGGTCGCGTGGTTCACCCGGACCGAGGCGAGGACCTCGCCGTCGTGCCGCGACGAACAGGGCACCTCGTCGATCTCGAAGGCGTACTGCGCGCCCTCGAGATCGCTGTCGGGGACGTTGAAGCACTCGCCCTTGTCGATGGGGAACGCGGAGGAGTTCCGGGACTCGCGCGCGGCCTCCTTGAATCCCTCCACGAAGTCCCGCGCGCCCCCGGTGACGACGGCGAGCACCAGAAGCACGACGCCGACGACGGAGAGGATGCTGCCCGCGATCGCCATCCCCTTGCCGCGCTCGCCCTTCTTCGAGATCTGCGCGAGCGCGACCAGGCCGAGGATCAGGCCGACGGCGGGCAGGAAGCAGAGGATGCCGAGCACGAGCGAGGCGATCGCGAAACCGTTGACCGGCGGGCGGGAGTACGGCGAGTACGCGCCCGGCCACCGCTGATACGGGACCTGGGGTCCACCGTGCGCGCCCGGGTACGGAGCCTGCGGAGGCGGCCCGTAGACCCCCTGCCCATGCTGCTGCGGAGGGCGGCCACCGAGGTCGGGCGGCGGGGGTATGTCCACGAGTTCCGTGCTCCTGGTTCGGGTGGGTCGGTCGATGCGGGAGCTTCGCATCGTATGCGGGACACAGACGGGGGATGAAATGGGGACATGCGGCGCAATAGTGCGCGGCCTCGTCCTCGCGGCAGGCCGGGTCACCGACCCGGAGCCGTACCGCGAGGACAAGGATCAACAGGAGCAAGTCAGTTCAGTATTACCTCAGGCCTAGAACTGCAGCCCCCAGGAGTCGATCTTCCCGACGTCCAGCGCCGCGTTGTCGCTCACGCGCAGCTTCCAGGTGCCGTTGGCCGTCTCGGACGACGCGTTCACCGTGTAGGTGGTGTTGATGTCGTCCGAGCTGCCGCCGGTGCCGTAGCCCTTCAGCGTGTACGCGGTGCCGTCGGGCGCGATCAGCTGCACCTGGAGGTCACCTACGTAGGTGTGCTTGATGGCGACCGGCACGCTCAGGGCGGCGGGAGCGGAACCCGGCACGCCGCTCACGGTGATCGGCGACTCGACGGTGGAGTTGTCACTGATCGCGAAGTCGGTCGCGTTTTCAAACTTGGGACCCGGAGGGTTCGTCGAGCCGGCACCCACGTTCAGGAGGCGGTTCGGCGAGCCCGATCCGGGGCTGGTGACAACGCCCGTGGAGGACGCCGCGACCAGTGCCGCGGACACCTGCGCCGGGGTCGCCGTGCGGTTGTCCGCGAGGTAGAGCGCCGCGGCACCCGCGGTGTGCGGGGACGCCATCGACGTACCGGAGATGGTGTTCGTCGCCGTGTCGCTGGTGTTCCAGGCCGAGGTGATGGACGAGCCGGGCGCGAACAGGTCGAGGATGGTGCCGTAGTTGGAGTAGCTCGCCTTGGCGTCCGTGCTCGTGGTGGCGCCGACCGTGATGGCCTCGGCCACGCGCGCGGGAGAGCGAGTCGAGGCGTCGACGCTCTCGTTGCCCGCCGCGACGGCGAAGGTGATGCCGGACGCCACGGCGTTGCGTACGGCCGTGTCCAGGGCGCTGTCGGCGCCGCCGCCGAGCGACATGTTCGCGACGGCCGGCTTGACCGCGTTCCGGGTGACCCAGTCGATGCCGGCGACGACCTGCGCGGTGGTGCCGGAGCCCTGGTTGTTCAGGACGCGGACGCCGACGACCTTCGCCTTCTTGGCGACTCCATAGGCACCGCCCGCGACCGTGCCCGCGACATGCGTGCCGTGGCCGTGGCCGTCCTGTGCGGTGTTGTCGTTGTCGATCGCGTCGTAGCCGTACGAGGCACGGCCGCCGAAGTCGCTGTGGCTGATGCGGACTCCGGTGTCGATGACGTACGCGGTGACGCCCTCGCCTGCGGTGTCCGGGTAGGTGTAGGAGTTGTTCAGCGGGAGCGTCTTCTGGTCGATGCGGTCCAGGCCCCAGGACGGCGGGTTGGGCTGGGTGCCGTCGACCGTGAACGTCCGGTTCTGCACGACGGATTCGACCGCCGGGTCCGCGGCGAACTTCTTGGCCTGGGCGGCGGAGAGCTCGACCGCGTAGCCGTTGAGGGCCTCCTTGTACGTGCGCTTGATGTCGGCGCCGTACTCCTTGGCCAGTGCCTTGCCCGCCTTGGAGTCCGCCTTCGCGGCGTCCTCGTCGAGGCTGACGATGTAGCTGCCCGCTATCGTGCCGGGCGCGCCGGCGTTCTCGATCGTGCCTTCCGCCTGGCCCGGCTGCGCGGTCGCGGGGAGGGCGGAGACGACGCCGAGGGCGAGGGCCGCGACCGCTGTCGCGCTGATCCCGGCCAGTCTTCGGCGGGTATGACGCATCACTGCCATCTGAGGGGTCCTCCTCAATAGGTGGTGCGTTGGTGGGGGATTGGTGCTGGTGGTGCCCACACACACGGAGGCAAACGGCAGGAACATGTCAAACCATGGGGCCGACGGCACCCGCTCTCGCCTTCGTCGGGACGAAAGATTGGCCGATCCATAGGAATCCCACAAGGGTCAGGACCGGACGTAACACGACCGCCACGCACCCGCCATGACACAACGGCCCCAACTGTCACAACTAGCCTGCCCACATGACAGCATTGCCGGATTATTTCTGTCCCACCGACGGCACGCGCGTCCCCCCGGGCACCCTCGCCTGGTGCTGCCCCGTCTGCCGCGGCCCCCTGGACCTGGACTTCTCCCCCAATCCCGGCCCGCTGAAGTCCCTTGCCGGAAGGGTCAATTCACTGTGGCGGTACGCGGAATCCCTGCCGCTGCCCGCCCCCGATTTCTCGCTCGGCGAGGGCCGCACGCCGCTCGTACCGCTGGATGGCGGGATTTCGGCCAAGCTCGACTTCCTGATGCCGACGCTCTCCTTCAAGGACCGCGGCGCGGTCATGCTCGCCGCGCTCGCGGCGCGGCTCGGCCCGGACCGGGTGATCGCCGACAGCAGCGGCAACGCGGGCGCGGCGATCGCCGCCTACTGCGCGCGGGCCGGACTGCCCTGCACGGTGTACGTCCCGGCCGGCACGTCGCCGAAGAAGCTGGAGCAGATCGGCGCGCACGGGGCGCGGCTCGAAATCGTCCACGGGGGCCGCGAGCAGACGGCTCTGACGGCCCGCGAGGCCGCCGACGAACCCGGCACGTTCTACGCCTCCCACGTGTACAACCCGTACTTCCTGCACGGCACCAAGACGTACGTCCTGGAGCTGTGGGAGGACCTGGGTGGCCGGCTGCCCGACGCCCTGGTGGTGCCCGTGGGCAATGGCACGCTGCTCCTGGGAGCCGCGCTCGCGGTGCGGGAGCTGCACTCCGCGGGGCTGATCGCGAAGGCGCCCACGCTGTACGCCGTGCAGGCCGCGGCGGTCGCCCCGCTGGCCGAGGCATGGCGCGCGGGCGCCGACGAGCCCCTGGGCAACACCCCGATGGTGCCCACGTTCGCCGAGGGCATCGCGATTCCGCAGCCGCCCCGCGCCCGGCAGATCCTGCGGACGGTCCGCGGATCCGGCGGCGCGTTTCTGACGGTGACGGAGGCCCAGATCGAAGCCGCCCAACTCGACTTGGCGGGGCGGGGGTTGTACGTCGAGGCGACCGGGGTGGCGTGCTGGGCCGCCGTACGGGACGGGGCACTGGGCGAGCGGACGGCCGTGGTTCCGCTGTGCGGGGCGGGTTTGAAATCGGGACTCGCCTCGGTTTGAGATCAGGACTCACCTCAGTTTGAGATCGGGACAGACGCGCAAACCCCGCCCGGCGGCCAGGCACCCACCCGTGGGACCCAGAGGCGCGCCACCCCACTTCCGGCGGCGTGCCCGCGCATCGTCGCCCTGTGACCCTCCGCACCGCCACGCTCCTGGCCGCCGCCCTCGTCGTCGCTGCGTCCACTCCCGTACCGGCCGCGCAGGCCGACCAGCCACGCCCTCCGGCCGGCTGCGCGCCCACAGCCGGCTGGGCGCCCTCCACCACGAAACGCACCTCTCCGAAGGACACGTACGCCCCCTACGTGGGCAACGGCTACCTCGGCACCCGCGTCCCGCCCGCCGGAGCCGGCTACTCCGCGCCCGTCAAGGACCAGAAGACGGGCTGGCCCCTCTACACACCCCGGTACGACGGCGCCTTCGCGGCGGGCCTCTACGCGCGCGGGCCCCGCAACACCGCGGGACGCGAGGCCATCGCCGCCCTGCCCGCCTGGACGGCACTCGACGTCACCGTGGGCGGCGAGACGTACGGCCCCCGCAGCCGCGTATCGGACTACCGGCAGACCTTGCACCTGCGCTGCGGCTTCGTCCGGACCTCGCTCACCTGGACCACCGCCGACGGCCGCCGCACCGACCTGACGTACGACGTCCTGGCCGACCGCGAGCACGCCCACACCGGCGCCGTACGCCTGCTACTCACCCCCCACTGGACCGGCGACGCACAGGTCACCGACCGCATCGACGGCCGGGGCGCCCGCCGCATGGCGCAGACGGGCGGCGGCGCGAGCGGGGAGCGCACCATGGACGTCACCTTCCGCACGGACGGCACCCGTACGGACGGCGCGGTGGCGTCCACCCTCGTGGCCCCCGGAGAGGCCCGCCGGGCCCGCCAGGCGCGCCCGGCACGGAAGTTGAGCGCCAGCCAGTCCGCCGCCTTCCCCGTCCACGACGGCGCCACCTACGACGTCACCAAGTACGTCGGCGTCGACACCGCCCTCACCTCACGCGCCCCGCACAGCGACGCCCGCACCGCGTCGCTGCGCGCGGCCGAGCAGGGCTGGCCCGCGCTCTTCGCCGCGCACACCGCGGCCTGGCGGCGGCTGTGGTCGTCCGGCATCGAGGTCCCCGGGCGGTCCGATCTCCAGCTCTGGGCGCGTTCGGCCCAGTACGGCCTCCTGTCGTCCACCCGCCGCGGCGCCCGCGACAGCATCGCGCCCTCCGGTCTGACCAGCGACAACTACGCGGGCATGATCTTCTGGGACGCCGAGACCTGGATGTACCCGGCGCTGCTCGCGTTCCGCCCCGAACTCGCCCGCCCCGTCCTGGAGTACCGCAACGCCACCAGCGAGGCGGCCCGCGACAACGCTGCGAAGACCGCCGTGAAGGGCCTCTTCTACCCCTGGACGAGCGCGAGCCGCGGCGCCCTGTGGTCGGAGTGCCAGAGCTGGTACCCGCCGCACTGCGTCCAGCAGAACCACCTCCAGGGCGACATCGCGCTGGCCGCCTGGCAGTACTACCTCGCGACCGGCGACCGCGCCTGGCTCCGCTCGCGCGGCTGGCCGCTCCTGAAGGACATCGCCGAGTACTGGACGTCGCGCACCACCTCCAATGAAGACGGCAGTCGTTCAATCCAGAACGTCGCGGGTCCGGACGAGTACAGCAACGGCGTGACGGACGGCGTCTACACGAACGCGGTCGCCGCCACCGCCCTGCGCTCCGCCGTCCGCGCGGCCCGCGTGCTCGGCGAGTCGGCCCCTGCGGCCTGGGCCAGGACCGCCGACCGCATCCGGATCCCGTACGACCCGAAGCGCAAGATCTATCTCCAGTACGCGGGCTACAAGGGATCGACCATCAAGCAGGCCGACACGGTGCTCCTGACGTACCCGCTGGACTGGCCGATGCCCAAGGGTGCCGCGGCCGCGACCCTCGACTACTACAGCGCGCGCACCGATCCCGACGGGCCCGCGATGACGGACTCCGTGCACGCGATCGACGCGGCCGCCATCGGTGCGCCGGGCTGCTCGGCGTACACCTTCCTGCAGCGGTCCGTACGCCCCTTCATGCGCGGCCCGTTCGCCCTGTTCTCGGAGTCGCGCGGCGAGAAGGCGGGCGCGGGCGACGCGCTCGCGGGCTCCCCCGCGCAGGACTTCCTCACCGGGAAGGGCGGCTTCCTGCAGGTCTTCACGCACGGCCTGACGGGGCTGCGCCTGCGCGAGGACTCCGTAGAGCTCGATCCGACGCTTCCCCCGCAGCTCAAGAGCGGTGTGACCGTGCGCGGGGCGCACTGGCGAGGACGCACGTACGACATCGCGATCGGACCCAAGGAGACGACGGTCCGGCTCACTTCGGGGCGCCCCTTCACCATCGACACCCCGAAGGGCCGCGTCACGGTCGCCGAGAACACCCCCGCGGTCCTGAAGACCCGCCGTCCTGATCTGACGCCGACGACGGATCTGGCGCGCTGCCGCCCCGCGAAGGCCACCTCCGAAGACCCCGGTCTGTACGCGGCCGCCGCCGTGGACGGCAACCGCGTCACGGCCTGGTCGCCCACCGCGGACAAGTCGTCCCTGACGGTGGACCTGGGGCGAAGGACGAAGGTCGGCACGGTCACTCCGAAGTGGGCGGTCAAGCCGGCCCGCCACCGGGTCGAGACATCGGCGGACGGCCGCTCGTGGCACTCCCCGGGCAAGCAGCCGGTCCGCTACGTACGTCTCACGGTCCAGGCGGCCGAGAAGGCACCGGAGCTGAGCGAACTGACCGTCACCGACTGAGCGCCGGACACGTCCCCGGCCGGGTCACTGGTCGGACCGCACCGAGTCGAGCAGGGTGGCGCACCGGCCGAGCAGGCCGACAAGGGCCGCCCGCTCCTCCTCGGTGAACTCGGCGGCCAGCGCCCGCTCGACCCGCACCGCCGCGCCGTCCGCCTGCGCCATGACGGCCTCGCCCTCCTTGGTGAGGCGGGTCTCCAGGACATTGCGGTGCCACTCGTGGGGGGTGCGCTGGATGAGGCCGCGCTCCTGGAGGTTCTTCAGGACCGTGTTCATGGTCGGCGGCGTCACCCCGCACAGCCGGGCCAGGGCGGCGGCGGAGATGCCGGGCTTTTCGCTGAGGTAGAGCAGCGCCGCGTACTGCGGGACGGTCAGCCCTGCCGGTTTCAGCGCCGCGTGCTTGGCCGCGTTGAGGGCCCGCTCGGCCCGCTTGATGTGGGAACCGAGGCGCTCGGACGCGGGCAAGGAGGTCATCTCCGCATCGTAATGGCCATACGAAAAGCGATACCTCTCATCAAAATTCGAACCTTGACGAGCATTAGAGCTCTAACTTAGCTTCGTGTTCATGCCCAAAGCGAAGAAGTACCGCAGCTCCCTGACCATCGCCGCGACACTGACCGCCCTGGCCGCCACCCCGCTCCTACCGACGGCCACCGCCACCGCCAAGACCGGACCGCCGCCGCGCACAACGAACGTCCAGAACTCCCCGACCCAGCACCACGCACACGTCTCCACGGCCTACGAGCTGCCCGGCGACCGCGCCTATCCCGAAGGCATCGCCGCCGACCCCCGCACCGGCGACATCTACGTCGGCTCGTACGCGACGGGAGCCGTCTACAAGGCGACGCCGGGCAAGCGAGCGGCCGAAGTGTTCCTGCCCGCGGGAACCGACGGCCGCAAGACCGCCAACGGCCTGAAGGTGGACCGTTCCGGGCGGCTGTGGGTGACCGACTCGACGGCCGGAGTCGCGGTGTACGACCTGCGCAGCCGCGCTCTCATCGCCCGCTTCGACGTTCCGGGCACGCCGGGCGGCGAGCCCCGCATGGTCAATGACGTGACCATCGCGGCGGACGGCACGGCCTATCTGACCGACAGCTTCCGCGCCGTCATCTACCGCGTCACACCTGCCCAGTTGGAGAAGACCGCCCGGCACGAAGGACGACGCGGCGAGCTCACCGCACACCTCGACCTGAGCGGCGCCCTGGAGCCGCAGCCGGCCGGCACCTTCACCCTCAACGGCCTCGTGGCCGACCCCACCGACGCCACGGGCCGCCGCCTGTTCACCGTCGACATGACCGGCGGCGACCTCTACCGCGTCGACACGGCATCCGGCGAGATCCGCAAAGTCGCCCTGCACGGCGGGGACTTGACCAACGGCGACGGTCTGGAACTGCGCGGCAGCACCCTGTGGGCCGTACACAACACGACCAACTCCATCACCCGCTGGCGCCTGACGGGCGACGGGGCGGCGGCCCGCCTGGAACGCCGCGTCACGGACGAGGCACTCCAGATCCCGACCACCCTGGTCCGGTCGCACGGACGCACACTGGTGGTCCGCTCACAGTTCGACAAGGGCGGCCCGATGGGACCCGGCACTCCGACAACTCCGTTCACGGTGGCTGCAGTTGACGGCATCTGACGGATGAAGTCGGCGGCGAACAACAAATGACCAACGGTTCCCCCCGGTGATGGCCGGAGACCTGCCATGCGCGTAACTGTGGTCGTACGCTTGTCGGCACCATCGATACGACAGCGCTGGCTGCTGGTGGCGATCGGGAGGTCACGGGGGTGGAACGCAGCCCTGCGAGGGTTCGCAACGAATTAGTCGCCGACATCGTCGACGTACTGCAGGAATCGAGCACGGTACGGCAGGGGAACAGCGCGGACCTCTGGGTGAGCATGCTCAACAAGGAACTGAGCTCACCGGTTGAACCCCTGCGCGGTGAAGCGCTGCGGCCCTGGCTGCTGCGCCTGGTGGAGCACTGCGCTCAGATCCCAGACGGGCTGCCGTGCCTCGTCCGCTGCCTGGGGTATCTGGAGCAGCGGTCCTCCGCCATTGCGTCGCTGCTGCGCCTGGTGGACGAATGGGAGGCCATGGACTTCTTCGACGGTGCCGACCTGCATCCGCTGCAGCCGGTCCTGCGGGAGATCCGCTCCACTTCCGCGCTGGCCGCCCTGGCCCGGCGCGCGAGCCGCTCACGCACCCAGGAGCTGCCCGCGTGGTGCGACACGGGATGGGCAGTCTTCCTACGACTGGCCGGCGGCAACTCCGCCGCGAAGGAACTCCCCGTGAGCATGGCGTTCCTGGCCCTTGCCGCCGACCGGCTCGTGGAGGAAGGGAACATGGAGGCAGCCGAGGACCTGCGTCGCTGGAACCGCCAGCAGGCCCGCGCCTGGGGCCTCGAGGAGAAGATGGCCGACTGGCAGCGCGGTGTCGTCGACCAGCACGCACCACAGCCTCCTATGGTGCCCGCGTATCTGATGATCCAGTTCGAGCCCGACGGAGTGGATCCGGACCGCTATTTCCTCTCCCACTGGCGGCAGTCCGACGCGGAAGGCTGGCATCCGGTCCCCGGCGAGACCCTCCATCTGCACCGCGACGATCTGCCCGCCGAAGTGGAGACGCTGATCGAGCAGACGGAGGAGCGCTGGTCGGACCTGAGGCAGCCGGTCGTCCTGGAATTCATCCTCCCGTGGGAACTGCTGGGGGAGCCGGTGGAGTGGTGGCACAAGGAGTCCTCCACCCTGTCCCCGACCCCGCTGGTGATGGACTACTCCGTACTCGTGCGCAGTTTCGAGCGCCTGCGCAAGGCGGCCTGGCACCGCCCCTGGCACAACAAATGGCGGCAGCTCAAGGAACGGCCCGCCGAGAGCCACCCCTACTGGAAGCAGCCCGAGCAGTCGCACTTCCACCTGGAGCGCGAACTGAAGGAGGACGACCACGCGGTCTGTCTGGTCCTGAGCCAGCCACCGGGCACCGACTCCCGTTCCAGTCACCAGGAGTTCATGGCGGGCCTGCGGGCGGGGGTCCCCGCGATGATCTGGCATCGAGGCGACTGCGGCGATCCGGCCTTCAGGGAAGCGGTCGCCGACCTGGTCCAGGACCGAGGGCTCTCCGGACTCCTCAACCGCGCCGGAAATTGGCGCAAGGAGGCTCTGGCGCTGGGCCCCGAGGGCTGGGACAACCACGTGGGACGCCACCTGGCGATCCTGCTCGACGATCCGGAACGCAGACCCGGGCCGCCCGGCCCCGACCGTGCGCCGGTGACGACTTGAACGGGATCACCGGCCACATGTCCCTGAACCTCCCGCACCCGGCGAGAGGGGGTGCCGCGCCGTGAACCGGCAAGACTCCGCTGCCGTGCGGCTGTTTCACGCCGGAAGCGCCGGAAGCGCCAGAAGCACGTCTCCTAGCATGTTTTCCGTGCGCCCCGGCCCATGCCGCCGTACCCCCTTGCTTGCAGTGCGGGCGCACTGCCACGCTTCGCGTGTGGATGTCACGCACGCCCGCGCTCTGCGGGACTCCGCACAACTGTCAGCGTCACCACCACGCCTTGAGGGCGCATATGCGGAACGATGACGATGGGCAGCGGCAAGGACCGGCTACGCGGGCACGTCGTGAAGCCGCGTCCGTCCTCAGCAGGCTCGGGCACTCCGACCCCGGCCGGTCGGGCAGACAGGAGCGTGCGGAAGCGATCCTGGTCATCGACACCCATGTGACGATGCGCGTCTGGGACCAGGCCGTCGGCGAACTGATCGGTGAGCTGAACCGCGCGGGGGACTTCTCGCGCGTACGCGTACTGCGACTGCTCGGCACCGACGAGACGGACCCGGCCCGGCTGCGCCCCGAGGAACCGCTCGGGGGCGCAACCGACGACCCGCGCCGGGTGATCCTGGTGGTGACCGACGGGCTCGGCGCCGCGTGGCGTTCGGGCGCCGTCATGCCCCTGCTGCGCGCCTGGGGGCGCATGTGTCCGGCCGCCGTGGTCCATGTGCTCCCCCAGCAGCTCTGGTACCGCACGGGGCTCGACGTCTCCCGGTTCCGGCTGCGCGCCGCCCGCCCCTGGGCCGCCAACAGCGAGCTGGAATGGGAGTTGCGCGAGGCCCCGGTGGAGTCACGCGACCCGGACGAGCCGGACGTCGAGTCGGACGCGGTCCTCGTACCGGTCCTGGCACTGACCAACCGCTGGGCAGAGGCCTGGACGCACCTCGTCATGGGCCCCGAGTCTCCATGGCTGGAAATGACCGCCGTCCGTGCGCGGGAGTGGAAGCGCAGGCCCGACGCAGCGCGCGCCCTGCCCTGGACGGACGACGTTCCCGACCCGCACAGCACGGTGCCGGCGGCGGAGCGCGTATCGGACTTCCGGGCCGGCGCGTCGCCCACGGCCTTCACCCTCGCCACCCGCTTATCCGCCGCGCCCCTCAGTCTTCCGCTCATCCGCAAGGTCCTGGAGACCACACCCGGAGCGGGCCCTGTGCACGCGTCGGAACTGCTGATGAGCGGACTCGTCCGGCCCAGCGGGGCACAGGGCGACGAAGTGACGGATGTGACGTTCTCTTTCGCCCCCAACATTCGCGAAGAGCTGCTCGCACTGGGCCGCCGCAGCGACACGGCACGGATTCTGCACGACGTACGCGCCTTATTGGCAAGGGACGGCACAGCAGCGGCCGCCCTCCTGCCCTCCCCCGCAGAACCCCTGGACACCTTGGCCATGCCTCGGGTGAACAGCCGCAATATCGGTTTCCTCCGCGTCGAATTAGCCGCGCTGAGGGCACTCTCCGGACGGTTTATGCAGCGCGCCGCCCTGCTCGCAGGGGTACTTGGCTGGCACGATCGTCGCTACGCAGTCAGCCTGGAGAAAAGCGGTGGAACCCCTGTCTCTCGGCCCGATTCCGAAGGAGCATCGGTGATGTCGACTACGCCCCAGCAAACGGTAGAGGGGGACCGCACATCACAGCCGCGCGTCTGGGGAAATCTACCGCCACGCAACCCCAATTTCACCGGCCGCACAGAGCTGCTCGAACTGCTCGGCGAGCGCTTGCGGGAAGGCACGACGACCGTGCTTCCCGAGGCGATTCACGGCATGGGCGGAGTGGGCAAGACCCAGCTGGCCATCGAGTACGCATATCGCCATCAGGGTGAATACGACATCGTTTGGTGGATTCCCTCCGAACGGCCCGGACAGATCGGCCAGGCACTGGTGGAACTGGCCGGACGCCTCGGCCTCGAAACCAGCACCGAGGCGAACATCGCCGGTCCCGCGGTGCGTGAGGCACTGCGCGAGGGCCGGCCCTTCTCCCGCTGGCTGCTCATCTTCGACAATGCCGACAACCCCGAGCAGGTACGCCATTACTTCCCCACCGGAGGCAACGGCACGATCCTGGTGACCTCCCGCAACAGGCGGTGGGGGCTTGTCGGCGGCTCCCTCGAAGTGGACGTCTTCACCCGCGAGGAGAGCAAGGAACTCCTGCGTCACTCGGGGCCGCCGCTCCAGGACGAAGAGGCCGATCAGCTGGCCGAGGCGCTGGGAGACCTGCCGCTCGCCCTGGAACAGGCAGCGGCCTGGCGCGCGGAGACGGGAATGCCAGCATCCGAATATCTGCGGCTCTTCGAGAACAAGCGCACGGAACTCCTCGAGGTCGCCCCGCCGCCGGACTACCAACTGCCGGTCGCCGCCGCCTGGAACGTCTCGTTGGACCATTTGGAGACCCGCAGCCCCTCGGCCCTGCGCCTGTTGCAGCTCTGCTCGTACTTCGCGCCGGACCCGATTTCCCGTTCCATTTTCTCCGGGCTGGGAAACAGCAGCATTTTCCCCGAGCTCGACGCGACACTGAACGACCCGATGCGCCTGGCGCGAGCCATAAGGGAGGTGAACCGCTACTCCCTCGCACGCATCGACCACCGTACGAACTCGATCGAAATGCACCGCCTGGTTCAGCTCGTCCTGAACAACCGCATGACCCCCGAGGAGCAGTCCCGTATGCGCCATGGCGCCCACACTCTGCTGGCCGCCGCTGACCCGAAGGCACCCAACGCCGCCGCCAACTGGCCGCGTTACGCGGAGCTCTACGGTCACGTCATCGCCTCTGACGCCATCAAGTCCGATCAGCCCTGGGTGCGTCAGCTCGTCATGAACATCGCCCGGTATCTCTACTACTGGGGCGACCACGAGGTGTCGCTCGACTTCTCCGAGCAGGCCTGGGAGACGTGGCAGACCGTGTTCGGCGAGGAGGACCAGCAGACACTCCTCATGGGGCAGTGGCTCTGCTACATCTACTGGGTTCTCGGCCGCCACCGCGAAGCCGTCGACCTGGTCGCCAAGCTCAAGGAGATCTACGAACGCACCGCCCCCGAAGGCCGCGAGGACACCCGCGAGGACGCCCTCGCCGCGATCAACCTGGAAGCGGCCGTGCGCCGCGTCGAGGGCGAGTTCGCCGCCGGAGCCCAACTGGACGCCACGGTGTACGAGCGGGCCCGCGTCGCCTTCGGCGAGGAGGACCCCACCACTCTCGAAGCCGCCCACAACCTCGGCACGAGCCTGCGCCAGGCCGGCGAATTCCGTAAGGCGCTCGAACTGGACGAGCACACCCTGGCACTGCGCCTGCGTGTCCTGGGCCAGGACCACCAGCGGACGCTGATGACGGAGAGCAACGTAGCCATCGACGTACGCGAAACAGGTGACTACGTAGGAGCACGCGCACGCCAGCAGGCCGTCCTGGACGCCTACCGCGACGTATTCGGCCGCGGCAATCCCGCGACCATCGGCACGGTGCGTCAGCTCAGCGAGGCGTGCCGCAAGGCGGGCGACCACACCCAGGCCCTCGAGCTCGCCACCGAGGCGTACTCGAAGTTCACCCGGCGCTACGGCGACACCCACCCCTCGTCGCTGATCGCCGCACTGACCCTGTCGGTGGCGCTGCGCCAGAACGGCGACCTGAACGCGGCACGCGAGCGCGGCGTGAAGGCCTGCCAGGAGTACCGCAACGTCTTCGCCCCGCAGCATCCGCACGTCCTGGCCGCGGACGTCGACCTCGCCGTCACGCTGCGGCTCCTTGGCCAGCCCGAGGAGGCCCGCCGTCTTGACGAGGCCGCGCTGTCCTCGCTCACCGAACGGCTCGGCCAGTCCCACCCGATCGTCCTGGCCACCGCCATCAACCTGGCCAGTGACCTGGCGGCGCTCGGCAACCACCGCGAGGCCCGTGCGATCGGCCGGCAGACGCTCGACCTCTGCCGTGCCGTCCTCGGCGACGACCACCCGACCACGCTGGCGTGTGCGGGGAACCTCGCGCTGGACCTCATCGAGCTGGGCGAGGAGGCCGAGGGCGCCCCGCTGCGGGCCGACACCCTGGCGCGGATGGAGCGCGTGCTCGACGCACCCCGGCTGCTCTCGGAGCCGGCCACTCCGCACCCGGCCACCTTGCAGGCCAAGGCGGGACAGCGCGCCAACTGCGACATCGACCCGGTGCCGCTGTAGCGACGCCGGAGGCCATGAGCGGGGCGGGCACCACCCGCCCCGCGGTCCCCTCAGGCGCTAAAGCCCCGCACGCCCCAACCACCCCGCGAGCCGCACCGGATCGGCACCCTGCCCGGTGGCGCTCTCCAGAGCGCTCTGCACGGCGCAGGCCCGCTCCGGGAAGTGCCGCAGCAGCCGCGCGGCGTCCCTGTGGGCGGCCGCACCGGCAAGGGACCGCCCCAGACCGGCCCAGGCGCCCAGCGGGGCGCCCTTGCCCGTCAGACGGGCGGTGAAGGCGTCCCGCGCCTCGGCCCGTTCGCCGCGGCACAGGAGTACGTCGGCCTCGTCGGCCCCCTCGACTCCGTACATGTCCCGGTCGGCGCCGCTGAGCCGGTGCCTGGCCAGGACGGCCGCGGTGTCCAAGAAGCGGCTCTCCGTGTCCGGTACGAGAACGGGTTCGCCCGCGAGACCCGCCGGGGGCTCCTCGTCCCCGCGCTGCCAGGCAAGCACTGCTTCCTCCACGGCCGAGGCGGGCGGCCGCAGATGGTGCGCCCGCCAGCGGGCCCGGTGGTCGGCGGCCACCTCCTGGGCCAGCGCCAACTCGGCGGACGGCACGTCATCGCCCATCCACCGCGCACAGCGCTCGCCGAGGGCCTCCAGGACGCGACGCCCCAGCGGGGTCAGCCCTTCGTGCGTCCGTACGAGGCCCACCGTGGACGCCACTTGGGTGCGCCACAGCGCGAACTCGAAGTGGGCCAGCGGGGCTCGCCCGGCATCGGCGGAGTGCCGATGGGCCCGCCAGAAACGGGTGACTCCCGCGAAGGCGTAGATCCCCTGCAGCAGTCCGCCCAGCGGGCGCGGATCGTCACGCCAGGGAGCGTAGAAGAGCTCCTCGGCCGACTCGGGCCCGTTCAGGTTCAGCGGCCGCAGCCGCATCAGACCGCCCAGCTTGATGTGCTGGAACTCGTGCACCAGCGTCGCGGCGAGCTGCGCGGCATCGTCCGGAAGTGACGCCATCACGCCCCCGAAGGCGTCCCCGGCGGTCACGCTGTGCGGCCGGAACCTTTCTCTCGCCGGCGTCGGTGTCACCGACTTCAGCCCGACACGCATGGCTTCGGCGGTCTCCGGCTCGTCCCGGAGCAGCACCTCCCAGGCGTCGGCGAGCACGCCCTCCCACCTCCGGGCGTCGGCGGCGGACAGCAGCACCGGGTCGGTGGGGCGGGGAAACGTCCGGTAGGGATCCAACTCCTCTAGGGACAGGCACTTCTGAGGCTCCGTCACCCCGAGCTCAAGTCGGCGCACTGAGTGCCACCCCGGCCCGCCCCGAGCAGCACCCGACGGGACCACCACAGCACCCGGCGCCCCGGAGATCCGCACCTGCCCGTCCCGCCCGACGACTTGAGCCGTGCCCCACGGCTCCGTGCCCTCAAGTTCCGCACACCCCAGGGTCGGCAGGAACGCGACGCCACGGCGGACCGGCACGGTGATCGAGAAGTCGAGTCCGGCCCGCGCCCCAGCAGCGGCGGCCAGCGCCGACAGATGCCCCACCACCGCCCACAGCGGCGCGTCCTCGGCGGGCACACCCCTGAGCCTGCGCAACGCCAGGGACAGCCACATCCCCGTATGCGGAGACATCAGGATGTCCTCGAAGACGTCCGGCGAACGCCCCTGTGCACGCTCAAGCAGGGCCCATGCCTCGCGGTACGAGATCGTGTCCCCACCCGCGGCGGGCGACGCGCCGCCCCCGGAAAGACCGTCATGGAGCGCCCGAAGGAGCAGCATGCGGCGGCTCCGCTCGGCGGCGAGGAGCTCCTCGACCACCGCCTTGCCGCCGTCACCCCGCGCGAGAGCGTGGAATCCGGCGGCCGAGAGCCGGTGAACCGGCAGCTGCCCCGATCCCGCAGGCCTAACCGGCATGGGCCGTCCGCCACGGCGCGGCGACGGTCCCGTCAGTCGAAACGGGACGGCCCTCCGTACGACATCGTGATGGCCCGGGCCTCGTCGATGTGGTGCAGCAGCGAGTCGAGCGACTCCGCGATGGCACTGCCGTCCATGGAACGCAGCGCTTCAAGAGAAACCCCCGAGAGATCTACGAGATCGGACTCGACGGCAGGCATCGATTGCTCCACGGCTGCCAAGTCCCCTCCCGCGATTCCGTGCATGCGCTGTCCCTTTCCCCCTCATGATGACCCAGCACGGCACGCCGCGAAACCCCGCATCCGAGCCGCCCCCGACATCAAGTCAGCAGTAATGCTCGGCCAGTTGAGCCGCTTCGCGGTCCATCCGGGCCACTTCCGACGACGGCCCTTCCACCAGACGCACGGCCTCGAGAAGCTGATCGAGCGTGCCCCGGTAACGCAGACAGGTGTGCACGATGCCGTAGATGTCCATTCTGAGCCGCGTGTCACGTGGCCGGTTGGCGGCGATCTCCGAGCTGATGCTGGCGAGCACCAGATGCAGCCCATTGGTGTCACGGAGTGCCGGAATTTCCACCAACGCGTCGACCAGTCCCATGAGTTCCTGCAGCGGCAGATCGGCGGGAAGCCCGACAAGGCTCACCGGCGCCGGCGGCCCCTGCACCACGGTGGACCCGCTCGTCTCACGCAGGGGCAGCCCCGCGTAGTGGTGGAGCTGCGCGAGATCGGTGGAGGACAGCGTGTCGTACCACCGCTCGACCCGGCTGGCTGCGAGGCGGCCACTCCCCTCCCCGCGGTGATGGGCGCTGACCACACCGACGATCGCGCCCTCGCACCACACCGCCGCGCCGGACATCCCCTCCCAGGGGGAGTGGCCCCGTTCGGGGTCGGTGCCCGGCGCGAGGACGGCCAGTTCGAGTGTGCCCTCGCGGCGGTTGGAGAGGACGGAGATGGTCCCCGTGAGATGGCAGGAGTCGCGGTACTGGCTGGGCGAGCCGTCGTCGAGGAGCCGCATGCTGTCGTTGCGCAGCTTGAAGCGGGGAAACCCGAGCGCGCTGAAGCGCAGCACCACATCGGCCTTGGGAACCCCCTCGTATCGGGGATGTTCGACCGTGGGCCCCTGCGGTGCGCCCATGATCTCGAGGAGCGCGATGTCCACGGCTTCGGCGATGAGCACGACGCGTACGTCGGCGCTCCACTCCCCCGCCAGATCGGCGTCGAAGCGCACCCGCACCGACGCCACAGGACCGGCGACCACATGCGCGGCGGTCAGCACGCACCCATTCCCCACGCGATATCCGGACCCGCGCCTTCCGGGCTGCCCTCCCGGCCTGCTCACCAGCACTTCGGCGACGCGCGCCGCTTCAAGACCCGCTGACTGCGGCATGGCAGCGGCCCGGCTCAGCGCTCGCGCGGGGTCTGGTCACCCGCGACGTACGGCTGTTCTCCCGTGGCGCGTACGCGCGGCTGCAGGGTGAGATGGACCCGATGGGTATTGCTTGCCGTCTGCTGGGCTGAGGCACCTGCCTCGACGACCCAGAAGCGGATCCTGCCGTCCGCCGTACCGGTCCGCTGGACGGCGAACTCCGCCTCCAGCTCCACGGCCCCCAGTTCGAAGCGCAGTTCCTCGTGCTCGGCCGCCGCCATGGCCGTGGCGAGTTCCCCACGTAACTGCGCGATCATCTCGGCGAGTTCAATCACGCCGACCCCCTACCCCCGGCGTGTCACCCCCACACGGAGGCCGGGGCTCGGGGGAAGAGCCCTGCACGGTGGTGAACTCCAGGGCCATGGACGGGAGTTCACCCGGCTCCAAGGCGAGGGACAGCAACTCCTCGTCGCTGAACCCCTGATCGACCTTGCCGGCCCCCAGCAGCGTCCGGCTCAACTGCGCAGCTGACGCGGTCCCGCGCCTCGGACACATGGACCAGCGTCAGCGTGTCCGTGCGGTTGCAGGCGACACCGCCGCGCGGAATTCGCGCTTCTCCCGCCGCGTGATGGTGTCGCGGCCGTCCGTCCCTATCAGCAGGATATTCGTACCCCGTCCCTCATTCGGACGATTCCTCATGTCGCCGAAAACATCGACGCGTTGGACAGGGTGCGGCAATGATTTGGCGGTTCCTCTCTGCCGCGAGAGCGAGCTTGTCCGCGTTGACCGGTGCGGCACCTTCGCGGCACCCACGAGGAACAACTCGTTCGCCCTAAGCACCGCGGTTTCGCCGGTTTCCGAAACTGGAACAGTTGGAACAGATTGCTCGACACACGCCCGTCGATGGCGAGGGGATATGACTGACTTCACGATGCGATGGAAGCGTCAAGGCCTGATTCCAGCGAGCAGGAATTCCCCGGAACGCCGAGTTCCGGATCCCATCTTCACCTCCCTTCAGGACTCCTGGGAGCGGCAGGGCAAGACCGTGCCGGGGCGCCCCGACCAGGAGTGGCTCGCCCTCATGGCGCGCGACCACTGGCCACGGGGCTGACGCGGAAGGAAACCACGGGGCCGATACACGGACAGAACAGCGGGCCGCCGGTGAACCGGCGGCCCGTCGGCGATGCCGAGGGGGACCGCTCGGGCTGCCGCGTTTCCACCGACCCCTTTCCCCCTTGCGGTAGTTCGGGTGAATTTCTCGGGCAGAGAAAATCCGACGGTTTCTTTCACACGTTTAACTCGTTTGCAGACTGCCGGTCATGGCGCGGGCCGTAAATGATGTGCCCGCTCGGTTTCGACTGCCATATGGGCATGACCGCGGAGAAGGGAAGATCCGTGAAGCACAAGAAGAGCGCGACGATCGTCGCCGGTGTCGTGATGGCGATGGGCATGGCGGCTCCGGCGTTCGCCGACGCCGGCGCCGAGGGCGTCGCCGCCCACTCCCCGGGTGTCCTCTCCGGCAACGTCGTCCAGGTTCCGGCCCACGTCCCGGTCAACGTGTGCGGCAACACCGTCGACGTGATCGGCCTGGCGAACCCGGCGCTCGGCAACACCTGCGTCAACAAGTGATGTAGCGCAGCCACCACAGGCTGTTCATGGCCGGCCTTGGACCGTCACCTCGGCTCCAAGGCCAGCTTTCCACTGCTCAGAGGAAGACAACTAGAGTGCGACAGGCCATTAGTAAGGGAATGCTCACGGCCGCGGCCGCGACCAGCATCCTCTCCCTGTCCGGTGCGTCCGCGTTCGCCGCGGACGCGGACGCGGTCGGCACGGCGTCGGATTCGCCCGGGATCTTGTCGGGCAACAGCGTGCAGGCTCCCGCGGACGTACCGGTGAACGCGTGTGGCAACAGCGTGGACGCGGTCGGCGTCGCCAACGCGGCCGCTGCCAACTCCTGTGCGAACTCCGGGGATTCGACGGCGCCGCGCGAGCGGCCCGACAAGACCGAGCCGACGGCCCGCACCAAGGCCACAGCCGCCCGTGGCGAGGCCAAGAAGTCGCCCGGCGTCCTGGCGGCCGGCAACATTGTGAAGGCCCTCAACAGCGGCGCCAACGCGGCGCTCGCACCCTCTCCGAAGGCCATCCCGGAGCAGAAGGAGCAGAAGACGCAGCACCTGTCGCCGACCGCGCGCGTGCCCAAACAGACGCACGGCCAGGACCGGGCGATGCGGCACACGTCGTCGTCCCCGGCCGTCACGGAGCTGTCGCCCGCCGGTGCGCCGGGTCCGCAACAGACGGACGGCCAGGACCGGGCGATGCGGCACACGTCGTCGTCCCCGGCCGTCACGGAGCTGTCGCCCGCCGGTGCGCCGGGTCCGCAGGTGCGTGGCGTGCTCGCGGCGACCGGCAGCGACGAGGACCTGCTGGCAGCTGCTGCCGCGGGGAGCGCGGCGCTCCTGATCGGCGGCGGAATCCTGTACCGCCGGGGAGGCGTGGCATCCCGCCGCTAGTGCGGCCGGGCATGCCGACTGGCAGGGAAGAGACGCCCTGAGGTCTCTTCCCTGCCAGCAGGGGAGGGGGGAAGGGCCGGCCCGGTCAGGGGTATTGCCCACCCACGGCGGAAGCGCCGACGGCTGGCGGGGGACAACCTGGCCCGTCCCACGAAGGCACAGCCCACCACCTGACCACCGCCACCGAAGAACCGATTCACCCGTTCGCCGACCGCATCACCTGTACGGGTTCTCCCCGCACACGAGGACGACGGCACCGCTCGACGACACCGCCACCGGCAGGGCCGCCTGGCCACCGCCGATCACCGTGACGTCCTTGTCGCGGAAGCGCTCCAGGTCGCTGTGGTGGCTGCTGTGCGAGGCGATGGACAGGCCGTAGGGCCTGCCACGACAGCCAACAGGTCGTACGTCAGCGACTGCTCGCTCTCTCGTCGTCGATACGGGCGTCGTCGATCCGGGCGTCCTCGGCACAGGTGCCTTCCAGCTCCCTGGGCGGGGCCTCGGGGCGTACCGCCCGCCGCAGCCGGCCGAGCACGCGCCGCGTGACATGGCGGCACCACAGCACCCCCATGGCGAGCGCGGGCGCCAGGTCGTCGCGGGCGAGCCAGGCCAGCTCGCGGCGGTGCGTCGCGGTGGCCGCGGGGCCCACCGGCAGCAGGGCCCGCAGCGCGGTCAGCGGCGCGTAGTTCTCCACCACGAACGCGCGCCCCGAAAGGACGGCGGCGGACGGCAGCGGACGGTGCGTCATGTCCAGGTGCAGGGCGCGTACGACGTCCAGGTCGGCGCCGTCGGCGAAGAGCCGGAACTGGGCGCCGGGCCGTGGGTTGAAGTCGAGCAGGCAGTGCTCGCCCGTCGCGGAGTCCACCCGGAAGTCGAGGTCGAAGATGCCCCGGTAGCCCAGCGTGCGGATCAGCCGCTCCGTGCGTGCCTTGAGGTCCGGGTCCGGCGCCCACCGCCCCACGGCCGTCAGGCCCGCGCTCCGCGGCCAGGAGCGATGCTTGCGGCCCGAGCCGCCGCCGCGCACGACGCCCGTCCGGTCGACGTATCCGTGCGCGAACCAGTCGCGTCCTGGCCCGTCCGGCAGGAAGGCCTGGAGCAGCAGCCGGCTGCCCGCCTCCCCGCTGCGCCGGTACAGCTCCTGCGCCTCCCCCGCCGATCGCACCAGGACGGTGCTGCGCAGCCCCGCCCCGCCGGGGACGAGCCACGGCCGGCTCCACTTGGCCACCACGGGGAGCCCCAGCTGGCGTACGGCGACGGCTGTTTGAGCGGTGGATTCGGGCAGGAGCGTCACCGGGTGCGGAATGCCGACGGTCTCGCACATCTCGGCCAGCGTCGCCTTGTCGGCGACCCGCTCCGCGAGTCCGCTCGCCTGGTCGGGCAAGAGATAGAAATCGGCGAGTTCCTTCTGCAGATGCCCGATGGCGAGGGCGCCCGCGTCGTCCATCGGAATGAGAACGGCGGGGCGCGCAACGCGCCGGGAAATGCGGCGCAATTCCGCGGAGATCTCCCCGAGCGACGCGCCCGGCGGCGGCGCAGGGTGGGTCTGATGCAGATAGCGGGATCTGCTGACGGGGCTCCACCCGGAATCGGCGGCGGCCACGTGCACCTCCACTCCCGCACGGCCCAGTGACCGAACAGCACCGAGCGTGCCGTGGTGAAAGGGGTTCCGGTCGATCCGCAGCAGAACCGCGGGGACCCGGGTGTCGAGAGTCAGCACCGTCAAATCCTCTCAATTCGATCCCCCATGCGGGCGATGGGCACGCCCGAAGGGTTAACGGCTCGATTGGCGCAATAGAAATACATATGACTGAGTGTCAGTGGATGGAGGAGCATCATGAGGAGCAGCCATGACCCCGCACAGACACAGGCCCAGTAGAAAACGGCCGGTATTCATCGCCACCGGAATCGTCGTGTCGGCGGCGCTCGCGATCGGCCCGGGATACGCGTGGGGAGCCGGGCAGGAGCCCGATCCGCCGGTCTTCCGCCCCGCACTGCCGACGACGACGCCCGCACCGTCCCCGCCCGCACTGCCCGCGTCGCCGTCCCCGCCCGTACTGCCCACCTCGACTCCCGCCGCCCCCACGCCACCCGTCCCGCCGAGCCCCACCGCGCCCGACCCGGCGGAGCGGAGCCCGGCGTTCGGCGCCTATCTCGACTACGGCCCCGAGGGCGTAGAGCGGATGGCGGAGCTCAGCACCTGGCTGGGCGGCGCGGAGCTGCGCGTCGGCCACACCTATCTGCCGGGTGACGTGTGGAGCAATATCGAGGGTGCTCCGAACTTCTTGGAGAACTGGGCGCAGTGGCGGCGAGAGAAGGACGACCGGCTCTTCGTGCTCAATGTCCCCATGCTGGAGCGCAACGAGGGAGACGTCGGTGACCGGGAAGTCCGCTCGCAGCTCCGCAAGGGTGCCGCGGGCGATTTCGACGAGCATTTCCGCACCCTGGCCGAACGCCTCGTGAAGCTGAAGGTGCCCGACACGGTCATCGTGCTCGGCTGGGAGATGAACGGCACCACGTACACCCACCGATGCGGTCCCGACCCGGAGTCCTGGAAGAAGTACTGGAAAAGCATCATCACCACGATGCGTTCGGTGCCGGGCCAGAAGTTCAAGTTCGACTTCACACCGAGCCGGGGCCGCGACGCCATTCCGTGGACGCAGTGCTATCCCGGCGACGACGTCGTGGACATCATCGGCATGGACTCCTACGACCAGCCGGCGGGCCAGTCCTTCGCCGAGCAGGTGAGTGAGCCGTACGGGCTGCAGGAGCACGTGGAATTCGCTGCCGCCCGCAACAAGCCGATCTCGTATCCCGAGTGGGGTCTTTTCCGCAACGGCGACAACGAGGAATACATGCGGAAAATGCTCGTCTGGATGGACAAGCACAAACCGCTCTACAACACCGTCACCGACTACTGCCCGCACGGCGTGTGGCAGTGCGAGGACAACCCCAAGGCGTCCAAGGCCTACCGGTCCCTGCTCTTCGGCCGCAAGGACACCGAGCCGGCCCCGCAGCCGACGCAGCCGGTCGCGCCGACGCATCCGCCCAACTGTTCCCCGCTGGAGATGGGCGACTGGGTCGAGTACTGGCTCGGCGGCAAGCTGTGCATGCGCCTCGACTGGTGGAGCCGCCGCTGATCAGGCGTCGAGCGGTGGCGGTCCGGCTCAGGAACCGCCGCCGCGCTCCTCCCGCCGTCGCAGGTACTCCTTGCAGCGGCTGCGGGCGGCCGCGTCGCAGGCGGCCGCCCGCAGCACAGGGGCGGTGCGGCGGCTGGCCAGCAGGAAGCGGTGGTTGGTGACCGCCTCGGGGCGCCAGTGGTGTTTGTACGGCTCGTTGCCGCGAAGGAGGCTGAGCACGCGGGCCCGGTCGCCCTCCGCGTGCTCCGTGTTGGCGTTCAGGAGCATGGTCGCCACGTCGACCTTCCGCTCCCGCAGCCGCGGATGCGCGCCGTAGAGGTAGCCGCCGACCAGGCCGGGCGAGAGCAGCGTCAGGTCGGCCGCGACCACGGCGTCGTCGAGCCGGAACTCGGTGACGACCGCGTCGCCCGCCCTGACCATGAGCCCCACCGACCTGATCAGGTGCTCGGAGAACCGTGGCTGGAGGTGTTCGGACGTCACCTTCCGTCCCTGCCACTGGAGTTGGTGCAGATGAAGGAGGGTCCGCACCGAGGCGTCCACCTCGTCGTGGCGTACGATCCGCCGCTCGACGCCCAGTGCGTCGATCTTGCGGATGTTGGCGCGCACCCGCTGGGCCCGCCGCGCGGGCAGCCGGCCGAGCAGTTCGCCCATGGAGGCCGCGGGCAGTTCGAGGCAGAGCGAGTCCGTCAGGCGCAGCCGGGGCCCGCGCCACCGTTCGTAGATCCGCTCCACGGCGGCACCCGACCTGACCTCGCGGAAGTCGATCAGCGCGCCGCGTGCCAGCCTCGACAGGCCGTCGGCGAGCGCCTCCAAGGCCTCATCGGCGCATGCGTCGTCGAGCAGCACATCGGTGAAGTCGGAGATGGCGCCGCCCAGCGGCACAAGCGCCGGGAGCGGCAGATACGTCCGCATCAGCGGCGCGGCGGCGACGAGCTCGCCGTCCCTGCGCACGAGCACCACCCGGAGCCGGCCGCGCCTGCCGTAGGAGAGCCACCACGAGTGCAGCCACGCATGGCTCTGGAAGGGCGTCGCCGTCCGGCAGCGGCGGTGCAGCCGCGCCCACGCCGCCGCGAGCCCCCCGAACTCCCCCTGGTCCGTGCAGACTTCGGCGGTCAGGGCGGGGCCGTGCGGGGCCATCACGTCTCCCGGCCGAGATCGGCGGCCTGCGCGGGTCCCGGCACGGGGGCCGCCACCGGCTCCTCGGTGCGCCGGGGCCGTACGAGCAGGGCGAGGCCGCCGAGCAGGCCGCCCGCGCTCGCGCCCACCAGGGCCGTCATGGGCGGTGCCGCCGACGCGGGCGCCTCCGGCTTGATCGCCCGGGAGAGCTGGAGCAGCCGTACCTGCGTGCTGTCCTTGGTGTGGTTGGCGTTGTTGGTCAGGGACCGGGACACGGCGTTGGCGATGTCGCGCGCCTTGCCGGGCTTGGCGGCGGTCGCCGAGATGGAGATCATCGGCGCGTCGGGCGAGGTGGCCGCCTGCACGCTGTCGCGCAGCGTCTGCGGCGACACCCCCGACTCGACCTGGGCGTCGCCGAGCACCGCGAGCTGGGTGGCGACGCGGCCGTACGCCTGGGCGAAGCCGAGCGCCGCGGTGGGGTCGGACTTCTCCTGCGGCACGGCGAGCACGTAACTCGTGGCCGTGTACGTCGGTGTCTTCACCACGCCGTACGCGCCACCGGCGATGGCGCCGGCCAGCGCGCCCGCCGGCAGCAGCCACCACGCGGGAAGGCGCTTGACGCGGCCGAGCACCGTGGCGGGCGGTCCTGCCGGGCGGTGCCTTCTCTTGAGGGTTTCGGTCATCGGGAACTCACTCTCGGGGTCGAGCGTCTCGGGTCGGGCATCTCGGCGTCGGGCGTCTCGGGGTCGGTTCTGCGGCAGCTGTCTCGTACACACGCATCAGCTGATCGGCGCTGCGCGTGATGCTGTAGTGGTGCGCGGCGTCCAGCAGCAGCCGAGGCCGCGGCCCCGCGTCCCGGGCCCGCAGCAGCGCCCGGGCGAACGACTCCGGGTCCCCCTGGACACGCAGCGCCCCGCCGGACGCGCCTGGCGGCAGATCCTCGACGGCCGGGCACCTGACGTAGAGCACCGGCAGACCGGCGGCGAGACCCTCGACCACGGCCAGGCCGAAGGCCTCCTCGGGCGAGGGCGACGCGAGGACGTCCATCGCGGCGAGGAGCGCGGGCAGGTCGCCGCCCTCCGCGGCCGTGTCCGCGGCCAGGTACGGGCGCTCCCCGGCGAACAACACCCTTTCCGCGACGCCCAGTTCACGCGCGGTCGCGCGCAGCCTCGCCTCGTCAGGGCCGCCGCCGACGAGCAGAAGGCGTACGTCACCGGGCAGCGCGGCCAGGGCGTGCAGCAGGACGTCGAAGCGCTTGCCCGCCGCGAGCCGCCCCACCCCGCCGACGACGAACGCCTCGTCGGGAAGGCCCAGTTGGCGGCGGGCCGCGATCCGGGCCCGTGGATCGAAGCGGAACGGCTCGACGTCGATGCCGTTCGGTACGACGTGAATGCGCTGCCGGGGCACGCCCCACCGGCTGAGCCGCTCGGCGACGGACGGTGAGACCGCCACGGTGGCCCGCCCGAGGCGCTCACCGGTCAGGTACAGGGCGCGGACACCGGCGGTCAGGGGGCGGCCCTCCATCTGGGAGTCGCCCAGGGAGTGCTCGGTGGCCACGACCGCCCGGGTCCCCGCGATGCGCGCGGCGATCCGCCCGTACAGGCAGGCGCGGTAGAGGTGGGTGTGCACCAGGTCGTAGCCGCCGCCCCGGATCAGCTGCACGAGGCGGGGCAGCGCGCCCACGTCACGGTTGCCGGCCATGCCCAGGTGGATGACGCGCACCCCGTCGGCCGTCAGACCGTCGGCGACCGGGCCGGGGTTGGTGAGGGTCACGACATCACAGGAGGCGGGCAAGTGCCTTAGCAGCAGCCGCAGTTGCTGCTCGGCGCCGCCGACGCCGAGGCCGGTGATGATGTGCAGGGCCTTCACGGGGTCACCACCGGTTCACCGGCCGCGCGGCGGCGGAACCGGTTGAGGCGCAGCTTCAGGTGCAGCCGCAGCGCGGTGTCCCGCCGGCCGATGTGGACACGCGGCAGGGCGTGGATCCCGGTCAGCGGGCCGGGAGAGATCGCGCACGCGTAGCGGTAGCCCGCATCGCGCACGGCGTCGACGACCCGCGCGTCGACCGTTCCGTACGGATAGCAGAAGCCCTCCACCTCGCAGCCCACGAGCTCGGCGAGGGCCTCCCGGCTGCCGCTGGTCTCCTGCCGCAGCACCCGGTCGTCGGCCAGCGTGAGGTCGACGTGGGTCAGGCCGTGCGAGGCGACCTCCATCCCCTCGGCGGCCGCGCGCCGGATGCCGTCGGCGTCGAGCAGCGACTTGCGCGGGCCGAGCGGATCCCAGGCGTTCTCGCCGGCCAGCCTGCCCGGCAGGACGAAGACGGTGGCGTCGAAGCCGTACTGGTGAAGCAGCGGCAGCGCGTGGTCGACGAAGTCGGTGTACCCGTCGTCGAAGGTGAGGCCGACCAGGCCCCTTCCCTCGCCGCGGGCGCGCGCGTCGAGGAGCCGCGTCATGCTCACACCCCGCAGACCCTGCCGCCGCAGCCAGCGCAGCTGGGCCGCCAGGCGCTCGGCGGGGACGGTGATCTCGTACGGGTCGTCGGCGCAGTCGTCCACGGAGTGGTACATGGCCACCCACATCGGCGCCTCGGGCAGCAGCCGCACGCGGCGCGGGCGGGATGCCCGGGGCGTCTCAGCCAATGCTGTGTCAGCGGACATGCGAGCGCTTTCGTGTGACGGAACGGATGACGGAGCGGATGACCGAACGGATGGAACGGGCGACGGGTTTGAAGGCCCTGGCCCGCAGCACCCAGAGCACCAGCGCGAAGACACCGGCGACGGTCAGGCTCCCGGCCGCGACACCGACCGGCGGGGACGCGACGCGCAGCGCCACGGCCGCGCCGAATCCGGTGGCGCACACCGCCGCGGCCGCCGGCTTGGCCAGTTCGGCAAGGACCCGGCGGACCCGGATCGGCACACTGCGCGGCCCCATCCCGCACAGCAGCACGACCGCCGTGATGCTGATGCCGGCCGCGTTGGCGAGCGCGATGCCGCGTACACCCCACAGGTCCACGGCCCGGCTGCCGATGGCGGCCGTCGCGGCCACCCCCACCGCCATCGCGCCCAGCGGGTACCACGTGACCCGATGCCCGGAGAAGTACGAGCGGACCAGCGCCCCCACCAGCGTGTGGCCGATGAGCCCCAGGGCGTACACGCGCATGACGGCCGTCGTGGCCGCGGTGTCGGCAGGGGTGAACGCACCCCGCTGGAAGAGGAGTTGGATGATCTGCGGCGCGCACGCGATCACCACGGCGGTGCCGAGCAGCACGACGCACGAGGCGAGGCCCAGGTCCCGCTCGACACGGGACCTGGCCCGCTTGACGTCGCCCTCGGCCAGGGCCTGCGCGACGACCGGGAGCGTGACCGTGCACAGCATCAGGGAGAGGATCATCGGCACCTGGGCGACTTTTTGCGCGTAGTTGAGGTGCGAGATCGCCCCGGCGGGCAGCGACGACGCGAAGAAGCGCTCGATGAGGACCTGCGACTGCCGGCACAGCGCGAACAGCAGCACGGTGGCGATGAGGGCGCCGCTCATCAGCCGCGCCGCCGACGCCTCGTCCGTAGCGGTGCCGCTCGGCGCTTGCGCCGCGCGCCGCCGCAGCTGCCACCAGAGCGACGGCGCCTGCACGGCCACCATCAGTACGCCGCCGATCGCCACGCCAAGGGCCGCGGACCGGACGCCGCCGCGCCCGTCGAGGAGGAGCACGGTGCCGATGATGCCGACGTTGTAGGCGACGTAGATGGCGGCGGGCGCCACGAACCTGCGGTGCGCCCGCAGCACCGCGCTGCAGTAGCCGGCGAGGCCGAAGCTCAGGACGCAGGTGGCGGTGAGGCGGGTGCAGTCCACGGCGAGCCGCGGGTCGGGCAGGCCCGGCGCGAGCAGCGCCACCAGGTGCGGCGCCTTCGCCATCAGGACGAGACCGACGCCCGCGAACGCCAGCGAGAGGCGGGGCAGCGTGGCGGCCACGAGCGCCCGTACCGGGTCCTCCCGCGCGCTGCGGCGGCGGGCCAGGGCCATGCTGAAGGCCGGTACGAGGGCGAACGCGAGGCCGTCCTCGATGAGCAGCGTGGTGGCCACCTCGGGCACGGTCCACGCGACCAGGAAGGCGTCGGTCTCCGAGCCCGCCCCGAAGAAGTGCGCAAGCGCCTGGTCGCGCCCGAGCCCGAGCACCGCCCCGGCCACGGTGAGCACGGCGGTGACGAGAGCCGCCTTGGCGAGAAAACCGTTGGAGGGGTCGGAGCCCTTGGGAGGCGCCGCCTCGGTGGCAGGGGCGGGCACCTTGCCGGACGGGGCGGCATCGACGGAGCGGGTGGTCGACGTCATCGCGGGACCTCACCGGCCAACGCCCGCCGGGACAGCGCCCACCAGGCGACGAGCCCGAGGACGACCGCCGTCAGGACCGTCGAAGGGCCGCCGATGTCGGCGTACGCGAAGTCCACAAGCAGCCACATGAGCAGCCCGCACGCGACCAGGCCGCAGTCGAGGCCGGCCGGTCCGCCGCGCACCTGCACCAGACGCCGCAGCCCGAGCACGAGGCAGGCCAGCCAGCTGCCGGCGAGGGTGCACAGGCCGAGCAGCCCCTGCTCGCTGAGGACGAGGAGATACATGTTGTGCGGGGAGAGCAGCGGCTGGCGGCGGAACTCCGCGCCCGCGCCGCCGGTGTCGCTGCCCGAGGAGAGGGCCAGCGACGCGTGGCTGTCGCGGTGGTCGGGGAACGCCTTGAGCCCGACGCCCGTCAGCGGCTTGTCGCGCCACATGTCCACGGCCGCCGCCCACATGGTGTACCGGTCGGTGACCGACTGGTCGGGGGCGTCGGTCACCTGCGTGATGCTGGTCATCCGCTCCTGCAGCATCGCGGTGCCGATCCCGAACCCGCCGACGAGTACGACCGCGGCGGCGGCGGTGGCCGCGAGCACCCGCAGCGCCCGCCGCACTCCCGCGAACGCCAGCTGCGCGCCGCACGCCACGGCCGTGGCGATCCACGCGCCGCGGCTGAAGGACAGCGCGAGGGGGACGATCAGGAGCAGCGCGCAGATCGCCGCCGCCCGCCGCTGCTTCAAGGCCGCCGGGCCGAGCGCGAGGGCGAGGGCGCACACCACGCCGTACGACACGATGGTCGCCATCCCCATGACGTCGGAGGGGCCGAAGGTGCCCACGGCCCGGATGTCCGAGCCCATGTAGGAGGCGCCCGTGCCCGTGACGTACTGGTACACGCCCAGCGAGCCCTGCCAGAGGGCGAGGCCGATGAGGGACCAGGCCACCAGGCGGAAGTCGCGGCGGTCCCTGACGAGTACGAGGACCGCGGCCGGCACCAGGACGAAGATCTGCAGGTAGCGCACCAGGCCGGTCGCCCCGGCGGACGCGGCGGACGCGCCGACGGCGGCGACCGCGACGCCGAGCACGGGAAGGCCGAGCACGACGGCGGCGGTCCGGGTCAGCGGCCGCCGCGCCGTGCGCACGGCGTGGGCCACGCACCAGAGCACGACGAGACCGGAAGCGGCGTCGGCGATCGTGCCGCCCCCGGATTCGGCGCCGCTCGACGGCACGGGCAGCGCGAGCAGCCCGACCAGCAGCATGACCGGCAGCACGGGCGCGGCCCCGCGCAGTGCCGCCGAGATCGCGGCGGCCGGTGAGCCGGGCGGGACGAGACTGACCGAAGCGCTGTTCACCGGGTCAACTCCCTGACGGGCGTACGAGGGAGGCCGCGGTCCGGAGCAGGATGCACAGGTCCTGCCAGAACGACCAGCTGTCGATGTAGGCGTTGTCGAAGCGGCACCGGTCCTCGATCGAGGTGTCGCCCCGCAGACCCTGGATCTGCGCGAGGCCCGTGATGCCGGTCGGCATGCGGTGGCGTTCCGCGTAGCCGGGATACGTCTGGCTGAACTTGGCCACGAAATAAGGGCGTTCGGGGCGCGGACCGACCAGGCTCATGTCGCCCCGCAGGACGTTCCACAGCTGCGGCAGCTCGTCGAGCGAGGTACGGCGCAGGAACTGGCAGAACCCGCTCATGTGCTGCTCGCCCGCGACGGTCCACCGGGTGGCCGCCTCGTGCGGATCGGCGGGACGGTGGGTGCGGAACTTCAGCAGGGTGAAGGGCCGCCCGTCCCTGCCGATGCGCTCCTGACGGAAGATCACTCCGGGTCCTTCGCTGGACCGCAGGACGGCGGCGCAGGCCAGCAGGACGGGGCTGAGCAGCAACAGCAGGATCCCGGAGGTCACCAGGTCGAGGCCGCGTTTGCTGACGCTGTGGTGCCGCTGCCCGGCCGGTGCGAGCGGGCGGCAGGGGAACCCGGCGATGCGCCCCGAGCGATACCGGCGGCCCGGTGCGTCGTACCCCGGCGGCTGCGTCGCGTCGACCGCCCAGACGTCACAGCCCGACGCGCTCAGCGACCGCAGCCAGCCGATCTGCTCCGGGCCCGGGTCGGGCCCGACGACCAGCAGGGTCCGCACGCTGTTCTGGATGACCGCGCGGCGCAGCTCCTCCAGCGTGCGCAGCACCGGCAGTTCGGCACCCTCCGCCGCTTCAGGACGCTCGCCCTGCGCATCCCCCACGATGCCCACGGGCCGCACCCCGGCCTGCGGATGGCGAAGCACCGCGTCGGCCACCCGGCGCGCGACGGCACCGGGGCCGACGACGAGCGCCGGTCGCGGCTGCCGGAGCACCGCACGGCGCGCCCGCAGGTAGACGGTGCCGCGCCCGGCGCAGCTGAGCACGCACTGCAGGGCGGCCGCCGACGCCAGGTTGGTGAGGGAGACCGGTTCGAGCGCGGAGAAGTTCGCCGCGAGGAGCCCTGCCGCGCCCCACGTAACCGCGATCTGCCAGGCCAGCGCGGGCAGTTCGTCGAGGGCGGAGGGCACGGCCACCCTGCGGTACAGCGCGGCGCGGGTGTTCAGGCTGGTCACACCGACGACCAGCATGGCCACCAGCAGGGGGTGGCGCTGCGGCGCGGCGAGGAGCATGGCGCCGAGCAGGACCGCGGCGCAGTCGGCGGCCAGCAGCGGGAAGGCCGCGGGGCGGCGCGCGGATGAGCCGAGGCCGATGGTCGTCCGCAGGCTTCGCCCGGCCGCGCGGGGAGGGACGACCGATGCGGTGGCGACGGCTTGGTCCGCGGCCCGTGGCTGCGCGGCAGGGGTGGCGACGCTTCGTTCCGCACTCACGGGTTGATGGACTCCCTGCACTCGGTGGGACCCACGCCCAGCAGCTCCCGGTACACGGCCGCGACAGCGTCCGCGGTGTGCCGCACGTCATGGGTGTTCCGTACGTGGCGGTGCGCCTGGCGGCCGAGCGCCGCGCACAGCTGCCGGTCGCCCAGCAGACCGGTGAGGGCCCGCGCGAGGGCCCCGGGGTCCTCCGCGGGAACCAGGCCGTGCGGCACGAGTCCGGGCGGCAGGCTCTCGCTCGCGCCGTCCACATCGGTGACCACGACCGGGCGTGCGCAGGCCATGGCCTCGAGCGGTACGAGCGCCATGCCCTCCCACCGGGACGGCAGGACGACGAGGTCGGCGGCCCGGTACCAGGGCGCGGCGTCCTCGATGTCCCCGGCGAACAGCACGGACGGGGGCGCCTGGCGGCGCAGCGCGGGACCATCGGGCCCGTCCCCCACCAGCACGAGCCGGGCGTGCGGCAACCGCTGAGCGACCGCCGCCCAGGCCCGCAGCAGTACGTCCTGTCCCTTCTGCCGGCAGAGCCGCCCCACGCACACCAGCAGGGGCGCCCCGGGCGCGAGGATCTCGTCGAGCCCGAGCGCGGCCCGGCCCGCATCGGCATCGCCGGGCCCGAAGCGCCCGACGTCCACCCCATTGGGGACGACCGACCAGCGGGCGGCGATCCCGGAACGCTGCCCGGTACGCCGCTCCGCCTCGCTGACACAGACCACGTGCGAGGCCCACCGAGCCCCGAACCGCTCCCACTGCAGCGCGAGTTGGGCGGTGACGCCGCCGACAGCCTCGAAGGACCACGCGTGCGGCTGGAACACCGTGGGAAATCGGCCGCGCACGGCGATGCGTGCCGCGAGCCCCGCCTTGGCACTGTGCGCGTGCACCACGTCCGGGCGGAGCTCGTCGACGATACGGGCGATGCGGCGCACCTCGTCCGGGAGCCGCGGCCCCGGCGAGCGCGTCGCCTCCCAGCGGTGCATGCCGCAGCCAAGGCCCCGCACGGCCCCCGCAAGACGGCCGCCGTCCGGGCAGGCCACGTCGACCCGCATCCCCGCGGACAGCTGGGACCCCACCAGGTCGGTGACCACCCGGGCCACTCCGCCGTCGACGGGCTGCGTGACGTGAAGGACCCGCGGCCAGAGGGGCGTTGATGACTGTTGCATGCACGGCGCCTTGCTCAGGGGGAAGGAGGTGCGCTACCGCTTCGCGTCGACAGCGACGAAGAGCACACCGGCCCAGCTGTTGGCGTACGCCGGCTTCTGCTCCCCATCCGCGAAAGAAAGGGCGCGCAGCATCACACGGCGCAGAAGCGGGCCCAGGGAATTGCGCATGACCGGCGTTGCCCTTTCGGGAAAGGTTCCGAACCAGGAGGGAGAATTGAATGTGAAAGTCACACTGACCTCGTGAACTTCCCGCACTCGTTCTGTCTAATGGCTTCAGGAGGAGAGCAACACTAGCCGCTTTTTGAATTTATCCAGGAAGGCTGACAAGTGTGTCGGATTCGTGAAGCACCGCGCGTCCACGGCCCGCCGGGAACACCGGCCGGAGGCCGCCGCGTAAACGCCGCGCCCGCAGATCACCCTTTTGGGTCCACAACCCCGGCGAGCGACGCCCGTTGATCCATGGGCCGGGCACTCCGCCTGCCGATGCATCAACTGACCAAGGAGCAACTCTCCATGTCGCGTACCGCGAAGGCTTTCGCCCTCACCTCCGTTGCCGCTGCCGCCCTGGCCGGCAGCGCCGGCATCGCCGCCGCCGACGCCGGCGCCAAGGGCGCCGCCACCAACTCCCGCGGCGTCGCCTCGGGCAACGCCGTTCAGGTTCCGGTTCACGTTCCGGTCAACGTCTGTGGCAACACCGTCAACGTCATCGGCGTGATGAACCCGGCCTTCGGCAACGACTGCATCAACCGCTGACACCTCGGCAGCTGACGCCTCAGCAGCCGGCTCTCCGCGACGGCCGTCCTCCCCTTGGGAGGGCGGCCGTCGTGCGTTCCGCTTCGCCCCGCGTGGACCCGCACGGCCCGCATGCCCCAAATGGCAGTCGCTCGGTTGCGGTCGGCCTTCACCGCTTTCACGGTGAACACAAGATCTGACGCATCATCGAAGGGAACATCCATGCGCGCTCTGCCCGCACGGCGTATCGCGACCTCCGTCCTTTGCGCATCACTCCTCCTCGGGGCGGCCGGTCCCGTCATCGCCGCCGAGAACGACTCCCCCCACGGCAGCGCCCAGGCGGCGGCCCGCGCGCCGGTACCCGGAGCGGACGCGCTGCTCGCCCAGATCAAGACCCTGGGCGACGTCGGCGGTGTGCTCACCCCGGTCACCGCCCTGCTCGACGCCGTCCTCAAGGCCGACAACGGCCAACTGCCCGCCGCGGAGGCCACGAAGCACGCCGACGCGGTGAAGGCCGCCATCACGGCGGCCACGGCGGCGGCGGCACCCAAGGCCCCCGCACTCCCCAAGACCCCCGCGGTCCCGGAGGCCCCGGCGGTCCCGGCGGTCCCCAAGGCCATGTCGAGTGACGACAAGGCGGCGGCCGACCTGAAGGGCGACGCCCTGAAGGCCCTTCAGAGCGCGGTCGACGCCCTGCTCAAGGCGGCCGCCGGCGGCGACGTCGGGGCGGTCGTCACCGCGGTTCCGATCGTGCTCACCAGCCTCGTCAACCTCATCGCCGCCACGCTGCTCGGCGGCGGCCTGCCCGTCCCCAACCTGCCGGGCCTGCCCGCGCTGCCGAAGCTGCCGACGGACGCGCTCCCGGTGCCGCTACCGCTCTGACTTCGAGTCAGCTTCCCCCGCCGCGTCGGCCTTCCGGGCCGGCGCGGCGGCCTTTTCATGCCCGCGCCCCATACCCTTCCCGCCGCCCATCTCATACGAGTATGAGACACCGCCTTCGTTCGGGTGGGTTCGTGGAATTTCCCGCCGCACAGAGTTTCCGCTGTACAGAGCGGTCGTTAGCCACGGCGAAGTGAACGGTGAGAATCCCCTCTGGCGACCACCCGTCGCCCAAGAAAGGAACACGATGAAGCCCCTGAAGGCTGCCGCTGTCGTTGCCGGATCCATGGTCATCGCTGGTGCCGCCGCACCCGCCTTCGCCGCCGACCTCACGCCCACCAGCCTGAACGGTGCACTGGACACGATCTCCACCCAGTCGACCCTCGACTCGTCCCCGGTAGCCACCAACGCCCTCGACACCGAAAACGCCAACTCGGTCGTCAACACCGTGAAGGGTGCCACGGAAAAGGTGCGCTCGGGCGGCAACGGCGCGCCGTCGCAGCTTCTCGGCGGACTTCCCCTCGCGAAGTAGAGCTGAATCAGAGCTCTGCTCCACCCCTTCCTCTCGGCTTGTCGCACCGAATGAAGGAAGCAAATACCTGGGCGTGTCCCTGCGGAAATCCCCGCAGCCGCCGGTTCGCCCGGCGTCATCTCCGGGCACCTGGGCCAGGTCCCGGTCCACGTTCCAGTGAACGTCTCGGGCAACACCGCCAACCTGATCGGCGCCCTGAACCCGGCGTTCGGCAACCAGGCCACCAACAGCTGACGCGCTCCCCCGAGGAGCGCCGCCGCGGGCGTACGGCGCGCGACGGCGAGGGCCGGTTCCGCGGATGATTCCGCGGAACCGGCCCTCGGGGTTTTCCGGGGCGCCGCCTTTTTTTGGGGGGAACTTCCGCCGTCTGAGCGGTAGTTGTGCGCGGAATCGCCACGGCCACGGTGAGACACACGACTACTGCAAAAGGGTGCCGAGCCCGCCGCCCCCCCCGAATTCAGTGAGGACCGCAGCCCATGCACACCGAGGCACCTCTGCCCGGAGCACGTACTCCGGAGGCCCGCAGGCCCGAAGTCCATACGTCCGAAGCACCCGCACGCCAGACGGACGCACCACCCGGTGTCGCCGGCACCCGTGCCTTCGCGCTGCTTCTGGTCATCACGGGGGCAGCGGGTCTCCTTGCCGCGTGGGTCATCACGCTGGACAAGTTCAAGCTGCTCGAGGACCCGAACTTCACGCCGGGCTGCAGCCTCAATCCCGTCGTCTCGTGCGGCAACATCATGAAGAGCGAGCAGGCGTCCGCCTTCGGGTTCCCCAATCCGATGCTGGGCATCGCGGCGTACGCGGTCGTGATGTGTATCGGCATGGGCCTGCTGGGCCGGGCCCGCTTCCCGCGCTGGTACTGGCTGTCCCTCAACGCGGGCACGCTCTTCGGGGTGGGGTTCTGCACCTGGCTGCAGTACGAGTCGCTCTACACGATCAACTCGCTGTGCCTGTGGTGCTCTCTGGCCTGGGTCGCCACGATCGTCATGTTCTGGTACGTGACGTCGTTCAACATCCGTAACGGCCTGCTGCCCGCGCCTTCCGGGCTGCGTACGTTCCTCGGCGAATTCACCTGGGTGCTTCCCGTACTGCACGTCGGCGTGATCGGGATGCTGATCCTGACCCGCTGGTGGGACTTCTGGACCAGCTGAATATCGGGGAATTGGTGCAACCGAGGGAATTCTGCGCTGATGCCGCCCGCGGGGTCGTTTGCCGGTCATGAAGACGACCACTCGAGGAACTCTTGCGGCTCTCATCACCTGCGTGGCCGCCGCGACCGCGTCGGGGACTCCGGCCGAGGCCGCGGAGGCCGCCCCCGTGGCCATCCCGCTCAACGGCCTGGAATGGGCCCTGGAGACGCAGGCCCCGGAGATCAGCACCGGCATTCCGATCCCCAGGCCGGGCATGCCCGACCGCCCTCAGATCGGGGAGGACCGGCTGTTCCCCGACCCGAACCTGCCGCAGATCCCGTTCGGCACCGTACTGCCTGCGACCCGGGTGGCGGCGCCCCTGTCCGACGCCCTCGGCAGTGCCGGGCCCGATCAACTCGACCTCACCGCGCCGGAATCAGACCTGAACACCTCGACACCGGGGGCCTCGATCGGCGCCCCCCTGACCCGCCCCCGGCGCGACCACCCCATCCCCGGGACGGCGCTTCCCCATGCCGCCCTGCACGCACCGGTGTTGCAGACGACGCCGGCAGCCGTGGCCGGCCTCACGTAAGGAGAGAACAGCGGGCATCGGGCGGGACGGGCGGGGGCCCGCCCGGCGCCGGCTCGTTCGACGAGGTCTATCAGGGGCGGCACATCCGCGGTTCGGACCGCAGAAAAGCCCCCGGCGGTGGTCACCGCCGGGGGCTTCGCGCCGAGGGTCAGCGGCCGTAGCCCTTGCCCTTGCCCTTGACCTTGCCCCCGTCGCTGTTCTCACAGGTGTTCCCGAACGCCGGGTTCGCCAGCCCGATGACGTTCACGGTGTTGCCGCAGAGGTTGACCGGGACATGGGCCGGGACCTGGACGAGGTTCCCCGACAGGGCGCCGGGAGAGCCAACGGCCATGCCCTGGGCGCCCGCGTCCGCCGCGGCCAGACCGGCCCCACCGAGCACCACGGCGCCCGTGCCGAGAGCGACGCCGGCTGCCTTCGCGATGCGAGACATCACGTTCTCCTTTGAATTGACGAGTACGGGCACATGGACACACCCATACTTTCCTCTCAACGGCGCCACTGACAGCAGGTAACGGCACTGATCAGTACATCATTGGCGAAATCTGCCGTAAGGCCGTGTCCACCACAGGGGAGAGCCGTTGCGCAGAACATGATTTCCACACGACGCATCGTTGCCGCCGTCGCTCTCGCCGCCGGGGCCTCGGCCCTGGCCGCCCCCGCGGCGAACGCCGCCATCTCGCCCATCTCGCCTATCTCACCCATCTCGCCCATCGACACGATCGACGGGCTCGCCAAGAGCGGGATTCCCGAGGAGCGCAGGGCCAAGATCCCGACCGTCGCCGGTCAGGTCGGCCAGCTGAGCGAGCTGGCCTCGCCGGACATGGGCTCCCTCTCCCCGGCGCAGTAGCCGGCGTGCGGGGCCGGGCCGGTCAGAGCTCGGCCCCCGTGGCGCTCAGCGCGTCGGTCACCGGCTGGAAGAAGGTCTCGCCTCCCGATGTGCAGTCGCCGCTGCCGCCGGATGTCAGGCCCACGGCCGCGTCGCCGGAGAACATGGCGCCGCCGCTGTCGCCCGGCTCGGCGCACACATCCGTCTGGATCAGGCCGTTGACGATGTCGCCGTTGCCGTAGTTCACCGTGGCGTCCAGGCCGGTCACCGTGCCCTCGGAGGTCCCCGTGGTGCTTCCGCTGCGGGTCACCTGCATGCCGACGCTCGCCTCTGCGGCCTGCGTGATCTCCTGCTGCGAGCCGTTCTGCAGGTCGACCGAGCTGGGCGCCTCGGTGGCCGGGTCGTCGTACTTCACCAGGGCGAAGTCGCTCTCCGGGAAGACCGATTCGACGACCGTGCCGAGCGGTTCGGCGCCTGCCTGATCACCGGTCCAGGTCTGCGATGCGTTGCCGCAGTGGCCCGCGGTGAGGAAGGCGGGCTCCCCTTGCAGCGTGACGTTGAACCCGAGCGAGCAGCGTGAGCCGCCGCCGAAGATGGCGTCCCCGCCCTCCGCGAACGGCTTGAACTCCCCCGCCGACCGCTTGACGGTCACCATTCCGTCCATGCTCTCGGCGGCCGCGTTCAGCTGGGCCAGGCCGTTGCGCGTGACGGTCCGGTCCGCGATCACGGACACCTGGTTGGTCTTCGGGTCGATGGACCACGAGGTGCCCGGCACCGATGCCTTGTCGCTCAGCGTCCCCTTCGCGGCCTTCAGCTCGGCGGTGCTGTTCTCCACCACCCTGGCCACCGCGCCCTCGGCCCGCGCGCGCTCGGCGGAGCTCTCGTCGGTGACGTTCATGACCAGTTGGCGCTTCTCGCCGTCGTAGAACCAGCCCGCGCCGCCGCCCCCGAGGTCCGCCGCGAGCGACGTACCGACCCGGGCCGCCGACCGTTGGGTGTACGCGCGTGCCTCCTGGTCCTGCTGGTCCTTGGCGCCGCTCGCGTTGGCGTGCGGGAGCAGCGTCGCCGCGGCGGCGATCGCGACGGCACCCGCCCCTATCAGCGCACCGGTCCTCTTGTTGACTCGTCGATGGCTCAAGTCGCTGACCTCCCATGAGTGTTGGCCACACCGGGGGCACGAGGGACTGGCGGCCCCGGTGTGACCGCTGATGCATCCACGTACGTATGGGAGGCGCGTGGGACTCAATGGGGGCGCACACGGAGGGCCGAATAATTCCCGTGCCCGTGGCCGGCCCGTTCGCTTAGGCTCGGTGTGCGCGCCGCGACGGCAAGGCGGTGCGCCTTTCGTCGAGCGATTCATGTGAGGGGGCCGGGCCATGTGTGACCGCACTGCTGCCCGCGCTCCCCGGTCGCGGTACGACGTGATCCCGGTGTCTTGGTGCGCCCGGTGACGGCTGCGCGGCCGTCACCGAATCTCCGCGACGCGAACAGCTGACTCCGCACTTCTGCTCTTCCGCTGTTCCGCTGGAGTCCCTTTGGAGTCCCGTCCGGAAATCGCGCTGCCCTGCTCCTGAGCACACCGAAAGGCCTTGGGCCATGCGCACCAACTTGCCTGCCCCGTCCACCCGTTCATCGGCGAACGTCCGCAATCTCGGCATCCTCGCCCACGTCGACGCCGGCAAGACCACCGTCACCGAACGGATCCTGTTCCTCACCGGCGCCACCCACAAGCGAGGCGAGGTCCACGACGGCACGACCGTCACCGACTTCGACGCGCAGGAACGCGACCGCGGGATCACCATCTTCGCGGCGGCCGTCAGCTGTGCCTGGGACGGTTCTCCACAGAGTGCATGTCTCATGAGACAGCCGCATCCTTGCGGCCTGGAAGAGAGTTGAGCGTTGCTCCGTGACGACTGAGCCCTGCGATGAGACACGCTACAACGATCCTGCCGCTCATTTCGCAGTGCTGGCTGCCGAGCGGCGCAAGGTTGGCCAAGGGGCCTGAAACAGAGCAGCCGTTGAGGCTCCCCACCAGCGCGTGAGAGTCGCCTAGGGTCCGTCCGGTGACCAGCGATTCCTTCATCACCCACTCGCTGGAGGACATACCCCTCCCTCCTCCGGCCGAGGTCACGATCGTCTTGATCCGTCATCGCATCGCGACGTGGAGCCCCGCCTTCCGTCCGCCGACCCGCCCTCCGACCGCCGGCGAAGAGCAAGTCCCCTCCGACGACGAGGCGCGCGAGGCCGTGCGCTGGTTGTGGGAAACCGTCGGCAGGGCGAAGGTGACAGCCACCGCCGACGGCAAGGTCAGCCAGTGGTACGAGATGGAAAACGCCGTGATTGACGCATACAGGGCCGTCGACCTTCTCCAGCGCCGCCCGCGCGATGCCCACCACCGCGATCTCACCTGGTACGTCACACATCGCTACATCGAGCACGCTCACGACATCTGGAGCGACCACTTCGCCGATCGCACGTCACGACCAGCGATGTGACGTTCGGGCCCGACGCAGCCCAGCAATCCAGGCCCCCGAGTGTCAAAGCGGGAAGAATCGACCGCATGGCACAAGAGCTTGCGGTTTACGACGACTCCCATGACTTCCCCGAAGGCGTCGTACTGCCCCCCTCACCCGAGGCGCGGAACCGGTGGGATGGCATGTGGGAGCGCTGGCAGGAAGACCGAGCGCGTCCTGTCGCCGAACGCGAGCGCCAGGCCCAGGAACGCCACTGGGAGGCCCAGGAGCGCCATCGGGAAGACCTCCGGCGGATGCGGGAGGAACGGGAGTCCCAGCGCGAGGAACGGGAGCGCGAGCGCGACGAGCGCGAACGCGCCCGGCAGGAACGTGAAACGCAGGCGCAGGAGGACGACAAGCGCCGGCGCGAAGAGTGGCAGCGTCAGGCCGAAGAACGGCTTCGCGTGTTCGCCGCACAGGGGCGGGAGCAGAGGGAGCGCTTGTTGGCGTTCGAGGAGCACCAGAGGGAGTTCTACACGTCCTTCCTTACCGATGCTCTCCAGCGCGTGGGCAGCGAGTATTTGCGGGCACTTGAGGAGCACCACCTGCGGGAGGGGGAAGAGCGCGAGAGCGCTCGCTTGAAGGAGCGGCAGGAGCAGGCGAAGGCAGATAAGACCAGGGAGCGGGCGCTCAAGGGAATGTGGGCAGCTCAGGAGGGGATGAAGGACAAGATCGAGGATTCCGCCCGAGATCTCCGCATCCTTGCAGACGTCATCCTGTCGATCCGCGGGCGCTTCCAGGCCCTGGAGAAGGTCCAGGAAGAGGACTTCGCTCAAGGGTCGGGGACTCCGGCGGCTGACGACACGCCGTGACAAAGTCGCCGCCTTCGAAGGAGAAATGCCACCAGCCCGCACGTCATGACGCAGGCGCGGGCCGGTGTGTCGAACTGTCCAAGCTGACCGGCAGCCTGCGTACCGCCCGCTGACCGGAAGCCTCCTGGCGCCCCGAGATCCGTACCGTGCAGCATCACCCTCATGGACCCCGCCACTGCTCTAGCCGGCGCCGCTCTCGCCGTCTCCCTTGCCTGCGCCGTCATCGCTGCCCGCGCCGCGCGCCGTGCCGCGCTCGACCCTGTCCGCTACATCTCCCAGCGTGATGCCTACCACTGCTTCATAGCTCTCCTCCTGCGCACCGGCGATGCCCTGGAAAAGCGCCCCTACGACGCCGAGCTGACCGAGAGCTGTCTGGAGGAGCTGAGCCGGGCCAGGGTGCGTGTCGCGCTGGAAGGCTCGCGTGACCTGAGATACCTCGCTGACCGAGCCCACAAAGCGGCCCGCCAAGAGCACCAGATACAGGGTGCCGAAGGGTTCGCTCCCTCCGGTTTTCCCGCCGCGGTGGAAGTCTTCAGCGACGCGGCGCACCAGTACCTCACCGGCGGAACAGTCCCATTGCGTCACCGTGGCTGGGTCGTCTATGTGAAGGACTGGGCCGACCTGGGCCCCCTGGGCAGCGGCCTGTTCATAGGGGGCGTCGCACTGGCACTGTTCTACCTGGCGTCGCGCCTCGGGCTATGGCCCTACGGATGAGCTGGAGCCACTCCCCGGGGCGGATTCGCGATCAATGGGATGCGCCAGCGAACAGCGTGCGCTTATTGGACTGCCTTTAAGGATGCCGATAGGAGGGGCAAGGTACCTCTGCGTAACGACTAGCAGTCGCACGACCAGCACTACTTACGGACGGTGAGAGGCGGAGTGGGGTACTCGGTACCGGGCTCCACAACGCGAGAATCCAAGCCTGTGACCTGCGAAAACGTTCCACCTTGCCCCGCATGACAGTTTCCTTAAAGCCAGGCCAACGGCTGATGCTCGCCGACCTCGCGGTACCCCATTCAGCGAGATGCCAGGACGGAGTCGATCGCCTCCTGGATCAGGTTTCGCTCTGGATATTCGCTGCCGGTGGTCTTGCCGTTGCGGCCTTCGGTCTCCGCCAGGTGCAGGACGGCGTGGGTGAGCCCGGCCAACGCCTTGACGATGGCGCTGTCCGCGCCGGTGGCCTCAGCGACGGCGGCCTGGGTGAACTCCTGGGCCTGCGCGCGATGTTCGTTGTAGTGGTGCGGGTTCATGCGGGGAGCGTAGCGGGGACCGGCGTGCTGGGGGGGCAGGCGTCTCCCGCTACGCGTGGCTTCCTGGTCAGGCTCGTGCGGTCGCCTTGATCGTGCGGGCGCGGTCGTACAGGTCGCGGGCGAACGCGTTGCGGGCGTATGGGCGGACGGCGGCGAGCATGGCCCGGTACCGGTCGTCGCAGCGGCCGGACTGGACGTGTGGGTACTCGTCGAGCATCTGGTGCCAGTGACCGCAGGCTTCCTCAAGGCGTCCGACTTCGAGTTTCCGCTCAGCCAGTAGTCCGAGGTGCCGTACGCGTCCGCGCCGGTAGACGGAGTACCGGACCCGGTCGGACTCCTCCAGCGATTCGATGGACTCGGTCTTGTCGCCGAGTTCGTAGCGGACCTGGGCGACGTGGTAGGCGAGCGAGGAGGGGTCGTAGGAGCCGAATGCCTTCGCCTTGGACTCGGCCTTCTCCATGGCCACCTCTGCCTCGCGGATCTTCGCCAGGGCCGTGATGCGGTCCCCGGCCTGGGCGGCGGCGTGGGCCTGCTGCCCGGCCAGGAAGGCGACCATGCGCGGGCCTGCCTGCGGGGATGCCGCTGAGGCAGAGTCGGCGAGGCGCAGGGACAGGCGGCTGTGCCCGAGGTCGACGGCCATGACGCTCATGCCGCGCAGGGTGGTGCAGTATGTGAGGTGGTCGTGGGCGTGCTGGGCCAGTTCCAGGGCCTTGAGGTAGTAGCGCTGGGCTAGGCCGTCCTGGCGCTCGTCCATGGCCATGTAGCCGGTCAGGTACAGGTGGTCGGCGGCGGCTGACAGCATCGCGGCGCGTACGTCGGCGGGGGCGTCGGCCTTCAGGTGCGGGGCGATGGTGTTGACCAGGAACGCGGCGGCCATGGGGCGGGCGGTCCGGCCGCCGAACTGGTCGTCCAGGTCGCTGATCTTCTCCGTCATGGCCATCACGGTGTCGACCTCGCCGTATCCGATCCGGGTGTGCGGATCACGCTTGACGGTGTCGAGGCGGTCGGCGGCTTCGGCGTACTCCGGGATGTTCAGGGCCAGGGCTGCCGAGAACGCCCCGGCAGCCCCCAGTACTGCCCTTCGGGTTGGGTCCATGTCCGCGCTCCCCAGCTCGATCACTGACGCCACCATATCCACGGCTTCAGCCGGCGCATTCGGGGCTGTGGCGAAGCCCGCTTCCCGTGGTGTGACGGGCCGGTGCAGGCGCCTGCTGAATGCCTCAAGGACGGCCGGGCGCACGCGGGTTCGGGGCATCGTGCCGGACAGCCAGTGACACACGGCGGAGTCGTCGTAGCGCAGTTGCAGGCCGTTCTCCGTGCCCACCCGGTTGACGGCGCGGGCTAACTCGCCGTTGGTCCATCCGGCCTCGCCAATGAGCGAGGCCAGGGCAGTGTTGGGGGTGCGGTTGGTGGCCATGGTCGCCCCCTTCCCTGAAATTCAAGGATTTCAACTCCCCACCCTGGCACGGCAATTCCCGGCCGCCCACCTGATCGGTTGACTCGATGTCAGCAGCAAGCCGTGCAGAGGGGACGGAGACGATCATGGATGGCCCGAGCAAGAAGCCCGAGCGACGCCCACAGATCGGCGATGAGGTCGAGTATGCGCCCGGCAAACGGGCGGTCCTCACCGATGTCCGCGAGGGGCATCCGATCCTGCGGGGTGCGGGCGGCCTGGAGTGGCCTGCCAGCGACCCGGACGGCCTCACCACGACCCGCACACAGGCCCAGCGCCGGTTGGACGGCGACGACCTGTGAACTCCACCCATCCGCGTCACAGCGACGCCATCGCCGACGCCGAACTCGCCTTGAAGCTGGCCGACGCGAGACCGACCGGTCCCGCCACGGACGCCTTGCGCGAGCGGCTGCGTGCCCACATCAGGGACCTCGCCGCCGACGCCGATGCCTACGCCCACTCGCTGGCCGACGGCCGGGCACGCGACATCGCCATCGACACCGTCCGGCACGCCCGCGCGGTCGCCTCCGACACCCCCCAAGACCCGGCGGCGAACCTGCGGCTCCTCGCCAAAGGCGCCCACCATCTCGCCCGCTACGCCGCCGCCGCACAAGGGCAGCGTCAGTGAGACAGCGATTAGCCGTGACCGCGTACGTCCTGACTTGCATCGCTGTCGTCGGCGGCCTGCTGTACATCGCGGAACATCCCTGACTTCGTCTATGCCGCTGGCATGGACGAAGGCGGTTCGGCCGCCGTCGGCGGCGGCCGAACCGCCGACCGAAAGGAGAGCACGGTATGACTGATCTGCCCTTCGAGACCGGCGACACCCTCGTCCGCTACAGGGTGCTCACCGGCGAGAACGACGACCCGGACCGCCGCGGTGACAAGCAGCTCGTCGCCCGGTCCCAGTGCGCGCTCACCTGCCCGGACACGGCCAGCATCGAGCGCACCATCGAGGCCCTGCGGTCCTCGGACGAACAGCTCAAACTCCGGCCGGACGCGGAGAAGTTCTACGACTGGACCAGCACATACATCGAGATGGACCCGGCCGTCCCCGACGGCGGACGGGTGCTGTTCGGTGTCGCCTGGTACGACGAGCCGTACTTCACCGAGAAGGCGACCGCCTTCCAGAACTCGATGCACCGGCACATGTTCAGCAAGCTGGGCGTCGCCCTGGACGCGATCGAAGTGACCCACTGGCGTGAGGTGCAACTGGCCGCCTGACGCCGCACGTTGGGGAGGGCCCGGCACCGCCGGGCCCTCCCCCTTTTCTGCCCGCACGAGCAAGGGAGTCAGGAAGTGGAAGAGATCGACCAGCAAGCGGCCCGCTGGGACCGGTGGGCGCCACACTATGACGGGCTGTCCACCGGCCGTCAGCCGCAGCGGGACGCGGTCCGGCTGCGCGAGCTGGCACCCAAGGGGCCCGCGCTTGAACTCGGCTGCGGCACGGGTCTGGTGGCGCTCGAACTGGCCCGCACCGGGACCCCGGTGACCGGCCTGGACGCCTCCCCGAAGATGGTGGACGCCTTCAACGCCAAGGCCAAAGCCGACGGCCTCTGGGCCCGCGCAGTGATCGGAGACATGACCCGCATCGAACTCGACCAGCGCTTCGCGCTGGTCTTCGTTGTGGCCTCAACCCTGTTCTGCCTCACCTCGCAGGAAGAACAGGTCGCCTGCTTCAAGGCCGCCGCCGACCACCTTCAGAAGGGCGGTGTATTCATCGTGGAGGCCCGCGTCCCGGACTGGCACCCCGAGACCCGGCAGGCCGTAAGCGTGCGCGAACTAAGCGACACCCATGCGCACTGGTCGGCCATGCTCCACGATCCGGTGACACAGGTCGTGCGGTCTCAGGAGGTCCGCGCGGATGAGAACGGAATACGGCTGCTGCCGATGGTGACCCGCTACGCGTGGCCCGCGGAACTCGACCTCATGGCCCGGCTCACCGGAATGCGCCTCCTGACCCGTCACGGCGACTGGGAGGGAGGTTCCTTCAACCCGTCCAGCACCCGGCATCTGAGCGTCTACACTCTCGACCCTTCGGATGCCCGCTAGCGCACAAGCCGGACGGAACCACAGTGGCCGACTCCTCCCACACCACCACAGCACACCGCCTGATCGCTTCCGTGTGGGGGGAGGACGCCCCCGCCGTGCTCGTCGCCGACCGGCGCGGAACCTGCCTGTGGCGGGTCGACACCCGCCACGGCCCGTACGCCCTGAAGATCACCGTCCCGTGCACGGACCCGCAGGGACACGTGGACTCCGAGCGCCTGGCGCTCGTGGAGGCGGAACTGCTGCTCGGGCTCGAAGCGGATCACGTCCTGACGGGCCTGTACGAGGCCCATGGCACGCTCCCCGAGGGAGTCGGGTCCTGGCTGGCCTTGAAGTGGGTGGGCGGCGACGACGCCGACGCGGCGTTCGCGAAGCTCCGCCACAGCCCAGATGCGGCCCTAGCCGCTTCCTACGCCGCGGCGATGTGCCGGGCCGTGGCTGACCTCCACGCCGGCGGCTGGCGTCATGGCGACCTCCAGGACGCCCACTTCATCCTCGATGGCTCCAGGGCCCACCTGCTCGACTTCGCGATGGCCCACGCACCCCGCCGCACTCCTGGCACCGGCCCCGTGGTCTACCGGGGTGCGTACGACTGGTTCATGTCCCCCGAGTTGGCGCACGACCGCCTCACCACCACCCCGGCCGATGACCTGATGCTGACATGCGCCTCCGAGGTCTGGTCGCTGTGCGCGGTGATCTTCGCGTGCTGGACCGGCACGTACCCGATCAGCTCGAAGACCACCACGCAGACCACGCCGGAACTGCGCAAGGAACTCAGCCTCGGGCAGGTCAAACCCTGGCAGGATGTGCGGCCGTGGCCGTACGCCTCCTTCGAGGAGATCATCACCAGCGGCCTGCAACACGATCCGGGGCACCGCCCCACCGCCCGCGACCTCCAGCGCGCCTTCGAGGAACTGGCCTAAGTGCCGTTGCCCAGGACACGGGCCCTGATGCGGCCGGGATGGTGCGCGGCCACGCCACCATGAGCACATGACAGAACCAGCACGTATCCGGCCGGTCCCCGACAACCCGGCGTCCACCGAGGCCGAGGCCCCGCGGTCCATCACCGCCTCCGGCTGGCAGGACATCCTCACCACGGCCGCAGGGTCGAGCCCGGAAGTCGCCGCATCGACGACCATCGCCTACATCGCCCACGAGGCGGCCGAAACTGCCCGTGCGTACATCGGGCAGAAGGGCCTGACTGACCGGGCCCGGATCAAGGCCCAAAGTGGCGCTCAGCCTGGCGGAGAGAGCGGCAACCAGCCAGAAGGTTGACCGCAGGGTGCCGCCGATTCGTGCCCGGCGTGGGCGGTGAGCTGTTCGGCGTCGAGGATGGCGACCCCTCCGGGCTCGCCGGCGTGGATCGGAGCCAGTACCTCATAGCCTCCTCAAATCCCAGGTCGGCGCTCGCTGGCTGGGCCAGGATTCCCGCTATGCCTTTCCCCGACTGGGGCACCGTCCCCACCTGGTTCAGCGCCACCGGCACGACCGGAGCGCTGTGGGTCGGCGCCATCACCCTGCGGCGTGCCCAGAACAAGGAACGCCGCTCCGAGGCCGACGCCGTGTCCTGCTACGACGGCCCCGGAGGTTGCTGCGGACACAAAGTCGGACCGGGATGGACCGTCCACGTCAGCAACGGGAGCAAGCGTCCCATTTACAACCTCTACGCGATCAGCTTCGACAGCGACACCGGCACCATGGGCCAGGCCCACCGCCTCTACAACGTCCTCCAGCCCGGAGTCAGCGACCACGAACACCTGACCGGGCAGAGGCCCACCTGGGATAGTCCCGGAGCCCTCCTCTTCCGCGACGCAGACGACACGTGGTGGATACGGGACCTGATGGAACAGAGCCTCTACCAGCAGCACCGCCATCTCCCCCTGGGTCGCGTCCCGCGCACCCGGCGCCGCCTGGAGAAGGAAGGGCGCCTGAAGAACCCCAGTCGGCCCCGGCGTGGTGGCAACGGTCACAAAGCTCCCTGGTGACCGACCGGGGAACGGACATGGCGTCAGTCGGTGGCGCCTCGCCGGGAATCGAGCGACACCACCGTGCCGCCGCGTGAGGCGATGTGCTCGCGCATCGCCTCGTTGTCGTGGTGTAGTGCGCCGATGACCGTGGCGGCGGCCTCCAGCTTCTGTTGGAGCTGGGTGCATTCCTGGGTCTTGGCCTTGAGTTTCCGCTGTAGTTCGGTGATCTCGGCATCTCGCCGGGACTCTCCGACGGTGCGGCGGCCGTGCTGGTCGAGGTAGGCGTCCCATTCGGCCATGACCACGGTGGCGCGGTTCATGGTGGCCCGGCTAACCCCGGCTTCCCGGTACAGGTTCTCCTTGGTCATCTTGCCGTCGGTGGCCTTCGGACGGCCTTCCATGAGCCGGGTCATGGCGTCCCTGAGTGCCTGGACTGCGGCGGGGGATGCTTCGCTCACGACTGCTGGCCCTTCTCGATGGTCGCTTCGACTTCGGCGAGTTGCTGTTTCAGCGCGTCGCGGTGGCAGGGGGCGAGCTTCGGTGACTGGAGCTGCTTGTTCAGGCTCTCCCGCTCTGCGCTCCAGATCGGCAGGTGGACGGGGGCGATGACGCTGTTGGCACACCGGTCGGGGCGGCACCGGTCCGGCTGCGGCTCGGTCATGGTGCCGGGGGCTGCGTTCTCCAGGCACACCGCGCCGGCGGGGTTTCGGGGGTCGAACGCGCAGTGGTTGAGGGTTCCGAACCGGATGGACATCTTCGACTTCCGCAGCAGGTCGAACTCCACGCGGGCGTCTCCATGCCGGGGTTGGGCGGTGGACCGCAGGCGTTCGGCGGTCTCCTGGATGGCAGTGAACTCGGCGGTGATCTTCTCTGCACCGGGGCCGAAGCCGACCGGCTTTCCTGCCTGAAAGTCGGCGTAGAAGTCGTTCAGGCGCTCGAAGTGGGCGTCTTCAACAGCGGTGTTGAGGAGCTTGGCCCAGTCGGCATCGTCGGCCATGTAGCCACCGGTGACCTGGTTGGACAGGGCGCGGGTCGCGACGTGCTTGAGCTGCATCCCAAGGGCGATCTCGGCTCCGGGGTGTTCGCCGACGAGCATGGCCATGGTCTTGCGGAAGCGGTGCGGCGCCGCCCCGCCGGGCGGGATGCGCAGGCCGTTCCAGCCGGAGTTCTCGTTGACGTGGTTGATGAAATTGTTGACCGAGTTCCCGCTGTCGAACGAGTCCCCGCAGGTCTCGCTGAGGATCGCGCCTGAACCGCAGTGGGTGGCGAAGATCAATTCGTCGTCCCACGACAGAGACTCGGCGACCGCAATGGCCTCAGCGACAGGTTCGATGATCCACCATCGCTCAGTCGGAGCGTCAGGATCAAGCTTGCGCTTGCGGGACACCAGGGCTGGTGCTCCGTAGTACTCGACCAGCGCGTTACGGTGGATCTCGCGAACCTCGCTGTCCCGCATCATCGAGAGCCCGATTACCAAGATGTAGCAGGCATCGCGCAGTGTGGTGATCTCGCGCCCCAGGGTCCGTGGGGCAAGTCCTCGATGCCAGGGACCCGTCGATTCATCCTGGCGTTCAATCTGTCGGAGCCGACCCCCGAGACCGCCCAGCACGCACCTTTCCGGGGTGGAAGCAGCAACGGCCATGACCCGTGCTCTGTTGTCCGGGTCGCGCTTGGCGTTCAGGTAGAGGGCCGCTGCCTTTGGAGAGGTACCGCTCAGCAGTCTGAGAAGGCTCCAGTTGACCGTGCCTTCAGCCACACGTCCCGCTGGTGTCCTTCCGCCGCCGTGGCTGGTGGGGTGGAGGGGGATGAGGTTGTCCTGGTCGGCAAGGTAGGTATTCAACCGCTCACGTGCCCCGGTGGTGCTGCGGGAGCTGTTCTCCATGAGGGTGCGGTATTGATCGCGGGCGCGCAGGATGTCCGGGGCAAAGTCGTGCACGTACGCCCAGGCGGCGCGGATGATCGCGAACCACACGGGCGGTGCGATGTTCTTCGTCCGTAGTTCGGGGTCTTTGGGGTTGTCAGCCACCTCGCGGGCTGTTTGTCCTGGCCACGGATCAGCCGAGAGGCCGCCGCCAGTCAGGGCGCGGGAGAGCTGGTGTAGCCGGCGCACCAGCCCGACGTAGCTCATGATGCTGCTGCCGCCCCGGCCAGTGCGCATGTCGTCGACGAAGGCACGGGCATCGTCCGGCTGCCACAACGAGAGATCATCCGGCATACGGTGCTCGGCCGCCCATGCGGCGAGTTGGCACAGGCGGTGGGTCTGCTGGCCCAGGGTGGAGACGGCTGCGGCTCGTCTGCCGAGGTGAACACCGCGGTCCAGGAGGGCTGGGTGCTGCGGGTTGAGCATGGCCATCGCGATTTCGCGGGCCCGCAGGTTCCAGATGCCGTCCAGACGATTCAAAGGGATGGACCACGCGGAGGCCGAGATGTTGGCGGCCTTGCGTGTGGCGGTCATCCGCCACGTGGTGGGGTCTCCGAAGCGCGGCACGGGGATGCCTGGGACGAGAGGGTGGGACTGGAGGACCGGTTCGTCGTCCGCGAAGACATCGCTTGCCAACGCGTCGTGCGTCGCGGCCTGGTGTACGGGGATCGGGGCACGGGTGTGCTTCATCGGTCGAATTCCGTATGTGAGGAGAGAGGGATCTGGAGGGTCAGGCTCTGGTCTTCGATCTGCTTGCGGGCGGCGGTGATCTCGTCAGAGGTCCGCTCGGCAAGAGCTGCGCGGAGGTTGGTCTGGCGCTGCCCCCATCTGGCGTCGAAGACGGGCGGGGTGAGCCGGTGGGTGAGCTGGTCCAGGAAGTCCCCGTAGAGCAGGAGTTGGGGCAGGTTGGACGGCAGGATAAAGGCGTTCTTGCACTCCAGGCAGCTCAAGGGCGCTGCGGGGCACAGCTCGCCGGGTTTCTTGGCGTAGGGCGAGTCATAGGGGTCGCGGCATTCGGAGACGCCCATGTTCAGGGCACCGTCCCGGATCTGGTCGGCCTGGTCGCGGCTGAGGTCCAGGGCGGCCAGCGCCTCGGGAGCGTTGAAGCTGGCTTCGGCGGCTTCGTCCAGGACGACGGGTCCGGTGACCGCCGTGTCGAACCATTCCCGCTGGGCCTGGGTGACGAGCTGGCCGGAGACGACGCGGAGCGTGGTGCCGCGTGCGTAGTGGTCGAGATATGTCTGCCGGGTGTGGTCGTCGGCGATGCGGTCCACGGCGCCGTGGTGGGCGATGGCCTTCTCTACCTTTCCGGACTTCCGCAGTCGGCGGATGTCGCGGGGCTGGGAGATGTCCAGGCCCTGACGGGTGCCCCATCCGCTGAAGCTGCCGTTCGGGAGATTCGGATTGAACGGACGGATCTGTGGTTCGCGGGAGCGCGGCAGCGTCGCCACGAGGAACAGCCGGTCTGCGTCCTCCGCGCCGGCCAGTTCGCGAGTCTGGGCGGTGACGGAGATCAGCCTGCGGAGCAACTCGGCCGCGTTGAGCTGTCCGGAGTCGGGGTGCGTCGCGGTGCGGGGCGCGTGGAATTCACGGGTACGGAGCTTGCGTGCTCGCCGCTTGCGCAGGGTGACGCGGACACCGAGCGAGGTGAACTCGACGTCGCTCTCGCCAAGGCCCGTGATCTCCTCGGGTGCGTGTCCGGTCGCCGCCATGATCAGGATGCGGAAGGCGTGCATATCGTCTTGCGTGACGTGCAGATAGGTGAGCAACCCCGTGCAGAACTGGCTGCGTGCCGAGTCTGGTCTGACGGCCCCGGCCCGGCTGGAGGCCAGCTCTCGCATCTCCTGTGTCCACGTGCTCAAGGGGGGCAGGCTGCGGGCGAGTTCACGCCAGGTGAACCCGCCGACCTGGACGGCCCACAGCAGGTTGGCGATGTCGGTCCATCCGTGAGCGGCAGGAGGTCCGCCCTGCGCCACCAGTTCGCGGCCACGGGCCAGCCGGTTCTCGGCCTCCCTCACCCCGGCCCACGCCGCGCGGAGGAGCGCGCCCTTCTCCTTGCGGGAGAACTCGTCCAGCTCGGATGACTTGCCGTACGGGACAGAGTGAGGAGCGGCAAGCAGCCTCAGCAGTCCCTCCGCCACGGAGACTTCTTCGCGCTGGGCGTGGGCGTTCATCAGTGCGCGCAGGTTGTCGATCAGTAGCGCCGGAGTCTCAGAGCCGGTCGCGTACTGAGCAGGTAGAAGCCTGCTGTGCTCGCGGACCAGGTGGGCGAGGTCCGGTACGTCGCGGGCGAGGGAGGCTGCTTCGGGGGAGGCCGCGTGAGTGTCTACGAATCCCGCGAACAGCTTGATCGTTCGGAGGTGCGTGTCCACGGCGGCGGAGCGCCACTGTCGCAGTTCGGCGAGGGAGGCCCATTCATCGGCGAGTTCGGATACCAGGCGCGTGCAGCGGAAGTCGGCCGGGGTGATGCGGAATGCCCTTGTGCCGGACCGGTTGTGCTGGGGGACGTGGACGACGCGGGGGCCGATCACAGCGGGCGGCTGTGTGCCGTGCGCCGCGACGGGTGTGGCTGGGGTGTGCTGGCCGCGTCTAGGCACGAGCCGCCTCCACGTCCAGGTGCCATGTCCGCAAGGCGATCTCGGCATACGTGGCGCCGTCGTGGTCGGTCCATTCACGGAAGGCGTCGTCCACGTAGTTCATGGGGTCGTCCATGTAACGCAGATATCCGAGGGTGCTGGTCAAGCGCTTATGTCCAAGTCGGCGCTGTACCCGAAGGATGGGGCCGAACAGGACGTGGTCATCCGGCGATGCCTTTGGGCCTGGAGGCATCTGGCCTTCGCGTTCCCACTTCATCCGGTAGAGCTGCTTGAGGAGCTGGAGGGCGTAGGTGTGGCGGGCGTCGTGGTAGCGCCATGGCTTGCGCGGAAGCGGGGGGACGCCGTCGGCGTCGGCGTACTTGACTGCTCGGTCCCAGGCGGCCCAACGGATGCGGTCCCAGGAGGCATCGCTGAGCATGAAGCCGCCCTGCCCGATGAAGACGGCGAGGGCTTCAAGGCCAAACTCGCCCTCGCGGACGAGTAGCCGGCGCATGTCAGGGTCGATGGCGGAGATCGTGAAGGTGCGGGTACGTCCTTCGAAGGTGCCGGTGAGGGTGCCGCGCTCGGTGTTGTTGGAGGTGACGATGAACAAGTCTTTCGCCTTGCGGGCGAGGTTGCGTGCGGCGGTGGCCGCCACAGCGTTCCGCTCGAACTGCCGGTAGTGGTGGATCATCTGGTGCGCGGCGGCCGGGACGTAGGCGTCTCGGGCGATCTTGTACTTGGCGCATGCCTGGAGACGGAAGTCGGAGCTGATGGCGGGGTTGTCCCAGCCTTCGCCGAGTTCGGGGATCAGGAGAGTTGACCACTCCTGCTTGCGCATCCCGGTGAGGAGCGCGGTCTCCTCGGAGGCCCGGCCGCGGTGGACAGTGTTGATTCCCCGGTAGGTGAAGTCAACGGTGCCGTCGGGAAGCATTCCCCCGAAGCCAACGTCGCGGAAGTACAGGTACTGCGGCAGCGTCATGTGCCGCACGTCCATCTCACGGATCGTTCCGCTGGTGAGGGGGTTGCGGCCGGTCGAGTCAAGCCGCACAGGCTTGCGCGTGATCAGGTTCTGGTCGCGGAGCCAGGTGTAGAGCCGGTCGATGACGCTGGCCTCGCGGCTCCATGTGGTGTCCTCGTCCACGGGCTTGTCTTGCAGCTGTGTGCGAGAGAAGCGGTACGCGACAAGGTCAGCTTCAGTGGCAGAGAGGATGTCGGTTCCCCGCTCTTCGAGGAAGGCCGCCAGCCGAAGGACGATGTAGGCATACGGCCGCATGGTGGCGGCGTCGCGCTTGCGCAGGGACAGCGAGCGGAACCATCCGGAGAGGTGTGGGATGGGCCGCATCTGTGAGTCGAGGAACACCGGGGTCTGGTCGAGGATGGCTCGGTGTTCGAGCATCCTCCGCACCTCCCCAGGTGACGGCCCCACTCCCGGCGGCCACTTCTCGACCAGTTTGGGCCTGATGTAGAACAGATTCACCTACGTCCCCCTGAGACAGTTTGAACTACAAGGAATAACACAACTACCCAACCGTTGCCCCTTAGTTCAGGCATCTCGTGAGACACGGATAAACTGTGTGGAGAAGGACGGCCACCGGATCAACCTGATCGACACTCCGGGCCATGTCGACTTCGCCGACGAGGTGGAGCGTTCGCTGCGGGTGCTCGACGGTGCGGTCGCGGTGTTCGACGCCGTCGCGGGCGTCGAACCGCAGAGCGAGTCGGTGTGGCGGCAGGCCGATCGGTACGACGTGCCGCGGATCGCGTTCGTCAACAAGCTGGACCGGGCGGGCGCCGATCTCGACACGGCGGTCGCCTCGATACGGGAGCGGCTGCACACGGTCCCGCTGGTGGTGCAGCTGCCGATCGGGCAGGAGGACGAGTTCACGGGCGTCGTGGACCTGCTGCGGATGCGCGCCCAGGTCTGGCACGCGGGCCGCGGCGATACGTACGACACACATGACGCGTACGAAGTGGTCCCGATCCCCGCGGCCCTGCGCGAACAGGCCGACCGGCGGCGGCACTTGCTGGAGGAGACGGTGGCCGAACTCCATCCGGCGGCGATGGAGGAGTACTGCACGACGTCGGCGCTCTCGACAGGGACACTGACCGCCGCGCTGCGCGATCTCACCCTCAGCGGTGAGGGCGTGGTGGTCCTGTGCGGCTCGGCCTACCGCAACCGCGGCATCGAGCCGCTGCTGGAGGCCGTGGTGTCCTACCTGCCGTCGCCGCAGGACGTACCGGCGATGCGCGGGAGCTGGGACGACGCCGTGCAGGAGCGCGCCGCCGACCCGACGGCGCCGTTCGCCGGCCTCGTCTTCAAGGTGAACGCGACGGCGACGGGACGGATGACGTATCTGCGCGTGTACTCGGGAACGATCACGAAGGGAGACACGGTGATGAACGCGGGCACGGGCCGCGGCGAGCGCATCGGCCGCATCCTGCGCGTGCAGGCCGACCGCCACGCGGAGTTGGACCGGGCGGTCGCCGGCGACATCGTGGCCGTGATCGGCCCGAAGTCCGCACGCGCCGGCAGCACGCTGTGCGCGCCCGACGCCCCGCTGGTCCTCGAACCGCCCGCGGTGACGGCATCGGTGGTCTCCGTGGCGGTCGAGGCCCGCAGGAACGTCGACACCGGACGGCTGTCGTCGGCCCTTGCCCGCCTGGTCGAGGAGGACCCCTCGCTCGCCGTGCGGGTCGACCCCGAGACCGGCCAGACGGTGCTCTCCGGCATGGGCGAACTGCATCTGGAGGTCGCGGTGGAGAAGATCCGCCGTACGCACGGCTTCGACGTCGAGGTCGGCCGCCCGCAGGTGTCCTACCGGGAGACGGTCGTGCGCGGGGTGTCAGGACTGACGTACCGGCATGTCAAACAGGAGGGAGGCGCGGGGCAGTTCGCGCATGTGGTGCTCGATGTCGAGCCGCTGGAGACGCACGCCTTTGTGTTCGACTCCACGGTCGTCGGCGGCCGGGTGCCGCAGGAGTACGTCCGTGCGGTGGAGGCCGGTTGCCGGGACGCTCTCGCGGAGGGCCCGCTCGGCGGCCATCCGGTGACGGGGCTGCGGGTGACGCTGACCGACGGGGCGACCCACTCCAAGGACTCCTCGGAGATGGCGTTCCGCACGGCGGGCCGCTTCGCGCTCCGCGAGGCGCTGCGGGCCGCCGAGATGGCCCTGCTCGAACCGGTCGTCGAGCTGACGGCCACGGTGCCGGACGACGCCGTCGGGGCCGTGCTCGGCGACTTGGCGGCGCGCCGCGGCCGCGTCTCGGCCTCGACCACGCGGGCCGGCACGGCGGTCCTCACGGCAACGGTGCCGCTGGCCGAGCTGTTCGGCTATGCGTCGCGCCTGCGCGGCCGTACGCAGGGCCGGGGGACGTTCACGACTCGGCCCACGGGGTACGCGGTGGTGCCGGCCGGGGTGCTGGTTCGGTAGCGCGCGACGACGGCCCCGCCCCTTGGGGGGGGCGGGGCCGTCGTCGGTGCGGGCTGGGGAGGGTCCCCGGGGGCGGAGGGTCAGACGTTGAAGCGGAACTCCACCACATCGCCGTCCTGCATCACATACTCCTTGCCCTCCATGCGTGCCTTGCCGGCCGCGCGGGCGTCGGCGACCGAGCCCGTTTCGACCAGGTCCGCGAAGGAGATGACCTCGGCCTTGATGAAGCCCTTCTGGAAGTCCGTGTGGATCACACCGGCCGCCTCGGGGGCCGTCGCGCCCTGGGAGATCGTCCAGGCGCGGGACTCCTTGGGGCCTGCCGTGAGGTACGTCTGGAGGCCGAGGGTGCGGAAGCCGACGTGGGCGAGGGTGGCGAGGCCGGGCTCTTCCTGGCCCACCGACTGGAGGAGTTCGAGGGCCTCGTCGTCGTCCAGCTCGGCGAGGTCCGCCTCCAGCTTGGCGTTGAGGAAGATCGCCTCGGCGGGGGCGACCAGGGCGCGCTGCTCGGCCTTGAAGTCGTCGTCCGTCAGCTCGTCCTCGTCCACATTGAAGACGTAGAGGAAGGGCTTGGTGGTGAGGAGGTGCAGGTCGTGCAGGAGTTCCTCGTTGCCCGAGCCCTGGACGATGCCCGCGGAGAAGAGCGTGTCGCCGCGCTCCAGGATCGCCTGGGCCTCCTCGACCGCCTTCACCTTCGGGGCGATGTCCTTCTTGATCCGCGACTCCTTCTGGAGGCGGGGGAGGACCTTCTCGATGGTCTGGAGGTCGGCGAGGATCAGCTCGGTGTTGATCGTCTCGATGTCGTTCTTCGGGGAGACCTTGCCGTCCACGTGGACGACGTTCTCGTCCTTGAAGGCACGGATGACCTGGCAGATCGCGTCCGACTCGCGGATGTTCGCGAGGAACTTGTTGCCGAGGCCCTCGCCCTCGCTGGCGCCGCGCACGATGCCCGCGATGTCTACGAAGTCGACCGTCGCCGGAAGGATCTTCTGCGAGCTGAAGATTTCGGCGAGCTGGGTGAGGCGGGGGTCGGGGACGCCGACCACGCCGACGTTGGGCTCGATCGTGGCGAACGGGTAGTTGGCCGCAAGCACGTCGTTCTTGGTCAGGGCGTTGAACAGGGTCGACTTGCCGACATTGGGCAGACCGACGATTCCGATCGTGAGCGACACGTTGCGACTTCCCGTACGTGAGGGCTGTGGGTGGACGGCCCTGAGGGCCGGAGAGCGACCGTGGGGCGATCCCCCAGTCTACGGCGTGCGGGCCCGGCCCTCGTCGGCGTACCGCTCGCGGATCGAACGCTTGGCCAAGGTCGGCCAAAGGGCGTGTCCCAGGCAGGATTATCAGTATGGGTCGACCTAGGTTGGTCCGGTGGAGCAACACAGGACGCGTCCCCCTCAGCATCCGGCCCGGCCGCGGCGCACCGCGCCCCTGCCCCCGCAGGGCAGGCCCGCCGAATCGTCGGCGGTCTACCGCGCCGCGTCCCGCCCCCGCCGTCCCGCCCCGCCCTTCGTACGCAAACTGCGCATGCTGCCGCTCTATCGCTTCTACCGCGCGCTGCGCCGGATGCCCAACCCGCGTCTGACCGGGCTCGGGTCCGGGCTCTTCTGTGCCGCGACGATGTTTCTGCTCGCCTGTCTGCTGTGGCTGTTCTTCGGCAGCTCGAACGGCTCGCTTGTCGCCTACGGGGTGCTGTTCGTGCCCGTCAGCGCGCTGACCGCGCTCTGGGTGCGGCCGGTCGACCTGGTGACCGCGCCGGTCGCGGTGCCGATCGCCTTCGTGGCCGGGCTGCCGCCGGTCTCGGGGGGCAGCGGCGGCTTCGGCGGGCAATTCATGGGGCTGATCACCGCGCTCGCGCTGCACGCGGGCTGGCTGTACGGGGGGACGCTGGTCGCCGGGGTCCTCGTGATCGTCCGGCGGATCCGGTTCCTCGCGCAGCGGCGGCGGGCGCGCGCCGCTGCTGCCGCCGCCGGGCCGCGGACGCCTCGGCGGCGGATGCCCGCCACGTAACCCCTACGGGCTCTAGGCCTCGCCCGCGGCCGCCATCGCCGCGCCCACGATGCCCGCGTTGTTCTGCAGCTGCGCCGGGACCAGCTCCGCGCGGATGCCCTTGATCAGGGGCAGGAACTTCTCGGCCTTGCGGCTCACACCGCCGCCGATGATGACGAGCTCGGGCGAGAACAGCATCTCGACGTGTGCCAGATACTTCTGGACGCGGCGCGCCCAGTGCTCCCAGCTCAGGTCCTCGTCCTCCTTGGCCTTGGACGAGGCGCGCTTCTCCGCGTCGTGGCCGTGCAGTTCGAGGTGGCCGAGCTCCGTGTTCGGGACCAGGCGGCCGCCGGTGAAGAGGGCGCTGCCGATGCCGGTGCCGAAGGTGAGCAGCAGGACCGTGCCCTTGTGGCCGCGGCCCGCGCCGAAGTGCATCTCGGCGACGCCCGCCGCGTCCGCGTCGTTCAGGACCGTGACGGGGACGCCGCCGAGCCGGTCGGACGCCAGGGCCTGGATGTCCGTACCGATCCAGCTCTTGTCGACGTTGGCCGCCGTGCGCGCCGTGCCGTCGGTGATCACGCCGGGGAACGTGGCGCCGACCGGGCCCTTCCAGGCGAAGTGCTCGACGACCTCGCGCACCTTGTCGGCCACGCCGTCGGGCGTGGCCGGATGCGGGGTCAGGACCTTGTGCCGCTCTTGTGCCAGGTCTCCGCGGTCCAGGTCAACGGGAGCGCCCTTGATCCCTGATCCGCCGATGTCCACACCGAAGATCTGCATGGACACCACGTTACGACGCCGGACTGACAGTCACTTCTCGGCGGAGAGTTCCGCAGCCTCCGCGCGCAGGTCGCGGCGGAGCTCCTTGGGCAGCGAGAAGGTGATGGACTCCTCGGCCGTCTTCACCGTTTCCACGTCGCCGTAGCCCCGCTCGGCAAGCCACTCGATGACGCCGTCCACCAGGACGTCGGGAACGGATGCGCCCGAGGTCAGGCCGACCGTGGTCACGCCCTCCAGCCAGGCCTCGTCGATCTCGTCGGCGTTGTCGACGAGGTGCGACGCCGGCACGCCCGCCTCCAGGGCGACCTCGACCATGCGGATCGAGTTCGAGGAGTTCTTGGAGCCGACGACGATGACGAGATCGGCGTCCTCGGCGAGCTTCTTCACGGCGATCTGGCGGTTCTGCGTGGCGTAGCAGATGTCGTCGCTGGGAGGGGAGATGAGGCCCGGGAACTTCGTCTTCAGGGCGTCTACCGTCTCCATCGTCTCGTCGACCGAGAGCGTGGTCTGGGAGAGCCAGACGACCTTGTCGGGGTCGCGGACCTCGACGTTCGCGACGTCGTCGGGGCCGTCGACCAGCGTGATGTGGTCGGGCGCCTCACCCGACGTGCCGATGACCTCCTCGTGGCCCTCATGGCCGATCAGGAGGATGTCGAAGTCGTCCTTGGCGAAGCGGACCGCTTCTTTGTGGACCTTCGTGACGAGGGGGCACGTCGCGTCGATGGTGGCGAGCTTCCGCTCGGCGGCCTCGGCGTGGACGGTCGGGGCGACGCCGTGCGCGGAGAACATGACGATGGAGCCCTCGGGGACCTCCGCCGTCTCCTCGACGAAGATCGCGCCCTTCTTCTCCAGGGTCTGCACCACGTACTTGTTGTGCACGATCTCGTGGCGGACATAGATCGGGGACCCGTACTGCTCAAGGGCCTTCTCGACGGCGATCACGGCACGGTCCACACCCGCGCAGTAGCCGCGGGGGGCGGCGAGCAGGACTCGGCGGGCAGGAGTCGAAGCAGTCATACCCACCATCGTAAGGCCGAGCCCAGCGCGTCAAAGATCGCCTCCTTGGGGAGACTGGGGGTCCGCGTTCACTTACGGAGGCGAGATGTCCGGTAGCTCAGGCAGTGCGGCCGATTCCGGTCCTGGTACCGGTACCGGCACCGCTGTCGAAGGGGACGGGCTGCGGCGCAGTCTCGGCTTCCGGGATCTCGTCGTCTACGGACTGCTGTTCATCGCCCCCATGGCGCCGGTCGGTGTCTTCGGGACGCTCGACGCCAAGTCGCACGGGGCCGTCGCGCTCGTCTACGTCATCGCCACGATCTCCATGGCGTTCACCGCCTTCAGTTACGCCCAGATGGTGCGGGTGGTCCCCCAGGCGGGCTCCGTCTTCGCGTACGCGCGCGTGGGGCTCGGCAACGGGGCCGGGTTCATCGCCGGGTGGATGGCGATGCTGGATTATTTGCTGATTCCGGCGGTGGCGTATCTCTTCTCCGGGATCGCGATGGAGGCGCTGGTGCCTTCCGTGTCCCGGTGGGTGTGGACGGCGATCGCGGTTCTGGTGACGACCGCGCTGAACCTGTGGGGCGTGCGGGCCGCTGCGCGGGTGGGGTTCCTCGTGCTCGCCATGGAGATCGTGGTCCTGCTCGTCTTCATCGTGTCGGCGATCGTCGTGCTGGCACAGGACGGGGCTGAGCGGGACTGGCTGTCGCCGCTGACCGGGGACGGCTCGCAGGGGGCGTTCGCGCTGTCGGCCGTCGTGGGGGCGGTGTCGGTGGCGGTGCTCTCGTATCTGGGCTTCGATGCGATCGCCTCGTTCGCGGAGGAGGTGACGGGGGGCTCGGCGAAGGTGGCGCGGGCGGTGCTGTTCTGTCTGGCGCTCGCGGGTGTGCTGTTCATCGCCCAGACCTATCTGGTGGCGCTCCTGGAGCCGCTGTCGTCCGCGGAGCTCGCGGCGGAGCCGGGCAAACAGGGGTCCGCTTTCTACGATGCCGTCGACTCGGCGGTGGGTGACTGGCTGCACGACACGGTGGCCGTCAGCAAGGCGATCGGCGCGGCGTTCGCGGCGCTCGCCGGGCAGGCGGCGGCGGGGCGGCTGCTCTTCGCCATGGCGCGGGACCGGCGGCTGCCGCGGGCGCTGTCGCGGACGGATTCCGGTACGCCGCGGGTCGCGCTGCTGTGCGCGGCCGTCGTGACGATGGTGGCCGCGGTGTGGGCGGCGCGGCGGGACGACGGGATGGACCACCTGGTGTCGGTGGTCGACATCGGGGCGCTGACGGCGTTCGTGCTGTTGCACGCGAGCGTGGTGGGGTGGTTCGTGGTGCGGCGGCGTGAGGGGGCCTTCAGCTGGTGGCGGCACTTGCTCGTCCCTGTGCTGGGGGCTGCGATCACTGTCGCCGTGATCGTGGAGGCTGCGGGGTCCGCGCAGGTGGTGGGGTTGATCTGGTTCGTGGTGGGGCTTGTGGTGCTGGTTGCCCAGAGGGCTCGGCGGGAGTCCTTGTAGCCGCCGACTGCCGCTGCGCGGTCTCTGCGGGTCGACTCCGGACTGGGCCGCCGCTTCGCGGCGGATCTTTCCCGCCCACCCGCCCGATTGCTCTGCGGTGGGGGGGGTGGGTGGGCCAGCCGGTGCGTCGGGGCGGTGGGTGGGCGTCGGGCCAAGGGCGGGGGCCAGTGGGCGGGCGTCGGGGCGGTGGGTGGGCGTCGCGCCAAGGGTGGGGGGCCAGTGGGCGCGTGTCGGGGCGGTGGGTGGGCCTGGGCGTTGGGGCAGTGGGGGGTGGTTTTACGGGGTTGGCCTGTCAGTACGGGCCTATACGCTCGGGGGATGGCTCTCAATACGTCTGCTGATGCTCCGTTGCCCGTGGGTGAGGTGTCTCGGCTCATCGGGGGGTGGATCGATCGGCTTGGTGCCGTGTGGGTCGAGGGGCAGATCACGCAGTTGTCGCGGCGGCCCGGTGCCGGGGTCGTTTTTATGACGCTGCGGGATCCGTCCCACGACATCTCGGTCAGTGTCACCTGCTATCGGCAGGTGTTCGACGCCGTCGCCGACGTCGTCTCCGAGGGCGCCCGCGTCGTCGTACACGCCAAGCCCGAGTGGTACGCGCCTCGGGGGCAGCTCTCCCTGCGGGCCGCCGAGATAAAGCCCGTGGGTGTTGGGGAACTGCTTGCTCGGATTGAGCAGTTGAAGAAGAGTCTTGCCGGGGAAGGGTTGTTCGCCGCCGAGCGGAAGCAGGCCCTGCCCTTCCTGCCCCAGCTCATCGGGCTCGTCACCGGGCGCGCTTCCGCCGCCGAGCGGGACGTGCTGGAGAACGCCCGGCACCGCTGGCCCGCCGTCCGCTTCGAGGTGCGCAACGTGCCCGTCCAGGGCGTGCACGCCGTTCCGCAGGTCGTGCAGGCCGTCAAGGATCTCGACGCGCTCGATGACGTCGACGTGATCATCGTGGCGCGCGGTGGCGGCAGCGTCGAGGATCTGCTGCCGTTCTCGGACGAGCAGCTGGTGCGTGCCGTCGCCTCGTGCCGTACGCCCGTCGTCTCCGCCATCGGGCACGAGCCGGACAATCCGCTGCTCGATTACGTCGCCGATCTGCGCGCCTCGACTCCGACGGATGCCGCCAAGAAGGTCGTGCCGGACGTCGGCGAGGAGCACGAGCGGGTGCGCTGGCTGCGGGACCGGGCGCGGCGCAGCATCGATGCCCTGCTACAGCGGGAGGACCGTGGGCTCGCGCACGCCCTCGCCCGGCCCTCCATGGAGAACCCGCACCGCATGGTCGAGGAGCGCGAGGAGCAGGTCTCGGCCCTCGTGGACCGCAGCCGCCGCACGCTCGGGCATCTCCTGGACCGCGCCGGTTCGGAGCTGACGCACACCCACGCGCGCGTGGTGGCCCTCTCCCCCGCCGCGACCCTTCAGCGGGGGTACGCGGTGCTGCAGAAGGCGGACGGCGCCGTGGTGCGCGCCGCCGACGAGGTCGCCGCCGACGAGGAGTTGCGGGCACGCGTGGCCGAGGGCGAATTCACCGTACGAACCGTACAAGTCGACATTTAGGGTGGGCGCATGACCAGCAAGACGGACGAGGCCACCGGCGCGGCGGACGCGCTCGGCTACGAGCAGGCGCGGGACGAGCTCATCGAGGTCGTACGCCGCCTGGAGGCGGGCGGCACGACCCTGGAGGAGTCGCTCGCCCTGTGGGAGCGGGGCGAGGAGCTGTCCAAGGTGTGCCGGCGGTGGCTGGACGGGGCGCGGGCCAGGCTGGACGCCGCCTTGGCCGGGCCCGAGGGCGACGGGGACGCCGAGGGCGACGACCAGGGCTGAGCGCGGGTTCGGGCGGGGCGGAATCTCCCCGCCCGCCCCCGTACGGAAAGATGTGAAGCGGATCACCATGCTCCAGTTTTTGTTGAATCTTAAACCGCAGCGGCGTACCTTCGGTCGAGCAAGCTGATCCACGCACGCACCGAGAAGGTTGATCCATGTCTCTCGCCCTTGACCCCGCCGCCCAGGACCTGCTCTTCCGCGAGGCCCGCACCGCGAACACCTTCACCGACGAGCCGGTCACCGAGGAGCAGGTTCAGGCGATCTACGACCTGGTCAAGTTCGGCCCGACCGCCTTCAACCTCTCCTCGCTGCGCATCACGCTCGTCCGCTCCCCCGAGGCCCGCGAGCGCCTGGTCAAGCACATGGCCGAGGGCAACCAGCCGAAGACCGCGAGCGCCCCGCTCGTCGCGATCCTCTCCGCGGACAACGAGTTCCACGAGGAGCTGCCGGCCCTGCTCCCGCACTTCCCGCAGGCCGCGGACATCTTCTTCACCGAGCGCCCGGTCCGTGAGGGTGCCGCGCACCTCAACGCCGCCCTCCAGGCCGCCTACTTCATCATCGGCGTGCGCGCCGCCGGCCTGGCCGCGGGCCCGATGACCGGCTTCGACTTCGCCGGCGTCCAGAAGGAGTTCCTGGACGACGACCACACCCCGGTGATGGTCATCAACATCGGCAAGCCGGGCGACGACGCCTGGTTCCCGCGCTCCCCGCGCCTGGAGATCGACCAGGTCATCACGACCGTCTGAGTCGCACCCCCGACCATCAATGCGAAGGGCCCCCGGCAGCTGCCGGGGGCCCTTCGCATTGCCGTACGCGTCCGTGCGCGTCCTCAGGACGTCTTCAGCGCCTGCGCCATCTCCGTCAGCTGACCGAACGACGCTGTGCCCGCGACCACCGTCGTCGCGCCCTTGTCCTGGCTCACCAGGGCGTCGTACGTCTTGCCCTCGTAGCGCTGCCAGGTCCGGCCGCCGATCTCCTCGGTGGTCTTCGTCTTCACCGCGCGCTGGGTGGCCTCGTCGATGAACTCGGACGGCTTGCCCGTGGACTGCTTGACCGCGACGTACTCGCCGTCCGGGTCCAGAAAGCCCAGGTGCCAGCTGTCGTGCTTGGCGCCGTCGAAACGGACCGACGTCGGCTTCCACGCCTTGGCCAGACCCTCGGGCGCGGCCACCGGATACGCCGCGGCCCTGCGGGCGGTCAGCAGCTCCACGCGGTAGTCCACGCGCTTGACGGGGGTCTTGGACTCGTCGTGCGGGATGAAGATGTAGATGACGCCCGCGACGAGGCAGATCACCACCATCGACCACAGCATGTTCCGCACGGTCTGCTTGCCTTGTCTTCCAGCCACGTGCCCCATCGTCGCAGGTCCCCGCGGACCCCTTGCGCCCGCCCTGGGCACCCGCGTCCGGTCCGCTCATGCGTGGGGCCCTCTGCTCATTTTGTCGGCCTGCGGATAGAGTCATTCACAAACCCTCATCCGGCCGTCGTCGTATCAGCAGAAAGGTGCGCTCCGATGACCGAGCATCATCTCCCGTCCGAGCTCGAAGTCTCCCCCGAGGCCCCCGACCGCAACCTCGCCCTGGAACTCGTCCGGGTCACCGAGGCCGCCGCCATGGCCGCGGGCCGCTGGGTCGGCCGCGGCGACAAGAACGGCGCCGACGGGGCCGCCGTCAGGGCCATGCGGACCCTCGTCCACACCGTCTCGATGAACGGCGTCGTCGTCATCGGGGAGGGCGAGAAGGACGAGGCCCCGATGCTCTTCAACGGAGAGCACATCGGTGACGGCACCGGCGCCGAGGTCGACATCGCCGTCGACCCGATCGACGGCACGACCCTGTGCGCGAAGGGCATGCCGAACGCCATCGCCGTGCTCGCCGCCGCCGACCGCGGCGCCATGTTCGACCCGTCCGCGGTCTTCTACATGGACAAGCTGGTCACGGGCCCGGAGGCCGCCGACTACGTGGACATCAACGCCCCGGCGTCCGTCAACATCCGGCGCGTCGCCAAGGCGAAGAACTCCGCGCCCGAGGACGTCACGGTCATGATCCTCGACCGCCCCCGCCACGAGGGCATCGTCAAGGAGATCCGCGAGACCGGCGCGCGCATCAAGTTCATCTCGGACGGCGACGTCGCGGGCTCGATCATGGCCGTGCGCGAAGGCACCGGCGTCGACATGCTCATGGGCATCGGCGGCACCCCGGAAGGCATCATCTCGGCCTGCGCGATCAAGTGCCTCGGCGGTGTGATCCAGGGCAAGCTGTGGCCGAAGGACGACGCGGAGCGGCAGCGCGCGATCGACGCGGGCCACGACCTGGACCGCACGCTCTCCACGACCGATCTGGTCCGCGGGGACAACGTCTTCTTCGTCGCGACGGGCATCACCGACGGCGAGCTGCTCCAGGGCGTGCGGTACGGCGCGGAGACCGCGTCGACCTCGTCGCTGGTCATGCGCTCCAAGTCGGGCACGATCCGCAAGATCGAGTCCGACCACCGGCTCTCGAAGCTGCGCGCGTACAGCGCCATCGACTTCGACCGCGCGAAGTAGCAGACAGCACGTAGCAAGCGGGCTCTGCAGAGCGCCAGTTGCGTACGTCGAAGGGGGCGCCCCGTGCGGGGGACGCCCCCTTCGACGTACCGACTGTTATCCGGCGGCGGCGATCGGGCCTGCGGTGTGTGCCGCCTTCTTGAGCTCCAGGTCGCGCCTGCGGCGCCTGGCGAGCACCACGCGGCGCTCGGCGGCCGTGAGGCCGCCCCAGACGCCGTACGGCTCGGGCTGGAGCAGGGCGTGCTCCCGGCACTCCACCATCACGGGACAGCCGCCGCAGACACGCTTGGCGGCTTCCTCGCGGGAGAGGCGGGAGGCGGTCGGCTCCTTGGACGGGGCGAAGAACAGCCCCGCCTCGTCTCGCCTGCACACCGCTTCGGTGTGCCATGGGGAGTCCTGATTCCGATCGCGCACTGGCACCCGCTGGCCGGGAACGGCGGCGACCTGCAGGGACTGATGCGACGGCTGCAGCACGGGTCTACTCCTGACGACGGCTTCGCGAGCGAGAGACGATGCAGCAAGCTCTACCCGCTGTGCATGCGCCTATGCACTGAGTTCCGATGTACGCCCGCCGCCGCCCCTCGGGGCCGTCAGTGACCCAAGTGCTTGCGCAGCTGCTTGTGCAGATCGCGCACCAGCTTGCCGCGCCTGGGCCGGGCCTCGATGCTGCCGAGGACCGCGAAGCCGTCGACGAAGACGACCGGGGCGTCGCGCTCGGCCGAGTCGAGCGTCTCCACCTCGAAACTGCCGAGCACGCCCGTGCCGCTGCCCCGCAGCGAGATGTTCTCCGGGACGCGGATCTCGACGCTGCCGAAGACGGAGACCGCCTTGATGACGACCTGCCGCTGCTCGAAGATCGCCTCGCTGAGGTCGATCTCCACGCTGCCGAAGATCGCGTACGCATGGGTGCGGCGGCCGACCCGCCAGCGGCCCTTGCGCACCGAGCTGCTGAAGACCGCGACCAGGTTCTCGTCGGCGACCGGGGGCACCATGCCGTCCGACGGCCGGGAGGGGGCCGGCTCGGGAGCCGCCGTCGCATACCCGGCACCGCCGGCCGCGGGCAGGTCGCTGACCAGGGGCGCCAGCTCCTCCACCGTCTTCGCGCGGTAGACGCCGTCGATGCGCTCGCCGTGCTCCTCGGCCGTCAGCCGGCCCTCGGCCAGGGCCTCGCGGAGGATGTCCGCCGTGCGGTCCCGGTCCGCGTCGGAGGCGCGCAGGGCTGCGGGCCGCGGTTCCGGCGATGGCTGCTGAGGGCGCTTCTCTAGGTCCACACCAGTCAGCGTACCCAAACGCGATAGATCGCGACTACCCCTCGAACCGCGGTACTGAGCCTTACCTCACAGACCCGGCCGTCCTGTGGCGTTCTACGCTGGTTGGCGCGTCGCCAATGGAGGCCGCGCCGCTGTCTGCCGAGTGAGGAATGGCCGTAATGCCAGAGTTTGAGTACTCCGATCTGCTCCCGCTGGGAGAGGACACCACCCCGTACCGGCTGGTGACCTCCGAGGGTGTCGCCACCTTCGAGGCCGACGGGCGGACGTTCCTCAAGGTCGACCCGGAGGCGCTGCGCAAGCTCGCCGCCGAGGCGATCCACGACATCCAGCACTATCTGCGGCCCGCACACCTGGCGCAGCTGCGGCGCATCATCGACGACCCCGAGGCGTCGTCGAACGACAAGTTCGTGGCGCTCGACCTGCTGAAGAACGCGAACATCGCGGCGGCCGGCGTGCTGCCCATGTGCCAGGACACCGGCACGGCGATCGTCATGGGTAAACGCGGCCAGAACGTCCTCACCGAAGGTGAGGACGAGAAGGCCCTGAGCCGCGGCATCTACGACGCGTACACGAAGCTCAATCTCCGGTACTCGCAGATGGCTCCGCTGACCATGTGGGAGGAGAAGAACACCGGCTCCAACCTCCCCGCGCAGGTCGAGCTGTACGCGACCGACGGCGGCGCCTACAAGTTCCTCTTCATGGCCAAGGGCGGCGGCTCGGCCAACAAGTCGTTCCTCTACCAGGAGACGAAGGCCGTCCTGAACGAGGCCTCCATGATGAAGTTCCTGGAGGAGAAGATCCGTTCGCTCGGCACGGCGGCCTGCCCGCCGTACCACCTGGCGATCGTCGTCGGCGGCACCAGCGCCGAATTCGCCCTGAAGACCGCCAAGTACGCCTCCGCGCACTACCTGGACGAGCTGCCCGCCGAGGGCTCGCCGACCGGACACGGCTTCCGGGACAAGGAGCTCGAGGAGAAGGTCTTCGAGCTGACGCAGAAGATCGGCATCGGCGCGCAGTTCGGCGGCAAGTACTTCTGCCACGACGTGCGCGTGGTGCGCCTGCCGCGCCACGGTGCCTCGCTGCCCGTCGCGATCGCCGTCTCCTGCTCGGCCGACCGCCAGGCCACCGCGAAGATCACCGCCGAAGGCGTCTTCCTGGAGCAGCTGGAGACCGACCCGGCGCGCTTCCTTCCGGAGACCACGGACGAGCACCTCGACGAGGCCTCCGCCCGCGGCGAAGCCGCTAATGCGCGCAGTGTCAAGATCGACCTCAACCAGCCGATGGACGACATCCTCGCCGAGCTCACCAAGTACCCGGTGAAGACGCGGCTTTCGCTCTCCGGCCCCCTGGTCGTGGCCCGCGACATCGCGCACGCCAAGATCAAGGAGCGGCTCGACGCGGGCGAGGAGATGCCGCAGTACCTGAAGGACCACCCGGTGTACTACGCGGGCCCGGCGAAGACCCCCGAGGGGTACGCGTCCGGCTCCTTCGGACCGACCACGGCCGGCCGGATGGACTCCTACGTAGAGCAGTTCCAGGCCGCGGGCGGCTCCAAGGTGATGCTCGCCAAGGGCAACCGCTCGAAGCAGGTCACCGACGCCTGTGGCGCGCACGGCGGCTTCTACCTGGGCTCGATCGGCGGCCCCGCCGCGCGCCTCGCCCAGGACTGCATCAAGAAGGTCGAGGTCGTCGAGTACGAGGAGCTCGGCATGGAGGCCGTCTGGAAGATCGAGGTCGAGGACTTCCCGGCGTTCATCGTCGTGGACGACAAGGGCGACGACTTCTTCCAGAACCCGGCCCCGGCGCCGACGTTCACCAGCATCCCGGTGCGGGGCCCCGGCCTGGGCTGACCCGGCGGCAGCACCCCGTCAGGGCCGTTCAGTCGCGGACGTGGAACTCCAGCTTCTGGTAGTCCCCGTCATCGGTGGAGTGGATGTAGCCGCGTACCTCTTCGTAGTCGCCGGTTCCGCCGGTGATCGCGATGTCGAACGTGGGCTGTTGCTCCGATTGGTCGAGCGGCAGTACGGCCTGCCCGGCGATGTGGCCGCCTTCGAGCACGAAGGTGCCCACGCACAGCAGGTCGCCGGGGTCGGCGACGCGCACCACGGTGCACGTCACGCCGTCCCTGCCGACCTTGCCACCGCCCTTGCTGTCATACAGGTCGTCGGCGAAGGCGAAGCTGTCCCCGATTTCGGGTGCCTGCTCGCTCTCGCCCTCGTCGTCCTCGCTCGCGACTTCCTTGGCATAGAGCGTGAACGTCTCGTCGTCCCGGGTGGGCGCGGCGAACGCGGGGGAAGAGGCGGTGAGGGCGACGGACGCGGCCAGGCAGACGCCGAGCGCGCCGAGGGTCCTGAGGTGGGGAAGCATGTGCCGCCTCCTGTGAGGTGGTGGGTCTCCCCCCTCATTCCCTTCCTCATTCTCCGACGTTCGCCCCGGGGCCGCCTCCTGGAGGGCGGTGGCGGAGGAGGCCCGGGGCGAACGGGGGCTTACGCGAACTTCTGGTTCGGCGACCCGTCGCACTTCTGGAGCTTCAGCGGCTCCTTGGGCGATGCGAGCCCCAGGCAGAGCCCGGTGTCCGACGCGGGACGCAGGGTCCCCGCCTCGCGCACGAACTTCTGGTTGGCGCCGCCGTGGCAGTTCCACAGCGTGACGGCGGTGCCCTCCTTCGCCGTTCCCGGTACGTCGATGCAGCGGTCCTGGGTCAGACCGGTGTGCAGTGACTGCTGACCACCGGGGCCGCCGTCGTACCACCAGGTCTGATTGCGGTTGCCCGTGCAGTCCCAGCCCTGGACCTTGGTGCCGTTGCGGCTGCTCGACGCGTCGACGTCCACGCAGGTCCCCGTGCCCTGGTTCTTCAGGGGTTTGTACGCGTCGTCCCATCCGCCCGGGTACAGCTTGGGGCTGCCCGTGCTCGCCGGGTCGGCGCAACTGGCCTCACGCTGCCCGGAGTCGTGGATCTGGGTGAGGCAGGACGCGAAGGCCGCGTGGCCCCGTGCGTTGGGGTGGAAGGACTGCCGTACCGAATTGGAGTCCGGCGGGAAGGGGTTGGAGAGGTCGATGTAGAGCCCGCGCGCCCAGGTGTCCTCCATGCAGACCTCATGGCCGTGGAAGAGCCGGGAGTTGTCGAGGTAGGTCGCGCCGGCGTTCTTCGCGGCCTTGCGCATGCCGGTCTCGAAGGCCGGCACCGCGTAGTTGCGGCCCCACTCGGTGTCGGAGTCGTAGCCGAGACCGCCGCAGGCCAGCTTGCCGGGGAAGTTGGGGTTGTCGCGGAAGTCCGGGCCGATCGGGCTCGGGTAGCCCATGGCCACGAGCTTGTAGTCGCCCTCCTGGTAGCCCGCGTCCTTCATCACGGTCTTCAGGTCGCGGATGGACTGCTCGACCTTGGGCACGAGGGCGTCGACCCGGGCCTGCCAGCCGCCGTTGTACTTGCCGGCGCAGGCTCCCTGGCTGAGCAGATAGCGGGTGACGCAGTCCGTCATCACCGGCGAGAACTCGAGGTCGTCGTTGGCGCCGATGACGAGCAGGATCGTCTTGATCTTGGTGTTCCGGGCCTTGATGGCGAGGTTGTCGCTCTGCACCAGCTCGTCGGCGTACTGCTTCTGGCCGCCGATCTTGATGTTGACGGTGCTCGCTCCCGAGCAGGCGACGTTGTAGGTCACGTCGGCCGGGATGCCGGTGCGGTGGATCGCGGCGTCCGGGGAGCGGTGGCACCAGTTGTCGGGGCCGTCGGTACCGGGTTCGTACGTCCCGACACCCTCCCCGGAGATCTCGCTGTCGCCGAGCGAGATCAGCCCGGTCTTGCGGTCGGCCAGCGGGCGCTCGGCCGGGTCGCCGTAGAGCTTGGTGGCCTCGTCCGCCCGGATCTTCTCCAGCTCGGGCGGGAGCGGCGTCGAGGTGGGCGCCGCCTTCGGGCTCCCGCCGTCGCCGTCCGCCGCCTGGGCGGGCAGCGCCGCCGTGCCGAACACCGCCGCCATCGCGACGGCCGCCGCGAAAGTACATCTCAGCCTGCCCTGGCGGCTGCTTCTGGTGCGCTTCATCGCGCCTCCCCGGTTTGGTGTTACCCCCGGTTTTTACTGGTCAGTAGGGCGCTTGGGAATACCTGGAACAAGACAAGTGCTCAACTTTTCAGCGGGTTCTGACGGAGAGGTAGGTTCGAGGCATGACCAGCGACGCCAGTGGTGAGTACCGGATCGAACACGACTCCATGGGCGAGGTGCGGGTCCCCGCGCACGCCAAGTGGCGGGCCCAGACACAGCGGGCGGTGGAGAACTTCCCCATCTCCGGGCAGCGCATCGAACGCGCCCACATCGCCGCTCTCGCGCAGATCAAGGCGGCCGCGGCGAAGGTCAACGCGGAGCTCGGCGTGCTCGACAAGGACATCGCGGAGGCGATCGCCGACGCGGCGGGCGAGGTCGCCGAAGGCCGCTGGGACGAGCACTTCCCGGTGGACGTCTTCCAGACGGGGTCCGGCACGTCGTCGAACATGAACACCAACGAGGTGCTGGCCACGCTCGCCACGGAGCGGCTCGGTCGCGACGTACATCCCAACGACCACGTGAACGCCTCGCAGTCGTCGAACGACGTCTTCCCGTCCTCCATCCACATCGCGGCGACGGGCGCCGTGACGGGCGATCTGATCCCCGCCCTCGAGCACCTCGCCGCATCCCTGGAGCGCAAGGCCGAGGAGTTCGCGGACGTCGTGAAGTCCGGGCGTACGCATCTCATGGACGCGACACCGGTGACGCTCGGCCAGGAGTTCGGCGGCTACGCGGCGCAGGTGCGGTACGGCGTGGAGCGGCTGCGCTCTTCGCTGCCGCGGCTGGCCGAACTGCCGCTGGGCGGAACGGCGGTGGGCACCGGGATCAACACGCCGCCGGGGTTCTCGGCGGCCGTGATCGCGGAGGTGGCGCGGGCCACGGGGCTGCCGCTGACCGAGGCGCGGGACCACTTCGAGGCGCAGGGGGCGCGGGACGGAATCGTCGAGACCAGTGGGCAGTTGCGCACGATCGGCGTCGGCCTGACGAAGATCTCCAACGACCTGCGGTGGATGGCATCCGGGCCCCGGACGGGGCTCGCGGAGATCAACCTGCCCGATCTGCAGCCCGGTTCGTCGATCATGCCGGGCAAGGTGAATCCGGTGATTCCGGAGGCGGTGCTCATGGTCGCCGCGCAGGTCACCGGGAACGACGCGACGGTCGCCGCGGCGGGGGCCGCGGGCAACTTCGAGCTGAACGTGATGCTTCCGGTCATCGCCAAGAACGTCCTGGAGTCCGTGCGGCTGCTCGCCAACGCGTCGCGGCTGCTCGCCGACCGGACGGTGGACGGGATCACGGCGAACCGTGAACGGGCCCTCGAGTACGCCGAGTCCTCGCCTTCCGTCGTCACTCCGCTGAACAAGTACATCGGATACGAGGAGGCGGCGAAGGTGGCGAAGAAGGCACTGGCCGAGCGCAAGACCATCCGGGAGGTCGTGCTGGCTTCCGGGTACGTCGAGCGGGGAGATCTCACGGTGGAGCAGCTCGACGCGGCCCTTGACGTGCTGCGGATGACCCGGCCCTAGGGCGCGGATGACCCGCCCCCAGGGAGCCGCCGCCGGACGGATCTGCCGGGCTACTAACATCTCTGCATGACAGCGCACATGACGCCGCCAACGACGAGCAGCGACGACGCACGCTGGGCCCCCGGCTCCCACGTGTTGTGGCGGTACAAGGAGAACGCCGGGGACCGGGTGCACATCTGCCGGCCCGTCACCGTCGTACAGGACACGGACGAGCTGCTCGCCGTGTGGATGGCGCCGGGGACGGAGTGTGTGAAGCCGGTGCTCGCCGACGGGTCGCCCGTCCATCACGAGCCGCTCGCCACCCGGTACACCAAGCCCCGCGCCCTGAGCAGGGACCGCTGGTTCGGCACCGGCGTGCTGAAACTGGCGCGGCCGGCCGAGCCGTGGTCGGTGTGGCTGTTCTGGGATCCGGGATGGCAGTTCAAGAACTGGTACGTGAACCTCGAAGAGCCGCGCGCACGTTGGGCCGGAGGCATCGATTCCGAGGATCATTTTCTGGACATCTCTGTGCGACCGGACCGCAGTTGGAGCTGGCACGACGAGGATGAGTTCGCACAGGCCCAGCGCGCCGGACTGATGGGGGAGGCAAAAGCGCAGGAAGTGCGGGCCGCGGGGCTCGCCGCGATCGAGGTGATCCGCGCGTGGGGTGCACCTTTTTCGGACAACTGGCAGCAGTGGCGGCCCGATCCGGACTGGGGCATTCCGCCCCTTCCGGATGACTGGGACCGCACGCCCGCGCATGTGACGTCATGAGACCCTTGATGCGCCCCCATGGTTCAAACGTAGGATCGTCCTCCGCAAGGGCGCACAGCAGCAACTCAGCAGCAACTCCCTGAGCTTGCGCGATGCCTGACTGGTTGTCATCGAGGAGCGGCAGAACGTGAGCGAGGCGAGCGAGTTCGACAGGTACGGCGGGCCATCCGGCGCGCCCGACCGCACGGGCCAGGCCGAAGCGTTCGACGCCATCGGGCAGCACTACGACGATGCCTTCCCGCACAAGGAGGGCCAACTGGCCGCCGGGCGCAGGATCGCAGAGGCGCTGGCGCCCGGGGCGAGGGTGCTCGACGTGGGCTGCGGGACCGGACTGCCGACCGCCCGTCAGCTCACCGACGCCGGGCACAGCGTCCTCGGCGTCGATCTGTCGTCCGGCATGCTCGACCTGGCCAGGAAGAACGTGCCTGCGCCGGGCGCCGAGTTCCGCCTGCTCGACGTGGCTCAGCTGCGGGCCGAAGGGCCGGACGGCGTGGGGCACTTCGACGGGATCGTGGCCTTCTTCGCGCTCCTCATGCTGCCGCGCGAGGAGATCCCGCACGCCCTGCGGCTGCTGCACGGACTGCTGCGTCCCGATGGCCTGCTCGCGCTGTCCATGGTCGAGGCAGACCTGGATGACGCGGCAATTCCGTTCCTGGGGCACACAATCCGGGTATCCGGTTACCTGCGGGACGAACTGCGGCAGGTCGTGCGTGACGCGGGCTTCGACATCCTCGATGAGGACACGTACTCCTACGCCCCCGCAAGCACCGGCGTACCACCCGAGCACCAGCTCTTCCTGCACTGCCGACGCGGCTGACCCACCTAGCCCCCGGAGACAACGGCGCAGCCCCGGACGGACGGATCGAAACGCGTGACGGAGCACCCCACCCCCGACAAAGGCCGACAGCCCCGAGCTGCCCGGCCGACCGCCCCCGCGGACCCGCGCGGGGCGCTGGTGCGTGCCCAGGAGGCACCCGGCGGCACGGGCGCGCCCGCTTTACCCGCACAGGCACGGACCGGCGACGCGGCGTCCGCCCAGGCCCGCACCGGCGACCCCGCCGCGAGCCCCAGCGACGAGCACGCCCAGTCGTCGGGTGCCCCGGCCTCGCAGCCCGACCCGCACCGCCCGCGCCCCGTGCCCGAGGGCGTGCCGTCCCAGCCGGGACCTGAGCAGCCCAGGCCCGCGGCCGGCTCCGGCAGTCCCGGCGGCCCCAGCGGTCCCGGCGGCGAAGAGCGGCGCACCGGGCAGCCCCGGCCACCGGGATCGGGCCCCGCCGCGATGCGCCGTGACGGCGACCGGCTGCGTTTCGTGGGCGCGGCCACCCGGCGCATCGCCCGCGGCATCGACCTGGACGAGATCGTGATGGGCCTGTGCCGGGCCACGGTGCCGACGTTCTCCGACGCGATACTGGTCTATCTGCGCGACCCGCTGCCGGTCGGCGAGGAGCGGCCGACCGGTGCGCTGATGCTGCGCCTGCGCCGTACCGACCGGATCCCAGAGGAGCCCGACACCGACGGCGGCACGATGCCCGCGCTCCAGGTGCAGCCCGACCTGGTGACGACAGCCGAGCTGTGCGAGGTGCGCCCCGGCGGCGCCCTCGCCGAAGTCCTGCGCGGCGTACGCCCGGTGTTCGCCGACTCCCCCGGCGCCCTCGCCGCGCTGCCCGAACTGCTCGGCGACGGCCGGTCCGTGCCGACGGGGCAGCGCACGATCCTCGCCCCGCTGCGCGGCAGGCGCCGGGTGATCGGCGCTGCGGTGTTCCTGCGCCGCCCCGACCGCCACCCCTTCGAGGCGGACGACCTGCTTGTCGCGGCCCAGCTCGCGACGCACAGTGCGCTCGGCATCGACAAGGCGGTGCTTTACGGCCGCGAGGCGTACATCGCCGACGAGTTGCAGCGCACGATGCTGCCGGAGACGCTGCCGCGCCCGACCGGCGTGCGGCTCGCCTCGCGCTACCTCCCGGCCGCCGAGACGGCCCGGGTCGGCGGCGACTGGTACGACGCGATCCCACTGCCCGGCAGCCGCGTCGCCCTGGTCGTGGGCGACGTCATGGGCCACTCCATGACATCGGCGGCGATCATGGGCCAGCTGCGGACGACCGCGCAGACCCTGGCCGGGCTCGACCTGCCGCCCCAGGAGGTCCTGCACCATCTGGACGAGCAGGCCCAGCGCCTGGGCTCGGACCGCATGGCGACCTGTCTGTACGCGGTCTACGACCCGGTCGCGCACCGCATCACCATCGCCAACGCCGGGCATCCGCCGCCCGTCCTGCTGCATCTGGGCGGCCGCGCCGAGGTCCTGCGGGTCCCGCCGGGTGCGCCCATCGGCGTAGGCGGTGTGGACTTCGAGGCGGTGGAGCTCGACGCGCCCGCCGGGGCCACGCTGCTGCTCTACACGGACGGGCTCGTCGAGTCCCGCCTGCGTGACGTGTGGACCGGCATAGAGCAGCTGCGCGAACGGCTCGCCGCCACCGCCCAGTTGACGGGTCCGGACCACCCGCCGCCGCTGGAGGCGCTCTGCGACGAGGTGCTCGACATGCTCGGCCCCGGCGACCGGGACGACGACATCGCGCTGCTCGCCGCCCGCTTCGACGGGATCGCGCCGAGCGACGTCGCGTACTGGTTCCTGGAGCCGGAGGACGCGACGCCGTCGCGCGCCCGGCGGCTCGCCCGCAGCGCCCTGGAGCGCTGGGGCCTGGAGGAGCTGACCGACTCCGTGGAGCTGCTCGTCAGCGAGGTCGTGACCAACGCCGTGCGCTACGCCTCGCGTCCGGTGACCCTGCGGCTCCTTCGCACCGACGTGCTGCGCTGTGAGGTCGGCGACGATGTGCCGCAATTGCCCCGGCTCCGCCAGGCCCGCGCCACCGACGAGGGCGGGCGCGGGCTCTACCTCGTCAACCGGCTTGCCCGGCGGTGGGGCGCTACCCGGTTGAGTACCGGGAAGGTGGTCTGGTTCGAGCTGAATCATGGCTCGAGCCCGGAATCGGGCAGGAACTAAGTTGTAGTTCTTTCGCCGCGGGCCGGTGGGGGCTTGTCGCGCAGTTCCCCGCGCCCCTTACGGGGCACGGGGATGCTGTGCTCAGTCCTTGTTCGGTCGGCCGTTCGGGTTCTCCGGGATTTCGATGGAGTCGGACGGGTCCGGCTCCTCCGGCTCGTCCGTGGGCGGTTCGATCGTCGGCGGGTCCGTGGGCGGCTCGGTGGTCGGATCCTCCGTCGGCGGCTCGCTGGACGGGGTCTCCTTCGGCGGCTTCGTCGTCGGGTCCTTGGGCTCCTCAGGCTCCTGAGTCGGCTCCCGCGGGGCCTGCGTCGTCGGGTCCGGCGGCGGTGCGATCGCCGCGCCCATGGACGTGTCCAGGTCGAACTCGCTGGGCGAACCCATCGCGTCGAAGGTGTACGCCGCCCAGATCTGGGCCGGGAAGCTGCCGCCGTCGACGCGCGGCAGACCGCCCGCGCCCCGCATGGAGACCTGCTTGCTCTCCTCGGCCGTGCCCGCGGCGCCCTCGCCGAACAGGCCCACGGAGGTGACCAGCTTCGGCGTGTAGCCGGTGAACCAGGCCGACTTGTTGTCGTCGGACGTACCGGTCTTGCCCGCCACGTCCTGCACGGGGCTGCGCACCGCGCTGCCCGTACCGTCGTCGACCACACCGGTCAGGACCGAGGTCAGCGAGTCGGCGGTGCCGCGGTCGACGACCTCATCGCCGATCGGGTCCGGCAGCTCGATCGTGCGGTCCTTGTGCTCGACCGACGCCACGATCGCCGGGGTGACCTTCTTGCCGTGGTTGTCGAGCGTCGCGTACACGCCCGCCATCTCCAGCGGGCTCGCGCCCATCGTGCCCAGGGTCTGCGCGGGCACGGCGGGCAGGTCCTCGACGTCCATGCCGAGCCTGCCGGCCGTCTCCAGTACGTCTTCCATGCCGACGTCCACGCCCATCTGCGCGAAGACGGAGTTGATGGACTTGTTCATCGCCTTCTGGACGGTGACGGGGCCATAGCTCTTGTCGTCCTCGTTCGGCGGCGCGAAGGCGACGTCGCTGCCCTTGACCGGGCGCTCGCTGGTGCCGTCGTAGACCGTGTTCGCGGTGATCGGCTGGTCGGACTGCGTCTCGCTGCCGTTCTCCAGGGCCGCGGCGAGGATCAGCGGCTTGAACGTGGACGCCGGCTGGTAGTCACGCCGGGTCGCGTTGTTCGTGTAGTGCTTCACATAGTCCTCGCCGCCGTACATGGCGAGGACCTTGCCCGTCTTGGGGTCGACGGAGGCCGCGCCCGCCTGCACCCGGGCGTCCGCCTTGCGCTTGTCCGGGTCCAGCTGGTCGTTCAGCTTCTTGTCGACGGCCTTCTCGAGCAGCTTCTGCTTCTTCTTGTCGATGTTGAGCGTGATCGTGTAGCCGCCCGCGTCGAACTGCTCCTCGCTGAGGTGCCCGGCCCGCATGACCTCGGCCTTGGCCTCCTTGACCAGGTAGCCGGTCTGGCCCTCGAGGCCGGGCGCGGCCTGCGGCTTCTGCGGCACGTCGAACGTCAGGCCCTCGCGCTTGCTCGCGGGCAGCCAGTTCTCCTCGACCATGTTGTCGAGTACGTAGTTCCAGCGCTCCTTGACGAGCTTCTTGCTCGCGGGCGTCGCGGACGTCCAGTCGTACTGGCTCGGCGCCTGGAGCAGTGCCGCCAGATAGGCGCCCTGTGAGACGTTCAGCTTCTCGGCGTCGACGCCGTAGTACGCCTGGGCGGCGGCCTGGATGCCGTAGGCGCCGCGGCCGTAGTAGCTGGTGTTGATGTACCCGGCGAGAATGTCTTCCTTGCTCGTCTCGCGGTCCACCTTCAGCGAGATGACCAGCTCCTTGAGCTTGCGGGTCACCGTCTGGTCCTGCGTCAGGTAGTAGTTCTTGACGTACTGCTGGGTGATCGTCGAGCCGCCCTGCTTGCCCTTGCCGCTGACGGTGTTGATCAGGCCGCGGGCGGTGCCCTTGAAGTCGACGCCCGTGTCCTTGTAGAAGGACTTGTTCTCGGCGGCGACGAACGTCTTCTGGACTTCCTTGGGCACCTTCTCCAGGTCGACGACCTCGCGGTTCAACTCGCCGGTCCTGGCGAGGACCTCGCCGTCCTTGTACTTGTAGACGTTGCTCTGCAGCTTGGCCGCCGCGTTGCCCTCGGGTATGTCGACCACCATGTAGAGGACGACGAAACCGAGCATGGCGAGCAGGCAGAGCCCGAAGAACGTGCCGAGGATCTTCTTCAGCGTGAAGAAGCGCCGTATGCCGCTGCGCTTGGGTTTGCCGCCGCCGGCTGGGCTCGGGCGCGCTGCCCGGCGCGCGCCGCGCTGCCGCGCTTGTCGCTCTTCCGCTCGGCCCATGGCTCTGAGTGCTCCGCTTCCGTCTAGTCCACATACGTACGTCGAGTCAGCTCACGAAGCTAACACCGCACCCTGGGACAAACTCCTGCCCATCCGGTCTTTTCCGGACGTGACAATGAGCACCTGCCCTTAAGAACCGACGAACACAGGCCCCAGAAGGTTGCCCGCTTCTCGAACCTGTGAGCTCTCCATCAGCCCCGCACCGGCCCCCCAGGGCGGGTATACACACCACGTATACACACCGTGTAGAGTGCCGCGCATGTCCATCGGTCACACCCTCCTCGGCCTCCTTGAGTCGGGCCCGCGCCACGGCTACGACCTCAAGCGCACCTTCGACGAGAAGTTCGGTCACGACAAGCCGCTGCACTACGGCCAGGTCTACTCGACCATGTCCCGCCTCCTGAAGAACGGCCTCGTCGAGGTCGACGGCATAGAGGCGGGCGGCGGCCCCGAGCGCAAGCGGTACGCGATCACCGAGGCCGGCATCACGGATGTCCAGCGCTGGCTCGCAACCCCGGAGAAGCCGGAGCCCTATCTCCAGTCGACCCTCTATACGAAGGTCGTCCTCGCCCTCCTCACCGAGCGCGACGCCACGGAGATCCTCGACTCCCAGCGGGCCGAGCACCTGCGCCTCATGCGCATCCTCACCGACCGCAAGCGCAAGGGTGACCTCGCGGACCAGCTGATCTGCGACCACGCGCTGTTCCACCTCGAAGCCGATCTGCGCTGGCTCGAACTGACCGCCGCGCGCCTCGGCAAGCTCGCCCAGGAGGTTCGCTCCGCATGACCCCCGCAGGTTCCCTCCTCACGGCCACCGGCCTTCGCAAGGCGTACGGCGCGACGAACGCGCTCGACGACGCCGAGTTCTCCATCCACCCCGGCGAGGTCGTGGCCGTCATGGGCCCGTCCGGCTCGGGCAAGTCCACCCTGCTGCACTGCCTCGCGGGGATCGTCAGGCCCGACACGGGCTCCATCACGTACAACGGCCGCGAGCTGACCGGTCTGCCGGACGCCACGCTGAGCGCGCTGCGCCGCAGCGAGTTCGGTTTCGTCTTCCAGTTCGGGCAGTTGGTGCCGGAGCTGACCTGCGTCGAGAACGTCGCCCTTCCGCTGCGTCTCAACGGCGCCAAGCGCAAGGACGCCGAGGCCACCGCCCGTACCTGGATGGAGCGCCTGGAGGTCGACGACGTCATCGCCAAGCGCCCCGGCGAGGTCTCCGGCGGCCAGGGCCAGCGGGTCGCCGTGGCCCGCGCGCTCGCCACCGGACCGCGCGTGCTCTTCGCCGACGAGCCGACCGGGGCGCTCGACTCGCTCAACGGCGAGCGCGTGATGGAGCTGCTCACCGACGCCGCGCGCTCGACGAACGCCGCCGTCGTCCTGGTCACCCACGAGACGCGGGTCGCCGCCTACTCGGATCGCGAGATCGTCGTGCGCGACGGAAAGTCACGCGACATGGAGCGGGTCGTATGAGCCTCGACACCCGCCCCGAGGCCCCCACGGAGCACCGGTCGCCGCACGCCGGGGACACCGCGCCGACCGGCGTCCGCGCCTGGCTCCGCGATCTGTCGATGGGCATACGCTTCGCCGTCGGCGGCGGCCGTGAGGGCTGGACCCGCACGATCCTGACCGCCGTCGGCGTCGGCCTCGGCGTCGCGCTGCTGCTCGGCGCCGCGTCGGTGCCGAACCTGCTGCAGAACCGCGACGACCGTTCGTACGCGCGCACTCCGTACGCCTCGATGGACATGAAGCCGCCCAAGGCGGGCGATTCGACGGTCCTTGTGCGCGACACCGGCACCCAGTTCCACGGGCGGACGGCGTCCGGCATGTTCCTGCAGGCCGACGGCGACCGCCCGGTCCTGCCGCCGGGCCTCGACACGATGCCGGCGCCCGGCGAGATGGTCGTCTCGCCCGCGCTGCGCGATCTCCTGGACGACCCGGCGAACAGGCTGCTCAAGGAGCGCTTCAGCGACTTCCGCGTGGTCGGCACCATCGGCGACGCGGGACTCGTCTCCCCGCTCGAGCTGTACTACTACGCGGGCGCCGACAAGCTCACGGGGTCGGACGGCGCCCACCGCCTGGCCCGCTTCGGGCAGGACAACTCCATGCCCCTCGACCCGTTCCTGATGGCGCTCGTCGTACTGATCTGCGTCGTCCTGCTCACCCCGGTGGCGATCTTCATCGGTACGGCCGTGCGGTTCGGCGGCGACCGCAGGGACCGGCGGCTCGCGGCGCTGCGCCTGGTCGGCGCCGGCGCCCGCACCGTACGCAGGATCGCGGCGGGCGAGGCGCTGTTCGGGGCACTGCTCGGGCTCGCCGTGGGCGCGGTCTTCTTCCTGCTCCTTCGCCAACTGGTGGGCGTGGTCGACCTGACGAACGTCAGCGCCTTCCCGTCCGACATGGCGCCCGAGCCCGGCCTCGTCGCCCTGGTCGCGGTGGCCGTGCCGGTCTGCGCGGTCCTGGTGACGCTGATCTCGCTGCGCTCCGTCGCCATCGAGCCGCTCGGCGTCGTCCGGGGCGGCAAGCGGCGCGAGCGCCGCCTGTGGTGGCGGGTGCTCCTTCCGCTCGCCGGCATCGGCATCCTGCTCTCGTCGGGCCGCGTCGACCGCTCCATCGGATCGACCGTGAACGTGCCCGCCATCGCGGCGGGCTCCGCCCTCACCCTGATCGGCCTCAGCGCGCTCCTGCCCTGGCTGGTCGAGGCCGTCGTGGGACGGCTGCGCGGCGGGCCCGTGCCGTGGCAACTGGCCATCCGCAGGCTCCAGTTGACCAGCGGCACGGCCGCGCGGGCAGTCAGCGGGATCACCGTCGCGGTGGCGGGCGCGGTGGCGCTGCAGATGATGTTCGCGTCCATGCACGACGACTTCAACCAGACGACCGGCCAGGACACCTCACGCGCCCAGCTCACCGTCCACAGCGTCAGCGGCAACGGCCCGCTCGCCCAGCGGATGATCGACGACTTCACCGGGACCGAGGGCGTCACCAAGGTCATCGGCACCGTTCAGGCGTATGTCACCCGCCCCGGCAAGGCCAAGGTCAACAACATCACGCCGACCACGCAGCTGACCATCGGCACCTGCGCGACCCTGCGCGAGCTGGCGGACATCGGCTCCTGCAAGGACGGCGACACCTTCGTCTCGCACACGAAGGACCGCAAGATGAACCGCTGGGTGGACACGACCGCACGCCCGGGCAAGCCGATCAACATCGGCGAGGACCCCGACTTCAACAAGGGCGCCGAGCCGGTCCTGTGGACGCTCCCCAAGGACACCCGCACCGTCAAGGCCAGGCCCAACCCGTCCGGCAGCAAGATCGACGGGGTGCTCGCCACGCCCTCCGCCGTCGACATCGGGAAGCTGTCCGACGCGACCACGACCTCCTGGGTCAAGCTCGACCCGGACGAGCCGGAGGCCGAGGAGCATGTGCGCAACGCGGCGGCCCACATCAGCCCGCTGCTCGGCGTGGACTCGATGAAGGCGGTCGACCGCGACAAGCAGTACGCGTCCATCGCACGCGGCCTGCAGATCGGTGCGAGCGTCACCATGGCGCTGATCGCCGCGTCCATGCTGGTGTCGATGATCGAGCAACTCCGTGAGCGCAAGCGCCTGTTGGCGGCCCTGACCGCGTTCGGCACGCGCCGCTCCTCGATGGCGTGGCCGCTCCTGTGGCAGACGGCGGTCCCCGTCGTCCTGGGTCTGGCCCTCGCGGTGACGGGCGGCCTCGGCCTCGGCGTGGTCATGACCCGCATGATCAGCAAGGAGGTCACCGACTGGTGGTCGTTCCTCCCGCTGACGGGCGTGGGCGCGGGGATGGTCGTGGCCGTGACACTGCTGAGCCTGCCGCCGCTGCGGCGGATGATGCGGCCGGACGGCTTGCGTACGGAGTAACTCCCGCTCTCAGTGCGTACGTTGCCGGTGCGGGGTCACAACACCCGTACCGGCAACGGCTTTACGGCCCCCCGCAGCGCGGCGGCAAGCTCCTCGTACTCCGCAGCCCGCGCAGCGCCGGTACGCATCGCGAGGGCGATCCGCCTAGTCGGCGCCGGGTCCGCGAAGTACCCGGTGAGCAACTGATTGCTGCGGCTGGTCTCGACGCGGACAGCGGTGCGCGGAAGGAGCGTCACGCCGAGCCCGCCGGCCACCAGCTGTACGAGGGTGGAGAGCCCGGCGGCGGTCGTGGTGACCGGCGCGTCCGCGCGGCCCGCCTCCCGGCAGATGTCGAGCGCCTGGTCGCGCAGGCAGTGCCCCTCGTCGAGCAGCAGCAGATTGAGTTCGCGCAGGGCGTCGCGCGGGATGCCCTCCCGCCCGCCGAGCCAGTGGTCAAGCGGCGTGACTAGCACGAAGTCCTCGTCGAACAAAGGCAGTTCGGTCACACCGGGAACCCCCAGCGGCACGGCGAGCAGCAGCAGATCGAGCCGCCCGGCACCGAGCCCCTCGATGAGCGACGAGGTCTGCTCCTCATGCACCTGGAGATCCAGATCCGGATACTTCTCGTGTACGAGCCCGATGACGGTCGGCAGCAGATAGGGCGCCACGGTCGGGATCACCCCGAGCCTGAGCACCCCGGTGAACGGCGCGCGCACCGCGTCGGCCTCCTCCATCAGCGCCCCGACCTCGTCGAGCACGGCCCTGGCCCGCACCGCGAGCCGCTCGCCGGCCGGAGAGAGCAGCACCTTGCGCGTCGTGCGCTCCAGGAGCTGGACACCCAGTGCCTCCTCCAGGGCCGATACGGCTCCGGACAGTGCGGGCTGACTCATCCCGATTGCGACCGCCGCGTCCCTGAAGTGCAGATGCTCGGCCACGGCCGCGAAGGCGCGGAGCTGCGCCAGGCTGGGCTGCTTGCCCCTATTTATGGCTCGCACTGATAGCCACCTCCGATCAACGGGACAGAGTGTAGCTATTTCCCTAATCAATGCACTCTGTGCCACGATCGAAAGCAGTCCAACCCCCTGGAGCCCCTTACCGGGGTTCCTTTGTTTGCAAGGAGAGCGCGTGCTCACTGTCGGTGACAAGTTCCCCGAGTTCGACCTGACTGCCTGTGTTTCGCTGGAGGCGGGCAAGGAGTTCGAGCAGATCAACCACAAGACCTACGAGGGCAAGTGGAAGATCGTCTTCGCGTGGCCCAAGGACTTCACCTTCGTGTGCCCGACCGAGATCGCCGCTTTCGGCAAGCTGAACGACGAGTTCGCCGACCGTGACGCCCAGGTCCTCGGCTTCTCCGGCGACTCCGAGTTCGTGCACCACGCCTGGCGCAAGGACCACCCGGACCTCACCGACCTGCCCTTCCCGATGCTGGCCGACTCGAAGCACGAGCTCATGCGTGACCTCGGCATCGAGGGCGAGGACGGCTTCGCGCAGCGCGCCGTCTTCATCGTGGACCAGAACAACGAGATCCAGTTCACGATGGTGACCGCCGGTTCCGTCGGCCGTAACCCGAAGGAGGTCCTCCGGGTCCTCGACGCTCTCCAGACGGACGAGCTCTGCCCGTGCAACTGGACCAAGGGCGAGAACACCCTGGACCCGGTCGCGCTCCTCTCGGGCGAGTGAACGGAGCCTACTGACATGGCACTCGACGAACTGAAGTCCGCCGTACCGGACTACGCCAAGGACCTGAAGCTGAACCTCGGCTCGGTCATCGGCAACTCGGACCTGCCCAAGCAGCAGCTCTGGGGCACGGTGCTCGCCTGCGCGATCGCATCCCGCTCCCCGAAGGTCCTGCGCGAGCTGGAGCCCGAGGCGAAGGCGAACCTCTCCGCCGAGGCGTACACGGCCGCCAAGTCGGCCGCCGCCATCATGGCGATGAACAACGTCTTCTACCGCACGCGCCACCTGCTTTCGGACCCCGAGTACGGGACGATCCGGGCCGGCCTGCGGATGAACGTCATCGGCAACCCGGGCGTGGAGAAGGTCGACTTCGAGCTGTGGTCGCTCGCGGTCTCCGCGATCAACGGCTGCGGCCAGTGCCTCGACTCTCACGAGCAGGTTCTGCGGAAGGCGGGCGTCGACCGCGAGACGATCCAGGAAGCCTTCAAGATCGCCTCGGTGATCCAGGCCGTGGGCGTCACGCTGGACTCGGAAGCGGTGCTCTCCGAGTAGGCGGGTCGTCGAAAGGGCCCCGCCGACTTCCGAGTCGGCGGGGCCCTTTCGCGTACGCAGGACCCTAGGGCGCGAGCACCCGCCCCGCCGCGAGCACGGACGCCACGGTGCCGCCCGCCACCACGGACGAGGCGGCGACGACGGGCACGCGCAGCGCCCATACGCGCAGCCTCGCCGAGCCGGACGCCCTGGCGAGCAGGGCGTCCCGCTCCCTTCAGTACGGCGAGGCCGACTCCGGCGAGCGTCAGCGCCATGCCGGCCCCGAAGGCTCCCACCATCGCGAGTGCCGTACCGGTCCGTCCGGTGAGCAGCCCGGTGAGCAGTACGAGGAACGCGGATGGCGAGGGCAGGAGCCCGCCGGAGGTCCCTAGGAGCAGGAGGCCCCGCCAAGTGAGGAGGGAGGGTGCGGCGGGGATGTGGTGGGTGTGGCCGTGGTCGGGGTCGTGGTCGTGACTGTGGTCGGGGTCGGGGTCGGAGTCGGGGTGTCTGCGGCGCCATCGTGGCTGGGCGCGCCCACGCGGCGGGGCCGCAAATGTCACAGCCCCGCGCCCCTTCGGGGCCCGACTCCCCCTCAACCTCACCAGCAGCGCCACCCCCACCCCCACCACGACCAGCGCCGCCACGAGGTTCAGCCACCCCGTCAGCGACGCGATGTCCGGCGTGCTCTCGGCGGCCAGCCACCAGCCCACCGCAAGCGCCGTCACCGACAACGTGTGCATGAGTGCGACGATCGCGCCGAGCCATACCGCGTCCCTGGCCCGGCCACGCCCTCCCACCAGGTAACCGGCGGCGAGCGACTTGCCGTGGCCCGGTGCGCACGCGTGCAGCGCGCCCACCGCCATGGACACCAGGAGGGCCGGCGGAAGGAACACCCCGTGGTCGAGGACCGCCGTCAGGTCCGTGGTCCAGGCGCTGCCGGACGAGGCGGGGCCTGCGGGTGCGCCGGACGAGGTGAGCGTCAGTGTGCGGGCCGGGGCCCGCGCCGTGTGCAGCCCTCCGCCGCCCCGCGGCGTCACGGAGACCGTGCGGTAGGCGCGGTCGACGTCCGTCAGGGCGGTGACGGTGAGGGTGATCCGGTCCACGGGCCGCGGGCAGGCGAAGCGCAGGCGGGTGCCGGACGCCTGCTCGACGGGGCAGTTGGCGCCGTCCTGCCGTACGCGGATGTGTGAGCCGAGGTAACCCGCCTCGTCGCCACCGGACTTGTCGGCCAGGACGGCCATGTCGTCCGGCTGCGCCGACCAGTTGACCTCGACCGCCGAGTCCCGCGCCTCGACCTTGACGACGGGTGGCGTACCGAAGGGGTGCGCCTGCGCCGTCCCCGCGCTGCCGAACAGCAGCGCGGGGACGGCGGCCAGGACGAGCAGCACCCCGGTCAGGAGTGTTCGCACAGTGCCGCTTCCCCTCAGCCGCGGCGCGCGGCCAGCGCGTGGATCGTGCCGTCGTCGGTGAGGGCGAAGATCCGCCCGCCGCTGACGGACAGCGTCGATGTGACGCCCGCGCCCAGGTCGTAGGCGTGCACCTGCTCGCCCGTCGAGCGGTCGATGACGAGCAGTCGCCCGTCCCAAGTACCCACATACACATGGGACTTGGTTACCAGGGGGTGCATGGTCGGCGATCCTTCGCCCGCCGTGCAGCCCATGGCGACCCGCCACTCGTCGTCCAGCGGACTCTCCCCCGGCAGATAGCCGGCCTTGGTCTGCCAGAGCGGCTTCGACGGGTCGGCCGCGCTCGTGTCATAGGCGCGTACGACACCGTCGCGCCCCGCCACGTACGCGGTGTCACCCCAGACGGCCGGGCTCGTCAGCGGCGCGGGGCCCGGCTCGCAGACGCCCGAACCGCCCGCCGCCGACTCCCAGGTCTGCGCACCCGACTTCGGATCGAATCCGCGGACCCCCGATGACGTGAACGTCACCAGCTTCGGATCGCCCGACGCCGGGTCGGTGAGGACGGGCGACGAGTGGCTGTCGATGCCGCCCTTGGTGTCCTTCACCCACAGCTGCTTGCAGCTCGCCAGGTCCATCGCGATGACGGAGTTGCTCGAACCGGAGTGCAGATAGGCGGTGTTGGAGCCGGGCTCGCGCACCGCGGTGCTGTGGAACTGCCCCCATGAACCCGCGGCCGCGAATCCGCCGGGCAGCTTCTCGCCGGTCTTCGCGTCCCGGCAGCGCACCGTGTCCCAGTCCTGGTAGACGGCGACGGAACGGCCGTCGGCCGATTCACCGGTGAGCCCGAAGACGCTGACCGGACCGCCGGCCCGGCCGTAGCGCCGCACGGTGTCCCCGTGCTGCTCTTCGCGGTCGACCGCCTCCCAGGCGATGTGCCCGTCGTCCGGGTCGATGGCGTAGACGCGGCCGACGCCGGTCGTCAGGTAGACCCGGCCGCCGTGCAGCGTGGGCGCCGACTCCGCGTCGCCGTCCAGATACGTACGCCAGATCTCGCGCCCGGACTTCACGTCGTACGCGAGCATCATGCTGTACGGCGAGTCGAAGGCCCGCGAGGAGACGATGACCTTGCCGTCCGTGACGACCGAGCCGTTGAGGTTGAGCTGCTCCCCGGTGTGGCGCGCCCACTTCAGGTCGAGCACCGGCCCCGGATCGTCCGCGCTCGCGGAGCGTCCGGCCTCGTCGCCGCCCTGCCGCACCCAGTCCTGTCCCGCGGGCACCGCTTCGGTCTTCGGCACCACAGTGAACGGGTTCTTCAGGGCGGGCCAGGCCTTGCCCCTGCTGTCGTACGCGACGGTCTCCGCCGTGTACGCGCCGGGCCGGAGGCCGCTCAGCCGGTCGCTCGCCCGCGTCCAGGAGCCGCGGGCGTCGGGACAGGGCTCGGGCTTGCCGCCGGGCGGCGTGTAGCAGTTCTCGATGCCGGGCTTCGATGCGCCGTCGCCGAACCGCAGCGACTCGCGCCGCACGATCTCGCCGCGCTTGTCCCGCACGGTCACCTTGGCCCGCTGAGGCGTGCGCCCGTCGTCCTCCGCGTACACCTCGACGGGCACTCCGTCCTTCGCCGCGTGCACACTGCCCTTCGCGGGGCTGACCAGCGCGGCGTCGTCGTCGACCTCGAACTGCCGGTGGATTCCGGTGACATGACCGGTGTCTTCGTTCAGGTCCGTGCGCGGGTCGTCGGTGATGCCGCTGAAGTCGAGGACCTTGTAGTCCGGGCGTGCGCCGTCGATCCCGTACGTGCCCTGGTTGTTGATCTCGACGGAGCGCTTGAAGGCGCCACGCCGGAACTCGGCCTGCTGGTTGTGGCCCGCCGCGACCATCCGCACGTCGTACTTGGCGAGTTCGTCGATGGTCGGCTGCATGCCCGCGCCCGGACCCCACTGGGTGAACAGCGAGCGGTGCGCGAAGACGAACACCTGCTTGCCGACCGCGTGTTGGGCCAGATCCCGGCGCAGCCACTCCAGCTGCGGCTTGAGGCCGCTCGCGTCGTAGTTGTCCTCGAGTACGACGATGTGGCGGCCGTCGCGGTCGAAGCTGTACCACTCGGGGCCGAGGTTGCGGCGGTAGTACTCCAGGCTGCCCGCATAGCCCTTGGAGGCCGCCGTGCCGCCGAAGTCGTGGTTGCCCATCACCGGGTAGAAGGGGTGGCCGAGCCTGCCCTCCTTGAGCCCCTTGCTGAACAGGTCGTAGGCGCCCTGGCGGCGCGGCTCCTCGGCGTAGTCGGTGACGGTGAGGTCGCCGGTGGCGATCTGCATCGTCGCCCCGTCGACCTCGGACATCGCCCGCACCTGCCCCGTCCACTGCGGAAGGGCCTTCTTCGCCTCCTCGTCCGTGCGGTTGCCGACCTCGGTGTCGGAGTTCATCACCCACTTCTCGGTGGGGTCGGCCGCGTTCTTGTCGGGGACGAGCGCGAAGTCGGCGTCCGTCGAGCCGCTCTCGGCGACCTCGCGGAAGTACGTCGGTATGTAGTCGTCGCGCAGGGCGGGCGTGTAGCCGTCCGGCGAGACGATGCTGACGAGGTCCGTCTCACGCCGGGTCGGGTCGATGTCCAGGCGGTACGAACCGTCGGGCCCGGACGCCGTCCACACGGCCCCGTCGGTGACATCGACGCCCGCCATGGGCCGCTCACCCTTGTCCCGCTTGCCGTTGCCGTTGGCGTCCCGGAAGACGGTGCCCGTCACGGTGACGGTGTCCGCCGCGTCCGCACCATCGGCGTACGCGGCCTGGGGTGCGAGGCAGGACAGCGCGACCGTCCCCGCGACGGCGAACCGCAGCCGCCGGGGCCGCACCAGCCTGACGAGGAGCGGCAGCTGCCAGGCGGCGAGCACGAGGAAGACTCCGGCCGCCGTCACCAGGAGCACGGTGGCCCAGGGGAACGAGGGCGGCGCGTGCACACCTCGGGCGTCGACGATGGGCGTGGCCGCGTCGGCGTCCGCCGCCGTGCCGTCGAACTCGACGACGACCTGGCTCAGTCCGCCCTTGTCGAGCAGGGCGCTCAGGTCGACGGCGTCGAGCCGGCAGCTCCACGCCAGTTCCACGACGACGCCGCCCGGCACTCCGCCGCTGTCACCGGCCACGCCGGAGCCGTTGACCGGGCAGTCGGCCGAGAGGAGCCGGGACGCCCAGGCGCCGGCCTCCCCCGCGGACACCACGTCGTGGTGCACGATCAGCCGCCCGCTCGTGACGCCGTCACCGGGGGCGACGACGAGTTCGGCGTGCTCGCGTGAGACGTGCGCGGCGGCGGGCTGAGCTCCGATGCCGAGCATCAGGACGAGCAGCCCGAGCACGAGCCCGCCCGCGGTGCGTATCCGTCTGAATCTCTGTCGATGACTCTGCCCGTGGCCGAGTCTGTGGCTGGGTCTCATGCGCGCGGACTCTAGCCACCACAGGTGGACGCCAGGCCAAGATCCAGAGATCTTTACTCGGCGGCTGTTCCGCGGTCCACGGGGGCGACGTCCAGAGCGCTGGCGCCCCGCGGCTGAGGCGCCTGCTTCAGGGCGGCCTCACGTGAGTACGCGCGGAGATAGCCGACGACGGTGTTCGTCACGGCGACCAGCGGCACGGCCACCACCGCACCCCCGATCCCGGCGACAAGACCACCCGCCGCCACGGACAGCACAACGGCCAGCGGATGCACCCGCACGGCACGCCCGAGAATGAACGGCTGCAGGATGTGGCCCTCGATCTGCTGCACGGCGAGCACCACGGCAAGGGTCATCACCGCGGTGAACACGCCCTGCGTGACCAGCGCGACGACCACCGCGAGTGCGCCCGAGATCACGGCACCCACCAGCGGAATGAACGCGAAGAGGAAGATGAAGACGGCGAGCGGCACCGCCATCGGCACCCCGAGGAAGTAGATCCCGAGCCCGATGAAGATCGCGTCGATGAGGGCGACTATCACCGTGCCGCGCACATAGGCGGTCAAAGTGCGCCATGCGCGCGGCCCCGCTCCGGCGATCCCCGGCCGGGCCGGCGCAGGCACCAGCTTCAGGACCCACTGCCAGATCCGCTTCCCGTCGTACAGCAGGAAGAGCGTCGAGAACATCGTGAGCAGGATGCCGGTCATGGCCTCCACGATCACGGTGACGCCTTCGAGCCCCGCCGACGTCAGCTCCTCCGTGTTCGCCCCGACCGCCTCGCGCAGCGTCTTGGCGATGTCGTTGATCTGGTCCTCGGTGACGTGGAAGGGGCTGTTGAGCAGCCAGTTGCGCAGATCGTCGATGCCGTCCTGGACCTGGTTGGAGAGCGTGTCCGCGTTCTCCATGACCTGCCAGACCACGAACCAGCCGACGAGCCCCATGACGACGAAGCCGAGTACGGCGGTGAGGACAGTCGCCAGGCTCCTCGGCAGCCCGAGCCGCCGGAGCCGGGCCACGGTCGGCTGAAGCATCGCGGTGATGAGGAGCGCGGCGATGAAGGCGAAGACGACCAGCTGCACGGCGCTGATCACCTGCATCAACACCCAGAGCGTGCCCGCGAGGACGAGCAGGCGCCAGCCGGCCTCGGCGGCGACCCGCATCCCCCACGGCACCGCGTCGACGGGGTCGGGCCTGGCCGCTATGGCCGGCGCGTAGGCGGGCGGCGCGGGCACCACCGGTTCCGGTGCGGCCGCTCCCGCTGCCTCGACCGCGGCCGCGTCCCCCTCGGCTGCGGCGGCCTCATCGGCGGCCGACCGCCGTGAGCGCTTGGCCGTGTCCGGAGAGTCGGCGTCCGAGGCGTCGGCGTCCGGAGCATCGGCGTCCGGTCCCCGACGCCCCTCCATCCGCTCGCCCATCCGAGACAGTCCGGCGCCGAGCCGGCCGAGCCACCCTGGAACTCGCGACATGATCCGTCCTCTTCCCCCGTCTTGCTTCCCCACCACTCCCCCCTGGAAGTTGTCGGACTGACCGTACACGGCTGAGACCCCCCACCGAAGGACGGTGAGGGGTCTCCAAAAGGCTGAGCGACAGGCGGCTCAGTACCAGTTGTTCGCCTGCCAGAAATCCCAGGCTCCGCACGGGCTGCCGTAGCGGTCGTTCATGTAGTTCAGACCCCACTTGATCTGCGTGGCGGGGTTCGTCTGCCAGTCGGCTCCGGCCGAGGCCATCTTGGAGCCGGGCAGTGCCTGGACCAGACCGTACGCACCCGAAGAGGGGTTGCTGGCCTGGTAGTTCCAGGTGGACTCGTGGTCGACTATGTTGCTGAAGCACTGGAACTGGTCCCCGGGGACCATCTGCCGTGCCATCGCCTGGACGTCCGCGACGGAGTACGAGGACTTCTTCGCGAAGTCGCCGGCGTCACGCGTGGAGGAACGGCTGGCCTTGGTCTCGGCCGCCTCCTCGCGCTCCTTCTTGTCGGCTGCCTTCTCGGCTGCCTCCGCCTCCTCAGCGGCCTTCTGCTTCGCGATCGCCGACTCGGCGGCCTGCTTGCGCGCCGCTTCCGCCGCTGACTTCTTCGCGGCCGTGTCGGCAGCGGTGGCCTGTGCGTCGGCCTGCTGCGTCAGGGACGCGGTCTGTACCTGGGCCTGCTGGCCCGCGGGTATGTCTGCGAGGAGAGTCGCGTCGCTTGCAGTCGCCTCGAAGTCGTTGTCGCTCGAGGCGCCCTGGGTGCTGCCCGAGGCGACACCAACGACAGCGCCGACGGTGGTGACCGCGGTGGCTGACGCCACGGCGAATCCCCGGACCGAAATCCGGCTCACACGGTTTCCTTCCAGCATCGCCCGCATAGGTGACCTCGCGGACGCAATCGTGCCCCTGGCGCTGGCCTCCGCTTGGTACTCGGTCACGGGAGGCACGGGCCCGGTGGACAACTCCCGTTACGGGAGCGCCGCGTGGTGCTTCGGGCGGCATGCGACGGCCACTATGAAGTTCTGCTGTTCCTGAGTTGCGGTACCGCTGGGGGTACAGGTGTGTCGCATGCGGGGCCTGACAGGACCCAGACTCTGCCGCAGCCGGACGCCGCAAGGCAATTCTCCGTTGCGTGTGAAAGCTCACACCTCGTTTGCCCCAGGAGTTTTCAGGAAAGTGGCACACGCCAAGACGCCGCCCGGCTAGGCTCCTTCGCTTCGCCGGGCGGCGCCAACTATCGCGTAACCACCGTGAAATGGTTCAGATCTGACCGTCCTCCAGCATTTCGGTCACGAGCGCCGCGATCTGCGAACGCTCGGAGCGGGTGAGTGTCACGTGGGCGAAGAGCGGATGGCCCTTCAGCTTCTCGACGACGGCGACGACCCCGTCGTACCGACCGACGCGCAGGTTGTCGCGCTGGGCGACATCGTGGGTCAGTACGACACGGGAATTCGCGCCGATACGCGACAGAACGGTCAAAAGAACGTTCCGCTCCAGGGATTGGGCCTCGTCGACGATCACGAACGCGTCGTGCAGCGAGCGTCCCCGGATGTGCGTGAGCGGAAGCACTTCGAGCATGCCGCGCGCGGTCACCTCCTCGATGACCTCTTTGCCCGCCACCGACCCCAGGGTGTCGAAGACGGCCTGCGCCCAGGGCCCCATCTTCTCGGCCTCGGTGCCGGGCAGATAGCCGAGCTCCTGCCCGCCCACCGCGTACAGCGGCCGGAAGACCATCACCTTCTGGTGCTGCCTGCGCTCCAGGACGGCCTCAAGTCCCGCGCACAGCGCGAGCGCCGACTTGCCGGTGCCCGCGCGGCCGCCCATCGAGACGATCCCGACCTCCGGATCGAGGAGCAGATCGAGCGCGACCCGCTGTTCCGCGCTCCTCCCCTTGATGCCGAAGGCCTCACGATCGCCGCGTACGAGACGGACGTTGCCGTCGGCCGTGACCCGGCCGAGCGCCTTGCCCTTCTCGGACTGGATGGTGAGGCCCGTGTGGACGGGCAGGTCGGCCGCCTCGGGGACGTACAGATGGTCTTCCTCGAAGAGGAGGTCCACCTGATCGCCGGAGAGGGTCAGTTCGGACATTCCGGTCCAGCCGGAGTCCGTGATGGCGAGCTCGGCGCGGTACTCCTCGGCGAGGAGTCCGACCGATGACGCCTTGATCCTCAGCGGCAGGTCCTTGGAGACGACCGTGACGTCGTACCCCTCTGCCTGGAGATTGCGCGCTACGGCGAGAATCCGAGAGTCGTTGTCCCCCAACCGGTAGCCGGCCGGAAGCACGCCGGGATCGGAGTGGTTGAGCTCGACGCGCAGCGAGCCGCCCAGGTCGCCGATCGGGATCGGCGCGTCCAGGCGTCCGTGCCGGATGCGGAAGTCGTCGAGCAGGCGCAGCGCCTGCCGGGCGAAGTATCCGAGCTCCGGATGGTGCCGCTTGGCCTCAAGCTCCGTCACCACGACGACGGGCAGCACTACTTCGTGCTCGTCGAAGCGGGTCAGGGCGTTCGGGTCTGCGAGCAGAACGCTGGTGTCGAGAACATAGGTGCGCCTGTCGGGCATGCGGCGCTTTGTGCTGGTCACCACGGAAGGACGTACCCCCTCGGATGAGGTCGGGGAGCGACGGGAAGGATGCCGGGAGAAATCCGGACCGGCTCTCGACCGCAGTGCGCGGGCCGAGCTCCGGCCCTCCACTTCGCCCGTGCTCACCGCACGGTCGTCCTGGTGCAAAGGGCCTCCCGGGCGGACGGCCCCATGCCGCCCGCTGAGATACGACATCCGTGATTCGGATGTCGACCTGGAAGGCTTATTCCCTCGAACAAGCGCAGCCATGCCATGGCATATGACGGCGCGTCCGTGAACTCTGGGTTACTCACGCCTCACCGACATGAGCACCCGCACGAGGGCCTTTCCGGGGGTCAGCCGCCGAAACGCCGGTTGCGGGCCGCGTAGTCACGCAGCGCACGCAGGAAGTCGACCTTGCGGAAGGCCGGCCAGAAGACGTCGCAGAAGTAGTACTCGGAGTGAGCCGTCTGCCAGAGCATGAAGCCGGAGAGACGCTGTTCACCACTCGTACGGATCACCAGGTCCGGGTCCGGCTGGGCCCTGGTGTAGAGGTGCTTGCCGATGAGGTCGACGTCGACCTTGTCGGCCACCTCGTCGAGCGACTGCCCCTTGTCGGCGGCGTCGAGCAGCATCGAGCGGACGGCATCGGCGATCTCCTGGCGGCCGCCGTAGCCGATCGCGACGTTGACCACTATCCCGTCGACGTGGGCCGTGGCCTCCTCCGCCTCCTTGAGGACGTTGCGCATGCCCGACGGCAGGATGTCGGTGGCGCCGACGTGGTGGACGCGCCAGCGGCCGTCGCTGCCGAGGGAGCGGACCGTGTCCTCGATGATGCCGAGGAGCGGCCCCAGTTCGTCCTGGGGGCGGTCGAAGTTGTCCGTCGAGAGCAGCCACAGCGTGACGACCTTGACGTCCGTCTCGCTGCACCAGCCGAGGAACTCCTCGATCTTGTCCGCGCCTGCCTGGTGGCCCTGGGCAGTGGTGGATCCGGCGGCCTTCGCCCAGCGCCGGTTGCCATCCATGATGACCCCGATGTGATTGGGCACCTGGGCATGGTCCAGGTGGCCTTCCACCCGGCGTGCGTACAGCCTTACCAGCAGGCCGCGCAGCCTGTCCCGCAGGTTCACGGTCGTTTCAGCCCCTCCATGCAGATGGCAGTCCCCGAAGGCGAAAGCCTACCGCCGTAGGGGCGGGCCTCCTCCCTCGGGTGGGCCCGCACTGAAGTAGCTTCGTACCCATGAACGACACGTCTCTGTATCGCGCGGCAGCGGACCGTTACGACTCGATGGAGTACCGGCGAACGGGCCGCAGCGGCCTGAAGCTCCCGGCGATCTCCCTCGGCCTCTGGCACAACTTCGGTGACGACAAGTCCCTGGACAGCCAGCGCGCCATCCTGCGCCGCGCCTTCGACCTGGGCGTCACGCACTTCGACCTGGCGAACAACTACGGCCCGCCGGCCGGTTCGGCGGAGCTCAACTTCGGCAAGATCTTCGCGCAGGATTTCGCCGCATACCGCGATGAACTGGTCATCTCGACCAAGGCGGGCTACCTCATGCACCCCGGCCCGTACGGCGAGTGGGGTTCGCGGAAGTACCTGATGTCGTCCCTCGACGCGTCGCTCAAGCGGATGGGCGTCGACTACGTGGACATCTTCTACTCGCACCGCTTCGACCCGGACACCCCGCTCGAAGAGACGATGGGCGCGCTCGCGTCCGCCGTCCAGCAGGGCAAGGCGCTGTACGTGGGCGTCTCCTCGTACAACAGCGAGCAGACCGCCGAAGCGGCGCGGCTGCTGCGGGAGATGGGCGTGCCCGCGCTCATCCACCAGCCCTCGTACTCGATGATCAACCGCTGGACCGAGGACGACGGACTGCTCGACACCCTTGAGGACGCGGGCATGGGCTGCATCTCCTTCGTGCCGCTCGCCCAGGGCCTGCTCACGAACAAGTACCTGAAGGGCATTCCGGAGGGTTCACGGGCAACCCAGGGCAAATCGCTCGACCCGGAGCTGCTGAGCGACGAGGTCGTGCGCCGCCTCAATGGCCTGAATGACATCGCCGCCCGCCGCGACCAGTCGCTCGCGCAACTGGCTCTGAACTGGGTTCTGCGCGACGAGCGGATGACGTCGGCGCTTATCGGTGCCTCCAGCGTGAAGCAGTTGGAGGAGAACGTGGCGGCGCTGGCGGGGCCGAAGCTGACGGACTCGGAGCTCGCCGAGATCGACACGTTCGCGGTGTCCACGCCCGGCACCAACATCTGGGCCGGGCGGGGCTAGTCGCTCCGCGGGGAACTGAAGTACACGGCTGCGGGTTCGTTGCGGCTGGTCGCGCAGTTCCCCGCGGGTTTTCTTACGTGCGCGGGCGCTTGAACCACGCGCCCGCGATGCCCTGGGAGAGCAGTACGACGACGGCGATGGCGCCGAGCAGGGGCAGCAGGCCTGCCGGGTTGCCGTTGGCCGCGCCGCCGAGGGCCATGGCGATCTGCACGCTCATCAGGACGATGCACGTGACGCGGATGCCGTTGCCCACGGTGCCGTAGCGGAAGGCCATGCCCGCGGAGACCAGCAGGCAGACGTTGACTCCGAGGGCCGCGCCCGCCGTCTCCGGGTTGACCGTGAAGATCAGGCCGATCGAGCCGAGGACGAGGAGTCCGCCGAGGACCCAGAGGACTATCTGTGCGGCGCGGACGACGCCGGGCATCTTCTGCGGGGCGACCGGACCGTACCCGTACCCGTATCCGGGGTCCTGGGCCGGGCCCGTATAGGTGGGGAGACCGGCCTGCGGGTTGTGCTGGGGGCCGGACGGCGGGGGGAATTGGTTCGACATGTCCCTGACCATATCCGGAGACCTTGCGTCCGGGTTCTGGTGGCCCTTCCGGCAGTCCGTCGTCCGGGCACAAAAAATCGGGCCGGTCCGTGGGGGGGAGACGGACCGGCCCGAGGGGGGGTTTCCACCATAACCCTTCGTAAGGGATGGCGCGCGCATCGGCGCGAGACAACTACTCTCCGAGACCGCCCGGCGACTCCGTGACGACTACGCAGCCCTGTTCCACCACCGGATTTCGGCCCCCCGGGCGGAATTTCGGCCGCGCGGGGCCTTAGCCCATTGGGGGGACGCGAGGTGGGGCGCCGGCTTGACGCGGCCGGCGCGGGGGCCGCGGCGTCAGTGGCGGGTGAGGGCGCGCGGGGCCGCGCAGCCCCCTCCACCGCGCGGCACCGCACACGTGGCTTTGCTCACGCGAATTCGCCTTGGTCTGAACTTACGTGATGCTGGGGGCTGGATCGAGCCAGTCCGGATAACGATGCGGAATCAACGCACCCTGTTCTGGCATCACTTGCCTAACGATCGGGGCGCGGGGCAACCTCTGGGGCGTTTCTGACGTCAGGCCTCAGGCGACCTTCTCGTCGCACTTGCCCTGCCGGTTGGCCACCAGGGCCTTCATGTGCTCGTCGCCCCAGATGCCCAGCGGGATCAGCGCGGCGTTCAGCGACTGGCCGAGGTCGGTCAGCGAGTACTCGACCTTGGGCGGCACCTCCCGGTACACCTCGCGGTGCACGATGCCGTCGGTCTCCAGCTCGCGCAGCTGCTGGATGAGGACCTTCTCGCTGATGCCGGTGAGGTTCCTGCGCAGCTCGCCGAAGCGCTGGACCTTGCCCGCGTGCAGCGCCCAGAGGATCATCGGCTTCCACTTGCCGCCGACGACGTCCACGGCGGCGTCGAGCCCGCAGGCGTACAGCGGCTTGCTCTCTTTATTGCCCTCCGCACCGGTCTTCGGCATGGTCCACTCCTCATATCCGTACGTACGGCCGCCTGCCCGATCGACAGTACAGAGGAGATCGCCGATGAGCGTCGCTGTTTCATGGAGCGCGGCCAACGCCCGGCGCATGGAACGGCAGTTCCTGCGTACGGCGGCGAAGCCGGGCGAGGCGACGCCGGCCGACGCCGTCGACGCGATGCTCGCCGCACAGGCGCAGGTGCTCTCCGCCGCCGAACTCTCCGTGGGCGTACGGCTGGAGGGCGCGACCCGGCAGGACGTGCGCGAGGCGCTGTGGGGCGATGCTCCGAGCCTGGTCAAGACGTTCGGGCCGCGGGGCACGATCCACCTCCTGCCGAGCGCCGAACTCCCCCTCTGGACAAGTGCGTTGCCCGCCGTACCCGGTGGCCCGAGCCCCTTCAAGGCGGAGGCGGGCATGACGCCAGAGCAGACGGAGGAGGTCGTCGCGGCGATCGGTGCGGCGCTGGACGGGACCCGGCTGACCATCGACGAACTGAGCGACGAGGTGTTGGCGCGGACCGGCCCCTGGGCCGGTGACCTGGTGATGCCGGCGTTCCAGGGCATGTGGCCGCGCTGGCGCCAGGTCATGCACAAGGCGGGCCAGCGCGGCGCGTTGTCCTTCGCACCGAACCGCGGCCGCAAGGTGACGTACACCCGCCCGCCGCAGGTCGGGGCGCCCCTGGACGCGGAGACGGCGTCGGCGCGTCTGGTGCGGCGGTTCCTGTACGCGTACGGCCCGGCGACGCCGCGCGAATTCGCCAAGTGGTTGTCAGGACCGGCGGGTTGGGCATCCGGGCTCTTCGCCTCCCTCGCCTCGGCCGGGGAGATCGAGGCGGTCGACATGGACGGTGAGCCCGAGTCGTACGTGGTGACGGGCGACACGACCTTCCCGGAGGAGCCGGTGCGGGGCGTGCGGCTCCTCCCCTACTTCGACGCGTACGTCATCGCCTCGCACCCCCGCGCCCGGCTCTTCCCAGGCCGTGCCTACGAGCGCGCGCTGGCCGGCGGGCAGGCGGGCAACTTCCCCGTGCTCCTGGTGGACGGAACCGTGGCGGGCGTCTGGCACCAGCGCCGCTCGGGCCGCCGGACGACGGTCACGGTCGAACCACTGGGCCGCTTGAGCGCGGGGCAGGAGCGGGAGCTCGCGGGGCAGGTGGAACGGGTGGGTGAGGTCCTGGAGGCGCGGGCGGAGTTGGTGATCGGGGAAGTGACGGTGGGGGCGCACGCGTAGCCCACGATTCTGGGGGGGGCTCCGGAGTCAACGCTTCCGGGCGTCGAAGAGATGCCGGGTGCTGTGGGCGATGAACGGGCCCTGCGCCTCGATCTGCTCGTGCAGCTCCCGCAGCCGCGGCCGGTACTTGTCCACGGAGAAGTCGGGCACCATCCAGACGACCTTGCGCAGGAAGTGCACGACGGCACCGACGTCGTAGAACTCCATCCGCAGCCGCTCGGCCCGGAGGTCGATGATCTCCAGTCCCGCCGCCTCGGCCTCGGCACGCTCCAGGTCCGGACGCCGCCCGTTCCTGACCTCCTCCGGCTGCGCCCCGAGGAAGTACTCCACGACCTCGAAGACGCTCGCGGGCCCTACGTGCTGGGCGAAGTACGTCCCGCCGGGCCGCAGCACCCGCGCGATCTCGGGGAAGTTCGCCTTCACCGGGTGCCGGCTGGTGACGAGGTCGAACGCCTCGTCCGCGAACGGCAGCGGCGCGTCGGCAGGAGAGGCGACGACGACCGCGCCGCGCGGATGCAGGAGCGCGGTGGCCTTGGCGACGTTCGGCGGCCACCCTTCCGTGGCGACGGCGCACGGCGGCAGCACGGGTGCGGAGGCGAGGACCTCACCGCCGCCGGTGTCGAGGTCGAGCGAGGCGGAGGCGTGCCGCAGCCGCTCGGCCATGGCCTGGGCGTACCTCCAAGAGGGCCGCTCCTCGGTGGCCCGCCCCTCGAACCAGGAGAAGTCCCAGCCTTCGGTGGGGGCGGCCTCGGCCTCGGCCACAAGGTCATCGAAGCTGCTCATGGCCCGATCCTCGCACCCTGCGGGGCACCGCTCACCTGGATTTCCCCCTGGCGCACTGACCAGGGATTTATCTCACGTATAGGCAACAAGAGGCACAATCGGTGCATCAGCGCAGTTCGTCGCGCTGATGCATGGCTTAGCGCGACGTGTTGTGGAGGAGCCATGGCACAAACCCGATTCGCTCCCGACCGCGGGCTGACCTCGCGCATGGTCATGACGATGTTCTTCATCGGCCTGCTGTACGTCGTGGTCGTCGGTGTCCTGGTGGTGCTGCTCGAGGGCGCCTGGGTGGTGATCACGCTCGTCGCCGGTGGGCTCTTCATCGCGCAGTTCTGGTACAGCGACCGGATCGCCGCGTTCAGCATGGGGGCGCGCGAGGTGACGCCGGAGCAGGCCCCCGAGCTGCACGGCGCCGTCGACCGGCTGTGCGCACTGGCGGACATGCCCAAACCGCGGGTGGCGGTCGCCGAGTCGGACGTACCGAACGCCTTCGCGACCGGCCGTAACCGGAAGAACTCGATGGTGTGCGCCACGACAGGGATGCTGCGCCGTCTTGAGCCGGAGGAGCTTGAGGGTGTGCTCGCCCATGAGCTCTCGCATGTCGCGCACCGTGATGTCGCGGTGATGACCATCGCGTCGTTCCTGGGCGTGCTGGCGGGAATCATCACCCGGGTCGCCCTCTGGAGCGGTGTCGGACGCGACAGCCGGGATCAGAACGCGGCCATAGCGGTGCTGATCGTCACCGCAGTCAGCGCCGTCGTCTACGCGCTCAGCTTCCTGCTGACCCGGCTCCTGTCCCGTTACCGGGAACTGTCCGCCGACCGTGCCGCCGCGCTGCTCACCGGCCGCCCGTCAGCCTTGGCGTCCGCGCTGACGAAGATCACCGGGCAGATGGCTCGGATACCGACCCGCGATCTGCGCAAGGCGGAGCCGTTCAACGCCTTCTACTTCGTCCCGGCGTTCCACAAGGAAAGCTTCAGCCGCCTGCTGTCCACCCACCCGACGCTGGAGCAGCGGCTCGACCAACTGGGCCGTATCTCCGCGCAGTTGGGACGGTCGTGAGCATGGGTTTCCTCGACGCCATCCTCGGCCGCAGCAAGCCGGTACGGCCCGACCTCGACCAGCTCTTCGCGCTGCCGTCCGCCGCCGTCACCCTGCAGGCCGCGGCCGGTTTCGCACCCACCGGCCTGGGGTCGGTGTGTTTCGCCAGCGTGGAGGGCGGGGCGTTCTCGCGGATCCAGGAGGAGGCGCGGGCGCTGCTCGACGGCCCGGTGGAGTTCAGCCAGGACGCGTACGGCTACACATGGCTGCTCGTGCGGCATGCCACGGAGGACGTCGCGGGCCTGGTCAACGACCTGCACGCGGTCAACACGTCCTTGGCGGAGGCCGGTTTCGGACCACAGCTGCTGTGCTCGCTGATCGGATTCCGCGATGAGCAGGACCGGGCCCTGGCCCTGGTCTACCTCTACAAGCGCGGCTCCTTCTATCCGTTCGCACCGCGGCCGGGCGGGGGCGAGAAGCGCGACAACCCGGTCGAACTGCAGGTGCGGGCGATGCTCGGGGACGATCTGACGATCGAGCGCGATCTGGCGCGGTGGTTCCCGGTGTGGGGGGCTCCGGGGCTCTGACGGAGGGCGGGGCGTCACCGTCTCCGGCCAACTGCCGCTTATTCGGCCTTAATTAGGACACGCCTAGGGTTCGATCATGACCACAGACAGTCAGCCCCCAGAGTCCGTCACCTTCATCAACGTCTTCGAGATCGCCGCCGAGGACGTCGACGCCTTTGCCGAGAAGTGGGAGCAGCGGGCCGCGATCATGAGCAAGAAGCCCGGCTTCATCGATACGAAGCTGCATCGGGCCCGCGCCGCGGACGGGCGGTTCCAGCTCGTGAACGTGGCCCACTGGGAGAGCCAGGAGGCTTGGGAGGCGGCCACCGCCGACCCCGGGTTCGCCTCGCGGACGAATGCCGCGCGGGAGTCCAAGGAGACTCCGGCTACGCCGAATGCGGGGCTGTACGACGTGGTCGTGCAGTTCCCCTAGCGGTACCGGGCGCCGCGTCCGCTAGGAGCCGGGCGCCTTGCCGTACTCCCGGGCGCCCTGCCGCGGCAGGACCGCCCACATCCGTGTACCGCCGCCAGGCTCCCTCGCGTCCCCGAAGCCCCATTCGCCCCCGCAGGCGCGGACCACGCAGGCGAGTACGCGGAGCGCTGCGCGGCGGCGGGTGTCACAGGCCGCCGCCAGGCGTGGGTTCGTGTGCCGGGGGTGTCCGTCGTAGAGGATCACCCGCAGGGTGCCGTCGCGGTAGCGGAGGCTTACGTACACCTCCGCTGCGGGCGTGAACCTGCAGGCGCAGGCGGCGAGTTCACCGAGGGCCTGGACCGTCGCGTCCGTGACGTCCTGCAGGCCGTGGGCCTGGAGGATGACCCTGGCGGCGCGCCGGGCGACGGCTGGACTCGCGAGGCTCGCGGGGAGCGTGAGGCTGTAGGCGAGGTCCTCTGCGGAGGGCGGCAGGGCCCCGGGGGCACCTCTCCGGTGTCGTACGTCGAGGTGGTCGGGGCAGGTTGTGACTGTTGCGGGCATGGCTAACTCCCTCGGATGGCGGGTGAGTTACTGGCCGCACGGCCGGTGGCCTGTCTCCCTGACGCGGGCCGACCCCTCCCAGGGCAGGAGATTCTGGGCAGGCTCACGCAATGCACTTCCGGCTGCGCCGAGCGTAAGTGGTTCATTACTCACTGTAGGGGTAGCTGGGGTACGTGTGCCACCTTCAAGTGCACATTGCCTACTGCAAGTTGGACCAGTGCGGCCCGCAGGAGGCAGACTGACCCCGTCGAGCGGGGAGGAATGCACTGATGGGCACACGTGCCGCGCCAACGGAGCGCCAGAAGCGGCTGGGTGCCGAGCTGCGCAGGATGCGGGTCGCAGCCGGCCTGACCACCGAGTACGCCGCCGGACTGCTCGGACTGGATCGCACGAAGGTCTCCAACATGGAGTCGGGCGTCCGCGCCACTTCGCCCGAGCGCATTCGGATACTCGCCAGCAACTACGACTGCGCAGACGAGGCGTACATCGACGCGCTGGCCGCCATGGCCGACCACCGCAGTCGCGGATGGTGGGAGCAGTTCAGAGGGAGCCTGCCTCAGGGCCTGTTGGATGTCGCCGAGTTGGAGTGGTCCGCCACCCGACTGCGCACCCTGCAGACCGTGCACGTACCCGGGCTTCTCCAACTGGGTGGATACGCTCGCGCCATCTTCGACGCCGCCCTGCCGCCCCTGCCGAAGTCAGAGGTGGAACTACGCGTGGTGCACCGGATACACCGTCAGCAGGTGCTGGACCGAGAGCGACCCGTCGACTACGTCGCGTACGTCCATGAGCTGGCCCTGCACATGCAGTTCGGCGGGCGACGCTCAATGAGGGAACAGCTCCAGCACCTCTGCGAGATGTCTGAGCGGGACAATGTGGACGTACTTATCCTCCCGGCGGAGGTCGGGGCCTTCCCGGGTGCCGGCCACGCAGTGATGTACGCGAACGGCAGCGTTCCCCAACTGGACACCGTGCAACTGGACTCCGCACACGGCGGCGAGTTCACTCACGCCGAGTCACAGCTCGCCAAGTACCTGGCGCACATGGACTGGTGGCACGCGAAGGCGCTCGGGCCCAAGGAATCGCGCAACTTCATCCACAACATCGCCCATCAGCTCTGAGGAGAGCCACCATGGCCGACATCACCTGGGAAGAGCCCTTCTGCGCAGAAGGTAACAACTGCTTCCGCATAGGGACCGACGGCGAAGGCAGCGCTTACATCGCCGTGGCCGGCCAAGAGGACCGGCACCTCACCGACACCGAGGAAGCCCTCCGTACTCTCATCCGCGAGATCAAGGCGGGGAAGGCGGATCACCTGCTCTAGCGGGGCTTCGGTGATCCGGCGTTGTGTTGGCGCCGGGGCCGCCCGGTTGTCCCGAGGTTGGCGGTTCCGGGCCGGGAGTCAAGGGCGCTCCGCTGCGCTGCGCGTCGGCTGCGCCGATTCCGCTTCGCTCCACCCTTGACACCCACCCCTCCACCGCGAGAAGCCATATGACCGGGCGGCCACGAAGCGGGGCTCTCGGGGATGGTGGGGTTGGGTCATCCGGCTTCGCTGCCGGGTGCGGACTGGTTCGTATCAGCACAGCCGGGTGGGAGGGGTGCGCGGCCGGTCCGGGGATCGGTGCCGGTCTCGTCAAGCGTCTACCGGCCGGATCTTCCGGGGTGACCGTCGCTTCCCGGTCGAGAGGTGGGGGTGGGAGACCTACTTTGGAAAAGTAGTGTTCTGGCACAAGGGGGGCGCACGCGATAGGCAAACGCAACTTTCCCAAAGTAGGTCCCCCATACCCCCTCTCGTCGAGGGCCGGTCCGCAGACGTTTGACGAAACCGGGACCCATCCCCGAGCAGACCGCGCGCCCCGCCACCCGGGGCGCGCTGCGACGAACTAGTCCGCACCCGGCCGTGAAGCCGGACGACCCAACCCCACCATCCCCGTGAGCCCCGCTTCGCGGCCGCCCGGTCATCACGCTTCTCGCGGTGGAGGGCTGGGTGTCAAGGGTGGCCCGAGGGGACATCGGCGAAGCCGACGCGCAGCGCAGCGAAGCGCCCTTGACTCCCAGACCGGAACCGCCACCCTCCCGAAAACCGGGCGGCCCCGGCGCCCTCACAACCGCCGCGTCGCCGAAGCCCCCGCAGCGAGTCGACGTGCTGCCGGAACGCCAGGTCCTGACGATCACGCCGCTGAGGAACGTCCATCCGCCGATGCCCCGTCGGGCCCGGAATCGTTGTGCGCGGTGAACACAAACGCCGAGGTGTCGCCGTCCAGGTCAATGGTCAATGCCGCGTCGAGCGCCTTGGCCAGGCGCGTTAGCAGTTGCAAGGTCGGCACGGAGTCTCCGCCCTCGATATTCGAGATCTGCGGCTGCGTCATCTCGGCACGGCGGGCCAGTTCACTCTGCGACAGGCCAAGTTCTGTGCGCCGGTCATGGACCGCCTGGCCGAGTGCGAACGCATAGCCGGCCTCGACGTACGCCGGGGACTCTTCGAGCGATTCCCCGGCTAGCTTCCTGGTCCTGCGGGTCTTCCAATGGGAGTGGTTCACGACCCCTCCTCCTTGATCCGGTCATAACTGTGCTCGGCAGGTCCATGCTCCGCCTGGCACTCCTTCTGGGCCTGCTGGGCACGCTCGACCTCTGCGACTTCGCGCTGCCTGGTCTTTCGGAACACCGTCAACAGCACGATGCGGCGGTCGGGAGCCAGCCAGTATGTGATGCGCACGGCGTTGCCATCCATGATGAAACGCAGCTCGCGCAGCTTGCCGCCGAGGTGGCGGGAGTACGGCTCACCAAGGGTGGTCGGGTCCGCCGCGAGCATGTCAGCCGCTCGCTCAGCCTTGTCGTAGTGGGTGTCCGACAACAGTTCCAGCCACTGCCGGACCTCCGGCTCAATCTCAATCCGCCAGGGATCACTCACAGACTCGACTATACAGAAATCTATATAGCCAGGCGATCTGCCACCGCGTGTGGGCGGAACTGGTCAAGGCTCGGTCAGTCCTGGCCCCCGGAGGGGGTCGTCCCCGTGTCCGCTCCGGAACCCCGCGGGAAGGACACCTCGACCCGGCGGTTCTTCTTGCGGCCCTCCTCGGAGCCGTTGTCCGCGATCGGGTAGTCCTCGCTGTAGCCGCGTACCGCGTACGTGACCTCTGGGCCCAGGTAGCTCGCCAGCTTGTCGTGCACCGCTTCCGCGCGGTCGCGCGACAGCTTCTTGCCGTGGCTGTACGAGCCGAGGTCGTCCGTGAAGCCGAACACCCGGACGTTGGTTGCCTTTTGGGCCTTCGCCTCCTCGGCGATCGCCTTGATGCGCGCGTTCGCCTCCGGGTTCAGCTTGGGGCTGTCCTTGGGGAACAGCACCTCTGCCTGGAGGGCGAATTTGACGTCGGTGTTGGTGTCCTCGCGGCGTTCCTCGCCGCCGAGGTCTTCGACGACGGACTTGATGTCCAGGACCTTCGCCGGGGCCAGGGTCGCTCCGTCGGCCAGCTTCAGACCGGGGCTGTTGGAGTCGACTTCCTGGGGTGGGGTGGAGGTTGTGCTGTCCGGGGGTGCGCTGGGGTCGTCGTCGTCCGCGTGGGCGGCGGTGCCGGTGAGGAGGATGAAGGCCGTGAGGGTGGCCGTGGCTGTGGCCAGGGTGCGTGATCGTGGGTGGGCCATGGGTCACTCACCCTCGGAGAGTTCTATGGAGGCGGGGGGCATGGCGCCTACCTGGAAGGCGACTTTGCTGGTGCCTTCGGGCGGGGCCGGGAACTGCGCGTACCAGTCCGTCGTTTGGCCGGGCTTGACGCCACCCGTGAAGTTGGTGCACAGGCACCGGCCCTCTGTGTCACGGAGGACGAGGTACTTCTTCTTCCCGGTGTTGTCGATCAGGTTGGCTCCCGCCACCGACGAACCGTTCTTGTTCAGCTCTCGTTCCTCGCCACGCCAGTTGGCGGCAGCCCAGAACCGACTACCACCGTTCGTCACCTTGCCCGAGATTGTGACGAAGCCGCCCTCGTCACGGACGGCAGACGAGACCGTCAGGGTGATGCTCTCCTCACCCTTCACCTCTGCCAATACCTCGTCCGCCGCGGGGGCTTGGCTATCCTCATCCTTCTTCTCGTCACCCTCATTGCCCTTGGCAGTCGCAGGTGACGAAGCCCCCTTCTCAGACTTGTCATCGCTGTCACCGCCCCCTCCACCACAGCCGGCGACCGTGAGGACCAGCCCAGTAGTGATCGCCACAGCGGTCATTGCCCTGCGGGTCTTTATGGTGCGCCGAATGTTCATCGGTACAGCTTCCTTCTTTCGTCGATCGCTCATCAGTCGGCCAGGTGGACGGAGAAGAGAACGGACGCATCCGGGAGATCATCCAGATCGAAATCGTCCGGATCGATCTCGAAGGAGTCGCCACCGTCGCAGTCGAATTCCACGGCCTTCTCTGGGTCTGCGGACGGAGCAAGGCCGCAGCGCGGTTTGATGATTGCGGTGGCCTCGGCGTTGGCGTGCTGGGACTCCGTGCCCGGAATGATCGAATCGCCAACGGTGTAGTTCGTCTCGACCTTCGCCCAGAAGCCCGGGTAGCCGTTCACTTCGTCGGGCCCAAAGGCCGTGACCGTCGAGTCATTGTCAGCAGCCAGCGCATCTGCTGCGCCACGAGCCCCATCACCGGTGAACTTGTCACCGTCGAGCCAGTCGAGCCACTCGTCTCCATCACCGATGGACTCCCCTAGCCCTTCGACGAGCTCTTCCCTCGCATCCTGCGCTGCCGCCAGAGCCGCCGCATCAGCAGCTGATTGGGCGCCATTGCGCGCAGATGCGGCCTGGGCGAACGCAAAGAACGCGAACGCAACAAAGAGCAGAATCCCCGTCATCCAGATGTAGATGGGGAGAGTCTGCCCAGTGTCACTGAGAAAGCGTCTCCGGCTCAGCCGCCGATTACGTCCGACACCGCGTCCTGAATCGCGCCGGAGATCTGTCCATCGAGACCCAAGCCGTCGATGAGCACGAAGATCCCGGCAATCAAAATCATCAACCCCGCATACTCCACAAACCCAGCCCCCGCATCCCGCTCCCTCCCCCGAACCCGGGAAGCCACGGTCACGGTCCAGTCGACCCAGACTCTGAGTACGCGATCCTTCAGCACGACGGCCCCTTCTCTCCCACCCGATACACGCACCGCTGGCGCAACCAATTCCGACGCCGCTCTCGTCATAGGCAACGTACGCGAGATCATGTGACCCAACAGCCACTCTCCGCAACCAATGCCGTTTCAGCCGCGCAAGTTGGCGAGTTCCCTTCCCCGGTGGCGAGGTCATCACGCGCCCCGGAGGGATACGGCGGAGGTCCGCGACCGGTCAGTCGGTGGGGCTATGTGGTTCACGACTTCCCCTCCCGTGCGTCTTGTGAACTCGCTGTTTGCAAAGGGTTGTTGGAGGAAGAGGGGCCGAAGGGGCGCTTCGGCGAAGCCACTGCGACCCTCCCCCCATCCGACAGACTGTCCCACATCTCGTTGCAGCCGCGAAGAGGTTTCGCCCAGTGGCTTGATAGCTGCGCCCGCCGGCAGGCGCCCCGCACCGCTCACAGCAATCCCTCACTTTCCCAGGATCGAGCCGAAGTCCGAACCTGAGCCGAGGAACATGCCCGCCGCGATCAGGATCATCGTCGCCGGGAGCATGAAGACGAGGGTCACCATCGTTGCCTTGGGGATCGTCTTCGCCGCCCTGCGGCGGGAGTTCTGGGCGTCGGTGCGGCGCATGTCCGTGGCGAGTTGGATGAGTGTGTCCGCGATGGGGGAGCCCAGCTCCTCGCCCTGCTGGAGCGCCGAGACGAATTGTGAGACCTGTTCCGATGCGTTGCGTCGGCGCAGCTCGTCGAAGGCCTGGCGGCGGCTCACTCCCATGTCCATCTGGCGGAGCGTGATGCGTAGTTCGTCCGCCCACGGCCCCTCGTACTTCTCCGCGACGCGGTCCAGCGCCTGGCGGAAGCCCAGGCCCGCCGAGACGACCACCGCCAGGACGTCCAGGAAGTCGGGGAGAGTGCGGTCGATCACCTCGCGGCGTTCGCGGATCGCCTGCCAGATCAGGGCGTCCGCCGCCCCGATCCCGAAGGCGAAGGTCAGGGCGCCGAACAGCGACGAGCCGTTCGTGAAGAAGATCAGGCCCATCACCAGGCCGAAGATGCCGTACACCGCCCGTCGCGCCGCATAGCGGTCGATCGTCAGGCCGCCCGGGTTTCCCGCCATGTCGATCTTGCGGCGCTTGGCGTCCACCCGCTTCGGGCCCATCAGGCGCAGGACCAGCGGCGCGAAGCGGATGCCCAGGCGGTCCACCGCCGAGCCCGCCGCCGAGACGCGGGTGGCGCCGACCTCCAGGGCGATCGCCAGGTCCGAGGGGAGTTTCGCCTCCGCGCGGTACATGCGGATGCCTTGGCAGATGCCCGCCACCGCCAGGCCCATCACCGCCGCCACCGCCAGACCGAAGACACCAGAAGTCAACGTAACCCTCCCCCTACACTTCGATCTTGCCCAGGCGGCGGATCACGAAGAAGCCCACCGCGTACAGGCCCAGCGCGATCAGGATCAGCATCTGGCCCACCGGGGAGCCTGTCACTCGTTCCAGGGCGCCCTCGTTGGACGAGTTGATCAGGAGCAGCGAGCCCAGGCCCAGGAGCGGGACCGTGAACGCCGTCGCGTTGACCTCCGAGAGCATCGTGCGGACCTCGCGTCTCGTCTCCTTCCTGTCCTCCAGGGTCTGCGTGAGATTGCGGAGGGAGTTCACGACCGAGCCGCCCGCCTTGTTGGACAGGACCAACGTCGTTACGAGCACTATCAGTTCGCGGGACGGGAGGCGTTCCGCCAGTTCGCCCAGGGTGTCGTCGATCGAGCGGCCCAGCGTCAGCTGGTCGGCCACCATGGAGAGTTCTTCGCCCGCCGGGGCTTCCAGTTCTTCCGCCGCCATCGCCAAGGACGTACGCAGTGCCAGGCCCGCCGCCGTCGCGTTGGCCAGGATGCGGGCCACGTCCGGGAGTTGGTTGATGAAGGCCTCGATGCGTTTCTGGCGTTGCCAGTTGAGGAACACCACCGCGCTCCAGACCGCCACCACTCCCGCGATCGGGCCGAAGAACGGGGCCAGTGACGCCGCCGCTATCAGCCACAGCGCGGCGACGACTGCGACCACGTAGACGAAGAACTCGCCTGCCGTGAGATTCAGTCCCGTTGCCGAGAGGCGCAGGTGGATGGTGCGGCCCAGGCGCGTGCGGCGCAGGCGGCGGTCCACCGCCGAGAAGCGGCGGCCGCGGCCCGTGGGACCGCCGTCGCCCTCGCCGGGGCCGATCGACAGGCGGTCCACCAGGGCTTGGCGCTGGGCGCGGCCCGTCGCGTACGCGTGGACGCCCGCGACCGCGAGCGTGCCGGTCAGGATGGTGGCGCCGAGGGCCAGCAGGGCGGCTTTGTTCTCCATCAGGCCGTGACCTCTCGCCCAGGGAGCTGCCCGGGGGGCGCCTGCTCGTGCGCTCGCGCACTCGCCCTCGTACTCATCCGATCGCCTCTCGTGTGTTCAGTACGTCGATGGCCTGCGCGACCCCGAAGCCCTGCGGGACCGGCTCCCCCGCCAGATACAGCCGGTCGGCGACCGAGCGGGGCAGCGGCAGGTGCTCGAAGTAGCCGTGGACGCGGCGGTCCGTGGAAGCGGCGGCCTGGCGGGGGATGAAGCGGGTCACCGGGGCGATGCGGAACTGTTCGCGGCCGTGCGAGACGAGGAGGACGATCTCGGCGATCTTGCGGGAGCCGTCCGCGTGCCGGGCCAGTTGGACGACCACGTCCACCGCCGAGTTGATCTGGTCCTTCAGTGCCTCGAAGGGGATCTGGACCTCGGACATGGAGCCCAGGGTCTGGAGGCGCATGAGGGCATCCTCCGCCGTGTTCGCGTGGACCGTCGCCAGTGAGCCGTCGTGGCCCGTCGACATGGCTTGCAGCATGTCGAGCGTCTCGCCGCCTCGTACCTCGCCGACGATGATGCGGTCGGGGCGCATGCGGAGGCTGTTCCGGACCAGGTCGCGGATGGTGATCTGGCCCTTGCCCTCGACGTTCGGGGGGCGGGATTCGAGGCGGATCACGTGGTCCTGCTGGAGCTGCAGTTCGGCCGAGTCCTCGATGGTGATGATGCGTTCGTGGGCCGGGAGGAGGCCGGAGAGCGCGTTGAGGAGGGTCGTCTTTCCGGAGCCTGTGCCTCCGGACACGATGATGTTGAAGCGGGCTCGTACGAAGGCCGAAAGCAGGAGCAGCATGTGCTCGTCGAGCGAGCCCAGGTCGATGAGCTCGTGCAGGGTGTACGCGCGGGGGAAGCGGCGGATGGTGAGTGTCGCGCCGGTCAGGGCGAGGGGCGGGATGATCACGTTGACGCGCTCGCCCGTGGGCAGGCGCGCGTCGACCATCGGGTTCGACTCGTCCACACGGCGGTTGACCGTGGAGACGATGCGTTCGATCGTCTGCATCAGTTGGTCGTTCGATGCGAAACGGAGGGGGAGTTGTTCCACCCTTCCTGCTCGTTCCACGAAGATCGAGTCCGGGCCGTTGACCATGATCTCTGTGATCGAGGCATCCGCGAGGAGTGGTTCCAGTACGCCGAGGCCCAGCGCCTCGTCGACCACGCGGCGGATCAGCTGGGCGCGCTCGGAGGTCGACTGGACCGGGCCCTCGCGGCTGATGATGTGGCCAAGGACGCGTTCCAGGCGGACGCGGCGGTCCGCGGCCGTGAGGGACGACATCTCGGCGAGGTCGATCTCTTCGAGGAGCTTGGAGCGGTAGACGGCCACGAGGCTGTCGTCGCGGGTGGGTCCTGCGTCGGTCTGCGGGGTCGCCACGCGGTCGCGGAGGCTCATTCTCTTGGCTCAGCTCCCGTCTGCTGCGTCGTCGTTGGGCATGGTGGCTTCCTTTGTCACGCTCCAGTTCGTGTCCACGAAGGGGAGGAGCGTGGGGACTTGGACGGTGACGGTGGCCGTGGTCGTGTCCGCGCCGCCGCCGATGGCGACGGTGGAGTCGAGGCTGCCGTCCATGGCGGCCTGGCCCGCGGCTTCCCCTCCCTCGCCCTGGGAGGCGACTCTCGCTGCCGCGCGGGCTCCTGAGCCTGCCTGGTTGGCGGCGTAGCCGACCAGGCCGAGCTGGATGGCCGCGAGGCCGATGAGGAGGAGGATGGGGAGGAAACCGGCGAACTCGAGCATGGATACGCCGCGGTCGTCGAAGCGGGGGTTCTTTGGATTCAGCCCGTCCGGCGTTTGAGGACGAACTCGGCGGAGCCGGTGATCGGCGGTGCGTGCAGCCGCCGGGTGCGTACTCACCCGTCATCCCCCTCCTTCGCCGCCCCCGCCTCCCCGTTGACCTCCCAGCCCGTGTCCATTCCCGGGAAGAACAGGGGGACCTGCGCGTCGACGTGGGCCTTCCAGACCGTGCCCTCGTCCGTGCAGGACACCGCCGCGCCCTGCCAGGCGGAAGGGAGGTGCTCGCGGGCCGCGGCTGTGCATGCTGCCTCCGCGCCCTCGCCCGCTGCGTACGCGGCCGTCGCGGCGCGGGCCGCCTCGTCGGCGGCGTTGCCCGCGAGGGAGAACGTGTAGCCGTACAGGGCGCACTGCCAGAGGATGGCCATGACGGCCAGGAGCAGGGGGAACATGCCGGCGAATTCGAGGGTCACCGCGCCCCGGTCGCCGCCCCTTTTCCGCAGGGCCAGTGCGCCCCGCTTCCCGGCGCCCGTCGCCGACTCCACGTCGACCAGGCCCAGTTCGCCCGCCAGGGCCCAGAGGGACTGCTTGACGGTGGACTTGCTGTCCAGGTCCTGCATGCGGCCCGCGTCCACCGCGCCCTGCAGTTCCTTGAACGCCGCGGGGACGGTGGTGCGGGCGACGCGTGTGCCGGTCACCCGCTCGACCAGGGACGGCTGGATCTCCGTGCCCTTGCCGTGGCGGTTGACGACGGTGAGGGTCTCCTCGGCCTTGCGGATCTGGAGGCGGTCCCACAGGCGGACCATGCGCTTGGCGGCGCGGACCGCGACGACGTCGGGGGTCACCAAGAGGAGGGCCTGGTCGGCCAGTTCGATGGCTGCCGCCGTCGCCGAGGTGACGTATGTGCCGCAGTCGACCAGGACGACGTCGTAGCGGGTGCGGAGGGCGCCGATCGTCTGGCGGGCCACCCGGTCGGTGATCTCTTCGCCGCGTTCGCCGTCGGCGGGGGCCAGGAGGAGGCCGATGCCGGTCTCGTGGGTGTAGACGGCGTCCTGGAGGACGCGGGGGTTGATGTCGGTGATCGCAGCGAGGTCGGCGATGGAGCGGCGGAACTGTACGTCCAGGTAGGAGGCGACGTCTCCGGACTGGAGGTCCAGGTCGAGGAGGGCGACGGTGCGGCCGGATGCCCTTGCGGCGAGAGCGAGTTGGACGGTGGCGAGGGTGGTGCCCACGCCGCCCTTCGCACCGCTGACGGCGACGACCTGTCCGCCGCCGGGGGTCTCCCCCGGTCCCCCGGTGTAGAGCTCCATGCCGGTGCTGCCGAGGTGGCGGCGCATGCCGGCCGACCAGGCGGCCGCGGCGTGCACGCGTTCGGCCAGGGCGTCGTACGCGAGGGGGAAGCCGATGATGCCCCGGGCGCCGGAGTCCATGGCGGCGGTGAGGAGGCCGGGGCTGGTGTCGGCGGTGATGAGGACGACGCCGACCGCCGGGAAGCGGAGCACCAGGTCCCGGATGAGGTCGAGGGCGGGGACGGGGCCGATGCGCTCGTGGATGAGGACGACCTCGGGGAGCTCGTCGAGCGACTCCGCGGCGAGGCGGGCGAGGTGGTCGAGCAGGGCGGTGGAATCGGCTACGGGGAGGGCGGGTTCGGCGTCGGGGAGCTGCCCGATGAGGGTGCTGAGGGCTCGGGCGGCATCGATGTCGCCCACCGCGGGGAGAATCCTGGTCGTCACGTACCGCTCCCGCCTGCGGCGCGCTGGGCGCCACGCTCATTCGCACCCGGCAGCGACGGCTGTGCCCACCCATCCCCAAGCTCTCGGCTTCGCTCGAGCAGGGGAGACCCCACTCGCCGTGCGGAACGCCTGCCCACAGCAGGGAGCTGCAGGGTAATCGGGTGGGTGGGTGGGAGACATCCGCCGCGGAGCGGCGGTTCTGGCGACGTGGACCTCATCCGCGGGGCCTCCTACTTGTCCTCGTCGAGTGTGTACGTCCGGTCACCCCGCGGGATCGCCGCGTCCCCGCCCTTGCCCACCAGGGCCAGCCGCACATGCGTGGCGAACGACTCCGCGTACGCGACCCGTTGCGCATCGGCCGTGTCGAGGGCAAACGTGATCGGCACCGCCTCGCTCTCCGTGCGGCGGCTGCTCCGGTCGTCGTCCCGGTCGGGGTCAAGGGCCGTCAGCTTGCCCACGTCGATCACCTTCGCCGACTCGACGATGACCTTCGACTGGTCCTTCGCCGTATCGGTCTCGCCCTTGAACGTGGCGTAGATGTTCACCGTCGACCCCGGAGTGATCTTCCCGGCGACGCCCGTGGCCGCGTCGATCAGGATGGCGATCTCCTGCTGCCCCGGGGAGAGTTCGGGCCGCTTCACGATCATGTCCGACTGGAGGAGCGAGCCCTTGCGCAGCTCCGTCACCGCGATCTTGCCGCGGATCTGGCGGAGGTCGGTGACCGCGTTGTCGGACAGCCACCGCTCCGGCATCTCGACCTTCTCGAACTGGTCGGCGCTCAGTTCCTTGTAGGGGGCGACGTCCCCCTTGAGCTTGTACGCCGCGACCTCCGGCCCCACCTTCGAGTTCACGTCACGGATCACCGAGAGGACGCCCGCGAACGCGCCGAACGCGGCCAGGACCGAGAGGACCAGCAGGATGACGCCGCGGCGCTGGCGTGAGTTCATGGACCGGAATACCTCGATCGAGTGCGGATGGCTACGGACAGTGAGCGGTGTGGCGCGCGGTCGTTCGGTGGCGTACGCGAGAGGGAGCGCACCCTAGGTCGCGCCCCTCGGGAGTGCGCGTACGGCGGGTGACGGTGAGGAGCGTTCGGGGGGCGGCGGCAGCGGTGCGGCGCAGAAGCCGCAGCGGTCGCCGATGAGTTCGAGGCCGCACCAGTGGCAGTCGTCCCGGCGGACGGACGTGACCAGTTGGTAGAGCACGGAGATGTCGGGGATGGCCGCCGCGAACTCGACGAGCTTGGGCGTCGCCCACCAGCGTGCGGACTCCGCGGGCAGCCGGGCCTCGGTGACGCCCTGGGTGCGCCAGGCCGGCGCGAGGGTTCCGGTGACCCAGTCGGGGGCCAGTTGGCCGGTGGCGTACAGCATCTTCGTACCGAATCCGGGGCCGGAGAGGCTTGCCTCGCCCGTGAGCTTCACCAGCTCGGGGCGGGGGGTGGCAAGGACGGCGAACTGGGCGCCGGGGACCCAGGACTTGGCGTGGGACTGGAGCGTGACGGGGACGCGGTCCAGCTTGGCGACGGAGCCGAGCAGCGCGCCCGCGTAGATGTAGTGGGAGAGCAGGCGGGCCGCGGAGGCGAGGACGCCGGGGCTGAAGTCGCAGATGGAGAGCTGGCGCAGCTGGAGCGCCAGGACGGCCATGCCCAGGGGCGGCAGGTCGGGGCGGAGGATGGCGATGCGGTCGCTCTCCAGTACGGAGCGGATCGCGTGCAGCCGGTGCACCACGGCGGGCGGTGCGGAGGCGGGGCAGAGGACGATCACATAGCCGTGGTGCTCGATGAGCGTGTGCATCTCGGTGAGCGACTGGTCCAGGGAGTACGTCCGTGGTGACTGGACGGCGCTCTGCAGGACGGCCGCCGACGGGGTGTGCCGGTCGGGCGACGGCAGCACCAGGTCGGGGCCGGTGACGGCTATGGCGGTCGGCATGCCTACACCCCCAGTCTGCGCCCACTTCGTACCGTTCTCTGTGCACTTCGGGGCACTTCGTGCCGGTGTCCATGCACTTCCGCCTCAGCACCATATCCAGGTCAGGGCCGCCTCAACACCCAACTTCCCACTGTTCACGAAGAGGTTGGCCGGTCCTGCGGGGTGCGGGTGGCGCCAGAGGTCTTGACAACTCAATTGGTCTGGACCAACTTGTACGACCAAGCGAGCGCTCCGAACCCGAGCCCCGACCCCCAGGTTCCCCCCACGCACCACTCACGCACCCCCCAACTCCCCCCACCGGAGGCAGAAGTGGACCACGCACGCGGCAGGACACGCAGGAAGGCAGGTACCGTCATCGGATTGGCAACGGCCCTGGCCCTCGCGCTCACCGGCCTGCTGACCGGCGGCGCCGACAACGCCGACGCCGGCACCCGCGCGGTACCGAAGCACGCGGTGACCGGTTACTGGCAGAACTTCAACAACGGCGCCACGGTCCAGAAGCTGAGCGACGTACCGGGCGACTACGACATCATCGCGGTCTCCTTCGCCGACGCGACCGGCACGCCCGGAGAGATCACCTTCAACCTCGACTCGGCCGGGCTCGGCGGCTACACCGTCGAGCAGTTCAAGGCCGACATCAAGGCCAAGCAGGCGGCCGGGAAGTCCGTGATCATCTCGGTCGGCGGCGAGAAGGGCGCGGTGTCCGTCAACGACGGCGCGTCCGCGACCGCCTTCGCCGACTCGACGTACAAGCTGATGCAGGAGTACGGCTTCGACGGCGTCGACATCGACCTGGAGAACGGGCTCAACTCGACGTACATGACGCAGGCACTCAAGTCCCTTGCGGGTAAGGCCGGTTCGGGGCTTGTCCTGACGATGGCGCCGCAGACGATCGACATGCAGTCGACGTCCAACGAGTACTTCAAGACGGCGCTCGCCGTGAAGGACATCCTCACGGTCGTCAACATGCAGTACTACAACAGCGGTTCGATGCTGGGCTGTGACGGCAAGGTCTACAGCCAGGGCTCGGTGGACTTCCTCACCGCGCTCGCCTGCATCCAGCTGGAGGGCGGCCTCGCGCCGTCGCAGGTCGGCATAGGCGTCCCCGCCTCGTCGAAGGCGGCGGGCAGCGGCTATGTCGCGCCGTCGGTGGTGAACCAGGCCCTGGGCTGCCTGGCGAAGGGCACCAGCTGTGGCTCCTTCAAGCCGTCCAAGACGTACCCGGACATCCGGGGTGCGATGACCTGGTCCACGAACTGGGACGCGGCGGACGGCAGCGCCTGGTCGAAGGCGGTCGGACCGCACGTCCACGGGCTGCCGTAGCCCGCACGAGCACCACTGAGACCCGCAGCGCCGCCGCTCCCCCGGCGGCGTTGTGGCGTTGTGGCGTCAGAAGAAGCTGCCCCAGTCCTGGTCCGTGATCTGCTTGATGCACAGGACCAGGAACAGCAGGCCCGCGATCGCCAGCATGCCGTTGCTGAGCCAGCCGTTGCGCCATTCCCTGGGCGTGCGCGAGGAGTTGAGCAGCCAGACCAGGGTGAGCGCGAGGAACGGCATGAAGGCCGCGCCCAGGACGCCGTAGATGATGATGAGGCGGAACGGCTGGCCCTGGAAGAGCAGGATCATCGGCGGGAAGGTCAGCCACAGCAGGTACGCGCGGAACGGCACCGACTTCTCGCGGGCGCCGGATGCCACCTCCTCGCCGGTCAGCGCCTTGTCGTCGGCGCCGGCCCGCTGCTTGCGGTAGCGCTCGACGAAGTCGGCGAACATCAGGCTCACGCCGTGCCACACGCCGATCAGCGAGGTGAAGGACGTGGCGAAGAAGCCGATCAGGAAGAGCTTGGCGGTGGCGGACCCGTACTCCTTCTCCAGGATGTCGGAGAGCTGTACGAGGCCCTTGTCGCCGCTGGCGATGGAGACGTTCGCGGAGTGCAGGATCTCGGCGCCGACGAAGAGCATGGCGACGACGAAGATGCCGGTGGTGATGTACGCGACGCGGTTGTCGAGCCGCATCACCTTCATCCAGCCGGAGTCGGTCCAGCCCTTGGCGTTGACCCAATAGCCGTACGCGGCAAGGGTGATGGTGCCACCGACGCCGCCGATCAGGCCGAGCGTGTTGAGGATCGAGTCCTTCTCGTCGGGCAGCACGGGCAGCAGTCCCGCGAAGGCGTCGCCCAGGTGCGGGGTGACGCGGATGGCGAGATAGACGGTGACGAGGAACATGACGCCGACGAGGACCGTCATGACCTTCTCGAAGACGGCGTACTTGTTGAACCAGACGAAGACCAGGCCGACGAGGCCGGTCAGGATCCCCCACCACTTGAGGTCCATGACGTCGGGGAACAGCGCCTGGAGCGGCAGTCCGGACGACGACATGGCGGCCGCCCCATAGACGTACCCCCAGATCACGACGTAGACGACGAAGAACCACGTCGTCCAGCGGCCGAGGCTGGCCCAGCCGTCGAAGAGGGTGCGGCCGGTGGAGAGGTGCCAGCGGCCCGCGGCCTCGGCGAGCGAGATCTTCACGACGCAGCCGATGACGGCGGCCCACAGCAGGGTGTAGCCGAAGTTGCTGCCCGCGATGAGGGTCGCGACGAGGTCGCCCGCGCCGACGCCGGTCGCGGCGACGACGATGCCGGGTCCGATGTACTTCCAACTGGACTTGCGGGGCTGGTTGGTTGCTACGCCACCTGTGGTATCCGCGGTATCCGCCATGAGATCAAGCTCGCGTAAAGACGCCTGGTGCACAAGGGGTCGGAGGGATTGGCCAGAGACTGCATTGACCGGAACATGCCACTGCCCCACCATGGGGCCGCACCTCGCACCTCGCACCGTCGCAGTGAACCACCCCCCACCTCTCAGGAGACTTCATGCGACTTCGCATACGCAGGCACCTACGCGGAAGAAGGTCAGCCGCCCTGGCGGCCGTCCTCGCCCTGGCCGTGGCGGCACCCCTGACCGCCAACGCCGCACCGGCCGATCCGGCCCCCCGGCGGACGGCGGCGGCAGAGGAGGAGAAAACACAGCAGTACGAGATCAGCACGCACTCGACGCCCGTCACGCGCACCAAGATTGCCCGCACGGGCGTGAGCATCGACGACTTCGACAGCCATGTCGTGACGGTGTCGGCCACCGCCGCGCAGGTACGCGAACTGCGCGTGCAGGGCTATGAGTTGAAGGCAATCGCCGCGCCGCCGAAGCGTACGAACGGCAAGGAGGCCAAGCCGAAGGACTTCCCGCCGGCCGACTCCAAGTACCACAACTACGCCGAGATGAACGCGGAGATCGACCAGCGCGTCGCCGCCCACCCGGACATCATGACCAAGAAGGTCATCGGCAAGTCCCACGAGGGCCGCGACATCATCGCGGTGAAGATCAGTGACAACGCCGCCACGGACGAGGCCGAGCCCGAGGTCCTCTTCACCCACCACCAGCACGCGCGCGAGCACCTCACGGTGGAGATGGCGCTGTATCTGGTGCGGGAACTCGGCGACGACTACGGCACGGACGCGCGGATCAAGAAGATGGTCGACGACCGCGAGATCTGGATCGTCCCCGACGTGAACCCGGACGGCGGAGAGTACGACATCGCGTCCGGCTCCTACCGCAGCTGGCGCAAGAACCGGCAGCCCAACTCCGGTTCGTCCAACGTCGGCACCGACCTGAACCGCAACTGGGACTACAAGTGGGGCTGCTGCGGCGGCTCTTCGGGCTCGACGGGCTCGGAGACGTACCGCGGCAAGGCCGGCGAGTCCGCCCCCGAGGTGAAGGTCCTCGCCGACTTCGTACGCGGCCGGATCGTCGGCGGCAAGCAGCAGATCACCGCGGCGATCGACTTCCACACGTACAGCGAACTCGTCCTGTGGCCCTACGGCTACACCTACGACGACACCGCGGAGGGGCTCACCCAGGACGACCGCGACGCGCACGCGGCGGTCGGCGAGAAGATGGCCGCCAGCAACGGCTACACGCCCGAGCAGTCCAGTGATCTCTACATCACGGACGGCACCATTGACGACTGGCTCTGGGGCGACCAGAAGATCTTCTCGTACACCTTCGAGATGTACCCGTCGTCGTCCGGCGGCGGTGGCTTCTACCCGCCCGACGAGGTGATCGACCGGGAGACGGACCGCAACCGGGACGCGGTGCTTCAACTCCTGGAGAACGCGGACTGCATGTATCGGTCGATCGGCAAGGAGGAGCAGTACTGCGCGAGTTGAGGGCGATAGGCAGGGGCCGTCGCTGTTCGGCGGCCCCTGCCCCTGTCCCTCAGCACCCTGTCGGCGCCCAACGCCGGTGCGGCCAGCAAGCGTTCGCGGACCGGGCCGAGCACAGGGCCGACCATGCGGTGGGCGTCGATGAGGGGCACGGCGAGGTCCTCGACGCGGAACCGTTTTTGACTGAGGCCTTCGCCGGCGAGCTCCGCGTCCAGGGTGAGCCGCACCTCACCCCAGCGCCCGAACGAACGCGCGTGCCCATGTTCGCTAATGAGGGTGACCTAAACGAGAGAGATGTGCGGGTGTGCGGATCTCGCTCATATGGTCGCGTAATGACGAGCGTGGGGGACCGGAACGCGGGCGGGGGATATCGGCATGGCGGCAGCGGTGGAGAGCGACGGTGTGGGGCGGGCCCGGTACACGTTTAGGCTGCGCTTGTCGTCCACCGCCCGCACGGCTCTGCTGACCGAGTGGCACCGGTGCCGGTGGGTGTGGAACGAGTGTGTTGCCAAGTCCAAGGCCGTGTACGTACACAACAAGGCCCATCCGCAGGACAAGCAGACGTGTGGCCCGGCGCAGCTCGACAAAATGCTGACCGAAGCCCGCGCCCGTACGCAGTGGCTGCGTGAGGGCTCGTCGGTTCCGCAGCAGCAGATCATCCGTGACTTCGGCCGCTCCCGCGCGAAGGCGCACAAGGACATCAAAGAGCGCCTGCCCATGGCACTCCGGGCAGGAATGCCAAACCACAAGAAGAGGCGTGAGGCACGGCCAACCCTCAACTACACCCGGCGCGGGTTCCGGCTGAGTGGCGGTCAGTTGCACCTGGCTGGGGGCATCGTCGTGACGGTGGTGTGGTCGCGGGACCTGCCCGCCCGGCCAACCAGCGTGCGCGTGTACCAGGACAGCCTCGGGCACTGGTACGGCTCGTTCGTCGTCGCCGTTGAAGCTCAGCCGTTGCCCGAAGCCGGCGCGGTGATCGGTGTGGACTGGGGCGTGCGGGAGATTGCCACCACCACCTCCGAGAGCCACGATCTGCCGCATCCCGGGCACGGCAAGAAGGCCCAGCAGAAGCTGACCCGTTACGACCGGATGATGGCCCGACGCAAGCAGAGGAAGAGCCACCATGCTTCGAAGGGTTACCGCGAGGCGAAGCACCTGCGGGCCAAGGCACACCAAAAGGCCGCGAGGCAGAGGGAGGACACCGGTCGCAAGTGGGCCAAGAAGGTGGTCCGCGACCACGACGCCCTCGCCGTGGAGGACTTCAAACCCAAGTTCCTTGCCAAGACCACCATGGCCCGCAAGGCCGCTGACGCCGCCATCGGCGCCACCAAGGCCACTCTGATCGCGATGGGACGTAAACACGGGCGGGACGTTCGCCTGGTACATCCTGCGTACACCACGATGGACTGCGCACAGTGCGGAGCGAGAGCCAAGCACGCACTGCCGCTGGGTGAGCGCACCTACACCTGCACCGCGTGCGGAGCCGTGTCCCCACGGGACAAGAACTCCGCACGCGTGATGCTCGTCCGGGCTGGTCTCAACCCGGCTGGTGCTGAGGGCGGAAGACCTCCTGGAGCGCTGCTCCAGGAGGCGGCCTGAGCCAGGAATCCCCTCCCTTCGGGGAGGGGAGGATTCAAAAGCCCGTTCGGTTCTCCCCCCTCGCCTTCCATTGCACAGCGGCCGCCGGTCGGACTTCGGGCACGCGCGGGGCGGAATCCGGTCGTACGGGGGCTTCGCCCAGGTGCGGCGGCCATGGAAAAGGACGACGATGGACCCATAGAGGCCGCGACGCGATCACCATCCCTGAGGGGGCATGGAGATGTGTCATGCGCGTCCACAAGGTTCGCCCCGACATCAGCGCCCTGAGCGACAGTCTTGAAGTGCCGGGGATAGGACACATCCCGGTCAACGCCTTTGTGCTGCACGCCTCCCAGCCCGTGGTCGTCGACACCGGCCTCGGGCTGCCCGACCGCAACTTCCTGGAGACGCTCGGCACCGTCCTCGATCCCGCCGACGTCCGCTGGATCTGGCTCACCCACCCGGACCGGGATCACACGGGCGGGATCTTCGCTCTCCTCGACGCGGCGCCCAAGGCGAAGGTCGTCACCACGTTCGCGGGCGCGGGGATCATGTCCTGTGAGCGTCCGCTGCCGATGGACCGCATCCATCTGGTCAACCCCGGGCAGACGCTGGACGTCGGCGACCGCACCCTCACGGGGTTCAGGCCGCCGCTCTTCGACAACCCGGCCACGGTCGGCTTCTTCGACGACAAGTCGGGGACCTGCTTCAGCTCCGACTGCTTCGGCGGGCCGATGGCCACCGCCGAACTGGCGGAGGCCGACGACGTCCGCCAGGTCCCCGTCGAGGACCTGCGGGCCGCGCAGCTGCTCTGGGCGACGGTCGACAGCCCCTGGGTGCAGGTCGTGGACCCGGTGAAGTTCCTGGACAGCTTCCAGCCGCTGCGGGACGGCGCACCCGAGCTCATCCTCTCCACACATCTCCCGGCGGCCCGCGGCATCTCCGGGACGATGATGGACACCCTGGGCTCGGCGGCCGGAGCCTCACCGTTCGTGGGCCCCGACCAGGCGGCCCTCGAACAGATGCTGGCCGGCTTCGAGCCGGCGGGCGGGCAGCACCCGGTCGCGTCATGACGGCCGGGCACCCGGTCACGTCATGACGAAGGCACTGGCCGCGCGTGGCGGGATGTGTGGCTGAGGAGAAGTGCCCCTGGCTGATCGGGGGGTGTTGCGGCTTGATCCCGATCACTCGCATGGGTGAATGAAGCTCGGTTCGGGCGAGTTCACGTGCAGTTCTGCCTTTGCTTTGGTGTGCGAGCCATTGCGTGTGGAGAGCGGCTCGTCAAGTTCGCGGACCAGTGGAGGAGAAGGTATATGGGCTGGTTGGTCAGGCTTTCGTGGACCCCGTCGGCGTGTGCTGTATCCGCTGATGTGTGACGGCAAGACCGCCGGCGCGGCCTGTCCCGGCGGCCTGTCCTGACCGACATCGCCCCAGGCTTCCGACCCGGCCACGTGCACGCCGCGCCCTCGGCCCCTCCGGCCTCGGCTGCGGCGGCCCGCCCGACCCAAGTCCTGGCGATACGACCACGCGCCCTCCTGTTGGACGAGATCACCTCATTGCCCACCACGGCACTGCAAGGTGCCTGTCGAGGGGCGTCGGCCAGGAGGTGTGCGGGCACGGTCCGGTCGCGCCGCCAGGCTCACGACACCGCGGCCCTGCAGAAGTTTCGCCGACCCTGATCCGCCCGGGGTCAGGGCGCCATCACCACCACCGAGGAGCACGGATGCACCTGATTCCCTCAGAGCAGGAAAAGCTGCTGCTGAGCGTGGCCGGGATGCTCGCCAGCTACCGCAAGGAACGCGGCATCAAGCTGAACCACCCCGAGGCCGTGGCCTACATCAGTTGCTGGGTCATCGAGGAAGCCCGGGCGGGCAGCTACACCGTCGACCAGATGATGAGCGACCCCAGCATTCCCCTGGACGACCGGAAGGGCGACACCCAAGGCGAGGGAGAGCGCGTCCTCACGACTGACGACGTCATGGAGGGCGTGCCCGAGATGCTCGACATCCTCCAGATCGAGGCGACCTTCCCCGACGGCCGCAAGCTCGTCACCCTCTACGACCCGATCCGCGCGCCGATCCCCGCCCCGGTCCCCGCCCCGAGCAGCTGAGGACGAACCCATGCCCTACTTCCAGTCGCTGACCACGCCGCCTGTGCCGGTCAAACAGCCCGTGCCCGCGCCGCCCGGCCCGGGCGAGAAGTTCGGAGGGTTGATGCCCCTGCCCAAGCCCTCTGCCCTGGATCCGAGCAAGTCCTACGACTTTTCCCAGTACAAGGTGGGAGGAGTGTGGGTCAAGGATTCGGGCCCCCACAAGCTCAACTCCCAAGGTGACAAGGCCACTCTCTACGTGGTCAACGTCGGTGACCGCGACATCCAGATCGGTTCGCACATCCACCTGGCCGACGTCAACGAGGACTTGTTGTTCTTCACTGACGAGGAGAAGGCCGCCGACGCCGAGATTGTTCTGACGGACCCTCAGCTTTCGCGGCCTGAACAGATCGCCGCAGCCCGCCAGTTGGCGCATGACCGGTCGAAGACGCCGGGACAGGCCCCCTGGGGATACCGCCTTGATGTCGCTCCGGGGAACTCCAAGCGGTTCAGCCCCGAGAACTCGCCCAGCGACAGGATCGAGGTCGTGGAGATCGGCGGGAATCGGCGTGTTCCGGGCCTGCGCAAGGACAAGCAGGCCGGCGACGTCGCCCTCGACTGACAGGGCCCTTGTACACCCAGCTGGAGGACAGCAATGACGATCATCTCCCGCAAGGACTATGCGAAGTCCTACGGCCCGACCGTAGGCGACCAGGTCCGCCTGGGCGACACCAACCTCTGGATCGAGGTCACCCACGACCTGACCTTCGGCGGCGACGAGGCGATCTTCGGCGGCGGCAAGACCATCCGCGAGTCGATGCTGCAGGGCACCACCACCAGTGCGGAGGGCGCCCCCGACACCGTGATCACCAACGTCATCATCCTGGACATCGCCCCCGCCCAGGAGCTGGCAAGCCTCGTACCGGGTGAGAACGCCAGCAAGAACGCCGTCGTGCGTGCCGACGTCGGCATCAAGGGCCGCGAGATCGTCGCGATCGGCAAGGCCGGCAACAGCGATGTCATGACTGGGGTCACCCCCGGGCTGGAGATCGGTCCTTCCACGGACGTGATCTCTGGCGAGGGCAAGATCCTCACCGCCGGCGCCGTCGACACCCATGTGCACTACATCTCCCCCTCGGCTGTCATGGAGGCCCTGGCCACAGGGACCACCACCCTGGTCGGCGGTGGCGTGGGCCCCTCTGAGGGATCGAAGGCGACCACCGTGACGCCCGGCCCGCAGCACCTGGTGAACCTGCACCGTAGCTTCGACGACCTGCCGGTCAACGTCATGCTGCTGGGCAAGGGCAACACCGTCAGCAAGGACGGCCTGGACGAGCAGGCGCTGGCGGGTGCCGGCGGTTACAAGATCCACGAGGACTGGGGGGCCACCCCGGCAGCTCTGGACGCCGCCCTGAAGGCCGGGGAGGACTGGGGCCTGCAGGTCGCCCTGCACGCCGACTCCCTCAACGAGGCCGGCTTCGTCGATACCACCATCGATGCCATCGGCGGACGCGGCATCCATGTCTTCCACGCCGAGGGTGCCGGTGGCGGGCATGCCCCCGACATTCTGAAGGTGGCTGCCGAAGAACACGTCCTGCCCGCCTCGACGAACCCGACGCTGCCGTACACGGTGAACACCGTGGCCGAGCACATCGACATGCTGGCCTCCGCCCACCACCTGGACCTCAGCAACCCGAACGATCAAGCGTTCGCCGACTCCCGCGTCCGCTCCACGACCATGTTCGCCGAGGACGTACTGCACGACATGGGCGCGATGTCCATCACCTCCTCCGACGCCCAGGCCATGGGCCGCGTCGGCGAGGTCGTGACCCGCACCTGGCAGGTCGCGCACGTCATGAAGGAGTGGAGCCACAAGACCTTCAAGGACGCGAACTTCTTCTACCGGGCCGAGCAGGGGGAGGGCGACAACGCCCGTGCTCTGCGCTACGTGGCCAAGTACACGATCAACCCCGCCATCGCCCACGGCATCGACGAGTACGTCGGTTCGGTGAAGGTGACGAAGCTGGCCGACCTGGTGCTGTGGGACCCGCGGTTCTTCGCCGTACGGCCCGAGGTGGTCATCAAGGGCGGCGCCATGGTGCTCGGCAAGCTGGGAGACCCGAACGGTTCGGTGTCCACCCCGCAGCCCACCTTTCTGCGCCCGGCGATGGCCGACGCGATCGCCTCCCAGGTGTCCTACTCGTTCGTCTCGGACAAGGTCCTCAACCCGCCCAAGGGCATTGACCCGTACAGCACGGTGAGGGGCAAGGGCGTGTTCAAGGACTCCCTGAAGGGCACCCTCGGCCTGCGGCGTGAACTGAAGGGCGCCAAGCCGGTCAAGGGCAAGAAGAAGGAGCACATGGTCTTCAACGACAAGTGCTTCCAGATCGACATCCACCCGACCCAGTTCAAGATCGCGGTGGAGATCCCGGGGGTCGATCCGGCGCAAGGGCACAGCCTCACAGAGCACCCGGACCGTAAGGGCTTCTGGTATCTCGACCAGCCGAACCCTCCGCAGAGCCTGCCGCTCACCCAGCGCTATCTGCTGTTCTGAGGCGACCTGTGAGCACCTCTTCGCTCCTGCTCGCCCTGTTGGGCGACGCCCGGCTCCCGTCCGGTGGACACACGCAGTCCGCCGGTCTGGAGCCGGCCTTGCGGGCCGGTATGACATCTGTCGACGTTCCCGCCTACCTGCGCTCCCGCCTCCGCACGGTCACCCGTGTGGAGGCGGGATCCGCCGTCGTCGCACGTGCGGTGGCAGCGGGCGGCGGCGACCTCGCCGAGGTCGAGGCCGCCTGGGCCGCCCGGACCCCGAGCCAGGCGCTGAGGGCCAACGGGCGGCGCCTGGGGCGCGGGTATCTGCGCATCCTGCAGACGCTCTGGCCCGGCCCCGTCGACGCTCGCGCGCGCACTTGGTCGCGCCCGGTCGTGCTGGGCCTGCTCGCCCACCGCGCCGGGATGGACCCCGCCGACCTGGCCCGCCTGATCGGGTACGACGACGCCCAGACCGTGACGGCAGCCCTGCTCAAACTCGAGCCGCAAGACCCGCTGCTCATCACCGCGTGGGTGAACGACCTGCTGCCGGACATCGACGAGATGGCCGGTCAGGTCGCCCACCTGCATACCCCCGAACAGATCCCTGCCCACGGCGCCCCTCTCATCGAGCGCTGGGCCGAGACCCACGACACCACCACAGAAAGACTCTTCAGTGCCTGAGAACTCCACCGCCCCCACCCGCGCCATGCGCCTGGGCGTAGCCGGTCCCGTCGGCACCGGCAAGAGCTCGCTGATCGCGACGCTGTGCCAGGCCCTCTCCGGCGAGCTGCGCCTGGGTGTCATCACAAACGACATCTACACCGACGAGGACGCGCGCTTCCTCAAGAGCGCCGGGGTGCTGGACCCCGAGCGGATCCGCCCGGTGGAGACGGGCGCGTGCCCGCACACCGCGATCCGTGACGACGTGACCGCCAACCTGCTGGCGGCCGAGGACATGGAGGCCGACTTCGGCCCTCTTGACCTGGTCATCATCGAGTCCGGCGGCGACAACCTCACCGCGACATTCTCCCCGGCCCTGGTGGACGCCCAGCTGTTCGTCCTGGACGTCGCCGGCGGCGGTGACGTCGTACGCAAGGGCGGTCCCGGCATCGCCCGCGCCGACCTGCTCGTGATCAACAAGACCGACCTGGGCGAGTACGTGGGCGTGGACGTCGAGCGCATGGCGCGCGAGGGCCGCGAGGCCCGCGAAGGCGCCCCGGTGGTCGCGCTGTCCCGGCACGACGAGGCGTCCATCCGGATGCTGACCGGCTGGGTCCGCGAAACCCTCGCCCACTACGGCACCGGCGACCACACCCCCGTCGACCCCGGCCCCATGGCCCCGCACTTCCACGCCGGCCAGGACGGCGAGGGCGGCGAGGGCGGTCACACGCACACCCACGCCGACGGCACCGCCCACTCACACGACCAAGCTCCGGCGGCAGCCGGCCAGGGCACGTGACCGGCCCGACCCGCCTGAGCGTCACGCCCGGGGAGAGCCGCAGCCGCGTCCACCAGGCGACCGGGCACCTGACAGTACGGACCATGGACCAGGACGCCGACGGAGCCCGGGTGGGCCTGATCGCCACCCGGGCGCTGCTGCTGTCCGGTGACGACGTCCGCATCGAGGTGGTCGTCGCTCCCGGTGCCTGGCTCGACGTCGTGGAGACGACCGGCACGATCGCCTACGAAGGCCCTGCTCCGTCGTCCTGGACGATCGACGCCGACGTGGGCGACGGAGCTGTCCTGACCTGGGCAGGCATGCCGCTCGTGGTCTCGGACGAGATCGCCACCCACCGTGGCACGCACATCCGGCTGCACGGCACCGGCAAGGTGCTGATGCAGGAGAAGGTCGTGCTGGGGCGCGCCGGGCAGACGGGCGGGGACCTGACCACGTCCATGGACGCGAGCGACGACACCGGGCCGGTGCAGGTGGAATACCTGGACCTGGGACGGCAGTCCCGTCAGATGCCGGGCGTCTTCGGGAGCCTGCGTTCCATGGACACGGTCACCGCCCTGGGATGGACGCCCGAGCCGTCCGGTGAGCCGGACGCGGGCAGCACCGGGCCCGGGGAGACCTACTTTCCCTTGGACCGGTCCGGGGCCGTGCTGCGGTGGATGGGAATCGGCCGGTTCCGCGACAAGCTGTGCGATTCCACCTTCGCCGCCTGGCGCGAGGACGCCATGCGCGACTACCGGCGCCAACGCACTGCGCGGCGCCTGCGCCGCGCAGAGGAGCCCGGCCTCGGAGAAGGTGGTTGTGGCCCGGCCGCGGACACCACGGCATCCGCGGCCGGGCGAGGCATCCCTGCCTGACACTCCCGCCCCCCACCGCGCGGCCCGAGCCACACGAAGTGCAAGGCCTGACGCGGAAGACGAAGAGGGCACCCGGCAAGTCACCGGGCGCCCCCGTCATCGGAGAACCACTACACGAACAGACTCACCACGGCAGCCACCACGAAGCCCGCCACCGAAAGCACCGACTCCAGGACCGTCCACGTCTTCAGCGTGTCCCGCTCGCTGATGCCGAAGTACTTCGCCACCATCCAGAAGCCGCCGTCATTCACATGCGAGGCGAAGATCGAACCCGCCGAGATCGCCATGATGACCAGGGCGACGAAGGCCTGGGAGTGGTCGCCCTCGGCGAGGAGGGGGGCCACGATGCCGGCCGTCGTGACGATCGCGACCGTCGCCGAGCCCTGGGCCACGCGCAGGACCAGGGAGAGCAGGTAGGCGAGGACGATGATCGGCAGGCCGACGTCCTGGAAGGTGTCCGAGAGGGCCGCGGCCACGCCGCTCGCCTTGAGGACCGCGCCGAAGATGCCGCCGGCGCCGACCACCAGGAGGATGTTGCCGACCGGCTTGAGCGATGAAGTCGACACCGTTTCAAGGGACTTGCGGGACCAGCCGCGCCGGATGCCCAGCAGGTAGTACGCCATCAGCAGGGCGATCGTCAGGGCCACGAACGGGCTGCCGAAGAACTCGATCACCGAGCGGAAGGTCGACGGGTCGAACGCGATCGAGGAGAACGTCGCCAGGAGGATCAGGAGCAGCGGCGTACCGATGATCGCGAAGACCGTGCTCAGCGGCACCGGCTTCTCGCGCGGCTCGACGCCCGCGGCGCGCTGCTCGGCAATGACCGCGGCCTTCGCCTCGTCGGCGGCCTCGACCATGTCCTGCGGGACGGGCACGAAGATGCGCTTGCCGACCCAGGCGGAGAAGACCCAGGCGGCGAGTACGGCCGGGATGCCGCAGACGATGCCCATCAGGATGACCCAGCCGAGGTCCACGTGGAGCAGACCGGCCGCCGCCACCGGGCCCGGGTGCGGGGGCAGGAAGGCGTGGGTCATCGACAGACCCGCGAGGAGGGGGAGGCAGTAGAGCAGGATCGACTTGCCGCTGCGCTTGGCCGCCGCGTAGACGATGGGGGCCAGGACGAAGATGCCCACGTCGAAGAAGACCGGGACGCCGAAGATCAGGCCCGTCAGGCCCATGGCCAGGGGCGCTCGCTTCTCGCCGAACATGCCGAGCAGCCGGGAGGCCAACACCTCGGCGCCGCCCGACACTTCGAGGATCGCGCCGAGCATCGTGCCGAGGCCGATGATGATCGCCACATGGCCGAGGATGCCGCCCATGCCCGACTCGATGACCGAGACGGCGTCGGACTTCTGGACGGTGCCGAAGAGTTCGGTGACGGAGAGGCCGGCCGAGAGGCCGACGACTATGGAGACCGCGAGCAGCGCCACGAAGGGCTGCAGCCTGATCTTGATGATCAGGAAGAGCAGAAGGACGATGCCGAGCGCGGCGACGGTCAGCAGGCCGGCCGTGCCGTCGATCAGGGTGAGGATTCCGCCGGTGTGGGGTGGTGGGTCGGCCGGGGCGGCGGCCGCGAGCGCGGTGAAGGGGGACGGGGACATCGTTGACCTCGTAAGTGCATGGGGCTTTCGGGGCAGGGGGGATCGCGGCACGGCGCCCGTGGACTTGTCGGGCGCCGCGCCGTGATGACGAACGGCTTACCGGTGGGGGGTTGGTGACGCGGCGTCAGCTGAGGACGGCGAGCGCGTCGATCTCGATGAGCAGGCCCTTGGGCAGGCCCACGTAGACGGTGGTGCGGGCCGAGGCGGGGGCCTTGAGGCCCTGCTCCTCGAAGTAGGAGTTGTAGATCTCGTTCATCTCGGCGAAGTGGTCCACGTCCGTGAGGTAGACGCGCATCATCATCACGTCGTCCCAGGTCGCGCCGCCCTCCTCGAGGATCGCCTTGACGTTGGCGAACGTCTGGAGGGTCTGCTCGCGCAGGGTCGGGCCCGCGGGGGTGGGGGCCTTGCCCTCCTCGGCCGGAAGGAAGCCGACCTGACCGGCGACCTGAAGGATGTTGCCCTTCTTCACGCCGTGGGAGAACTTCGCGGGCGGAGTGGTGTGGGTGGCCGGGGTGAGTGCGATCTTCTCGGTCATGGTGTGGATCAGGCTTCCTTGAGGGGTGACTTTCCGGAGTACTCCCGGCTGATGGCGTCCGCCGTACGGCGCACCAGCGGGAGCAGCGTGAGGAGTTCCTCGGCGGTGACGACGACGTTCGGCGCAGAGACCGACATGGCGGCGACGACCCGGCCGTCCGCACCGCGGATGGGGGCCCCGATGCAGTTGATGGACTCCTCGTGGCCACCGAGGTCGGTGGCCCAGCCCTGTTCGCGTACGGCGCTGAGCTCCTTGAGGAACGCGGCGGCGTTGGGCGTCGAACGGGACGTGTACGTGGGGTAGTCGAGCTTCTCCGCGATGGCGCGGCGCTCGGCTTCGGGGAAGTCGGCGATCAGGAGCTTGGCCACGGCGGCGACCGTGATGGCCACCGGCTTTCCGATGCGCGAGTACATCCGCACCGGGTAGCGGCTCTCGACCTTGTCGATGTAGAGGACTTCCTGCTCCTCGTAGACCGCGAGATGGACCGTGTGGCCGCACTTCTCGTTGAGCGCGAGGAGGTGGGGGTGGGCGATCTCGCGTACGTCGAGGTTCTCGACGGCCTCCTGGGCGAGCGCGAAGAGGCGGGCGCCCAGGCGGTAGCGCTGGTCGGACTGGCGGTAGACCAGGCCGTGCTCGTGGAGCGTGCGGAGCAGCCGCAGCGCGGTGGACTTGTGCACGTCGAGGCGTTCGGCGACCTGGCCGAGGTCGGCGGGGCCTTCGGCGAGCAGCGGCAGGATGGACAGGGCGCGGTCGACGGTCTGGCTCATGGCGTAAGTACCTCCTGCGCGGCCTCGTCGTCGGCTGCCGTCCAGCCGGGGCCGAGGTGCAGTCTCCCCCAGGCGGTGGCGTCGAGGGCGGCGAGACGGTCGGCGTGGTCACGGGACGGTGGTGCGGCGAGGTCGCCGGGGACGGTGAGGGCGGCGGCGGCCATGAGGTGGCCGTGGCGCAGCCGCTGCCCGATGGGGAGCCCCCGCAACGTGGCGGAGAGGAACCCGGCGGCGAAGGCGTCCCCGGCCCCGACGGCCGCGACGACATCGACACGCGGCGCCGGCTCCTCGTACCGGGTGCCGTTGCCGCCGAACGCGACGGCGCCGTCGGCTCCCCGCTTGACGACGAGGAGCTGCGGCTCGGGCAGGGCGGCGCGGATCGCGTCGGGGCCGCCGGTGATGCCCCAGGCGTCGGCGGCCTCGTCCTCGCCGACGAAGACGAGGTCGGCCGCGCGCGCGAGGTCGAGCAGGACGCGGGGGTCCGCGCCCTGGCCGCCGGCCCACAGGCCCGGCCGGTAGTTGACGTCGAAGGAGATGCCGTCCGCCCCCGTGGCGGATGGGGTCTCCCCTGCTCGAGCGGAGCCGAGAGCTTGGGGAATGGTGAGCGCGCGCAGCAGGTCCAGGCAGTCCGCGGAGAGCGCGGCGGTGATGCCGGACAGGTGCAGGAGGGATCCGGAGCGCAGTGCGGCCTGGTCCATGTTGGCCGTGGACATCGCGGAGGCGGCGGATCCCGCGCGGTAGTAGAGGACCTCGTGGGCGTCGGTCTCGCGGTCGTCGGCGGTGCGGAAGTAGATGCCGGTGGGGCGGTGCGGGTCGCGCCCGACGGCGGACGTGTCGACGCCATAGCGGGCGATCGCCTCGACGAGATGGTCGCCGAAGCCGTCGGCGCCGACCCGGCTGACCCAGCGGGTGCGGTGGCCCGCGGCTGCGAGCGCGCACACGACGTTGGACTCGGCGCCGCCGATTCCGCGATCGAAGGAGGGGACGTCGGCGAGGCGGCCGGCGCGGGTGGGCAGGAAGGTGACCATGGACTCGCCGAGCGCCACCACATCGACGGCACCGGTGCCGTCCGCGTAGCCCAGTTCTCCGTGTGCGGTCACTTTCGTCCCCACTCCTTGCTGCTCCTGATCGGCTTTCCGGATCCGTTGACCCGGCGTTGGCTCGGATGTTAGACAGCAGTAATCGACATACGCAATGACCGTTGCATACCGTGCAACACATCTTTTCGAGGAGGCGCACATGGCCGCCGACAACGCCGACACTGCCGTCGGAAGGGCTTCCCGTCTGGCTCAGGAGCTGGCTCGGCTCGTGGAAGAGCGGGTCGATCACCGCTTCAAGGCGCTGCCGCCGGACGCGGACGGCCTGACGGTCGGCGAGCTCGCGGCCCAGCGCCGCAACCTCTTCACGGGCGGCTTCACCACGCCCGTCCTCGCGCTCTCCGCCGAGCGCCTCGAGCACAACCTCGCGCTGATGGAGACGTACTCGGAGCGGCACGGCCTCGCCTTCGCCCCGCACGGCAAGACGTCCATGGCGCCGCAGCTCTTCGCCCGGCAGCTGGAGCGCGGCGCGTGGGGCATCACGCTCGCCGTCCCGCACCAGGTGCGGGTCGCGCGCGCCTTCGGCATCGAGCGGATCTTCCTCGCCAATGAGCTGGTGGACGCGGCGGCACTGCGCTGGCTCGCGGCGGAACTGGACTCCGACCCCTCCTTCCGCTTCATCTGTTACGTCGATTCCGTACCCGGTGTCGCTTTGATGGACGCCGCGCTGCGCGAGGCGGGCGCGACGCGTCCCGTCGACGTCGTGGTGGAGCTCGCCGCGGGCGACGGGGCGCGGACCGGTGTGCGGACCGAGGCCGAGTGCTTCGACATCGCCAACGCCGTCGCGAGCGCGGACACGCTGCGGCTTGTGGGTGTCGCCGGGTACGAGGGCGAGGTGCCGGACGCCACGCCGGAGCGCGTGCACGCGTGGCTGCGCAGGCTCACGTCCCTCGCGGTCGAGCTCGACAAGGCGAACCGGTTCGCCGATCTCGACGAGGTCGTCGTCAGCGCGGGCGGCAGCGCGTGGTTCGACGCGGTGGCGGACGTGTTCGCCGAGATCCCCGAACTGTCGGTGCCGGTCCTCAAGCTGCTGCGCTCGGGTGCGTACGTCTCGCACGACGACGGTCACTACCGCCACCTGACGCCGTTCAACCGCGTCCCGCAGGAGGGTGCGCTGGAGCCCGCCTTCCGGCTGTGGGCGCAGGTGGTCTCCCGGCCCACGCCGGAGCAGGCGTTCGCCAACGCGGGCAAGCGGGACGCGGCGTACGACCTGGACCTGCCCGAGGCGCAGGTCGTCCGCCGGGACGGCGCGGACCGCCCCGCGACCGGGGTCACGATCACGGGCCTCTCCGATCAGCACGCGTGGATCCGGACGACTCCGGAGGGGGAACTCTCGGTGGGCGACTGGATCGGCATGGGCCTGTCGCACCCGTGCACTTCGTTCGACAAGTGGCAGCTGATCCCTCTGGTCGAGGCGGACGGAACGGTCACGGACTACATCCGCACCTATTTCTGACCTGGGGGTCTGGGGGCACCCCTTGACCTGAGGGTCTGGGGGGGGCACCCCTAAACCGCCGCTCCGCGGCGGATGTCTCCCACCCACCCACCCGATCACCCTGCAGTCCCCAACTCCCCGCAGGGCTCTCCCACCCACCCACCCGATTACCCCGCAGGGTCATGGGCGGGTGGGTGGGGGAATCCCGCGCCGGAGGCGCGGGCACGACGCCGGAGGCGCGGGCACGGCGGCGGAGGCGCGGGCACGGCGGCGGAAGCGACGCCACGACGGCGGAAGCGACGCCGCAACGGCGGGGAGCCGCCGACGATACGGAACCCCCGACGGCGGAGGCGACGCCACGACGGCGCGGAGCCGCCGACGATACGGAACCCCCGACGGCGGAGGCGACGCCACGGCGGCGGGGAGCCGCCGACGATGCGGAACCCCCACGAGGGCCACCCGCACCCGCAGAACGACCCGCACGGGTGGTGCGGGTGGGAACGACAACCCGGCCGGAGGCCGGGTGCACCACACACAACCCGCGCCCACGCGAGAGAGAGGCACCCCCATGGACCTGGTCATCCAGGACGCCCGCGTCATCGACGGCACCGGAGGTGCCTCCTACCGAGCCGACGTCGGCGTACACGAGGGCAGGATCACCACGATCCACCGGGAGGGGGAGACCGGCCCCCGCCCCTCGGGGGCCGAGACACTGGACGCCCAAGGCCTAGCGCTAGCGCCCGGCTTCATCGACATGCACGCCCACAGCGACCTCGCCCTCCTCCGCGACCCCGAGCACACCGCGAAGGCCGCCCAGGGCGTCACCCTCGAAGTCATCGGCCAGGACGGGCTGAGTTACGCCCCGGTCGACGACCGCACCCTCGCCCAGGTCCGCCAGGCCATCACCGGCTGGAACGGCGACGGCAGCGACATCGACTTCGACTGGCGCACGGTCGGCGAGTACCTGGACCGCCTGGACCGCTCCCACGGCGGCCACGGCATCGCGGTGAACGCCGCCTACCTCATCCCGCAGGGCACCGTCCGCATGTACGCCCTCGGCTGGGACGACCGCCCCGCCACCCCCGCCGAGCTCGACCGCATGAAGCAGCTCGTGGCGGAAGGGATGCAGGAAGGGGCCGTCGGCATGTCGTCGGGCCTGACCTACACCCCCGGCATGTACGCGGACGACTCCGAGCTCACCGAACTCTGCAAGGTGGTGGCCCAGTTCAACGGCTACTACTGCCCGCACCACCGCAGCTACGGCGCCGGCGCCCTCCAGGCGTACGAGGAGATGGTGAACCTCACGCGCACCGCGCACTGCCCCCTCCACCTGGCCCACGCGACCATGAACTTCGGCGTGAACAAGGGCAAGGCACCGGACCTGCTCGCGCTGCTCGACGACGCACTCGCCGCCGGCGCCGACATCACGCTCGACACCTACCCCTACACCCCCGGCTGCACAACTCTCGTGGCCATGCTGCCCAGTTGGGCCAGCGAAGGCGGGCCCGACTCCATCCTCGCCCGCCTCCAGGACGACGAGACCGCCGAGAAGATCCGCCACCACATGGAGGTCATCGGCGCCGACGGCTGTCACGGCGTACCCATCGAGTGGGACACCATCGAGATCTCGGGAGTCAGCGACCCCGGGCTCGCCTCCTGCGTGGGCAAGACCATCGCCCAGTCCGCCGCCCAGCGCGGCGAGGAGCCCTGGGTCACCGCCCGCCGTCTGCTCATCAACGACAAGCTGGGCTCGACGATCCTCCAGCACGTGGGCCACGAGGAGAACGTCCAGGCGATCATGCGCCACCGGGTGCACACCGGCGGCAGCGACGGCATTCTGCAGGGCTTCAAGCCGCACCCGCGCGCGTACGGCACCTTCCCGCAGTATCTCGGGCGCTACGCACGGGAGTTGGGCGTGATGTCCCTGGAGGAGACGGTCGCCCACCTCACCTCGCGCCCGGCCGCACGCCTCCGCCTCGCCGACCGCGGCGTCGTCCGCGAGGGCTACCGCGCCGACCTGGTCCTCTTCGACCCGGAGACGGTCGCGGCGGGGTCCACCTTCGAGGCTCCCCGCACGCTCCCGACCGGCATCCCGCACGTCCTGATCGACGGCAGGTTCGTGATGCGGGACGGGCGGCGCACGGACGTCCTCGCTGGACGGTCCGTGCGCCGCACGCCCTGACCGGCGTCAGCGACCGGCAGCCGGCCGCGGCAGCTTGCAGCCCGGCCGGTTCAGGTCGATCTTGCTGTCGTGGGTCACGCACGGCACGATGCCGTACGTCTGCTGGGCGTAGTTGATGCCCTCGCGGACCGTGACCTTGCCGTTGCGGTCGACCTCACAGGGGTTGTCGAGGGTGCAGCGTTCGCCGTTCTCGTTGCCCGTGTTGTTGACCGCCGTGACCTTGCCAGTCTTGTGGTCGATCACGGGTGAGCCCGAAGTGCCGCCGATGGTCTGGCACTCGGGGGTGTAGCGGACCGAGTCCTTCCAGGTCCACTCGCCCTCCTTGAGGCGGTAGACGAAGCCGTCGATCTTGCAGGTGTACGTCTGCTTCCAGTAGCCGGAGACGACGGTGATCGCCCGGCCCTTGACCGGGTGGTCGTCCTCGATCTCCAGCGCCTTGATGCCGTACTTCTTCGTGATCTCGCCGTAGGTGGCGGTGAGTTGGTACAGCGAGATGTCGGTGTCCGTCATCGTCGCGTACGAGATCTTGCTCGCCTTGAGCGTCGCCTTCTCGGCGCCCTTCGCGTCGAGGAGCTTGAAGGTGCGGGTGGACGGCTGGTCGACGATCACCTCGCCGGCCGCCGGGAAGCCGGTCTCCAGACAGTGGCCGTTGGACAGGACGAGCGCCGGGTCGTCCGCCTTGGACTGCGGCATGCGGACCACCGATCCTGAGCAGTTGCTCAGTGCCACCGTTCCGGCGAAGTCGACGCCCTTCGCGGCGAGTTGACCGGCCGACGACGCCCCCTCCGCGGATGCCCCGTCCGGGGCCGCGACCGCCGGTGCGGTGCCGAATCCCACGAGGGTGAGGGCGAGCAGTCCGCCCGCGAGAGCCTTCTTCATCTGTGGAGCCCCCCTGTACGTAGACGTGAACGCAGACGTGAACGTGACGTACACCCATGCCGTGCTCTGGTGTCATGGGCAGCGTCATTCTTCGGGGGGCCGCGCGCACGGACAAGAGGTGCGAGCCCTTGCGTTACGCCCGCGGGGCGGTACGGATCACCCGCTCATCCGTACCGCCCCGCGGCCTGGCTCGACTCACGTCACTACTTGGGCAGTTCGCAGCCCTCGCGGCTCAGGTCGATCTTGTTGCCGGGGGCCACGCACGGCACGATGGTGTAGGTCTGCTGGGCGTAGTTGATGCCCTTGCGGACCGTGACCTTGCCGTTCTCGTCGACCTCGCACGGGTTGTTGTCCGTGCACTCCTGGCCGTCCTCGTTGCCGGTGTTGTTGACGGCGACGACCTTGCCGGTCTCGTCGTCGATCACCGGCGAGCCCGAGGTCCCGCCGATCGTCTGGCACTCGGGGGTGTAGCGGACCGAGTCCTTCCAGGTCCACTTCCCCTCCTTCAGCTGGTAGGCGAAGCCGTCGATGCTGCACTTGTACAGCTTCTTCCAGTAGCCGGACGCGACGGTGATCTTCCGCCCCTGCTCCGGACGCGCCGCGTTCAGCTCGAGCGCCTTGATCCCGTACTTGCTCTCGATGTCGCTGTAGGTGCTGGTCAGTTCGTAGAGCGAGACGTCCGTGTCGGTCATCGTCCCGTACGCGACCTTGCTCGCCTTGACGGTCCCGGCGTCGCCGCCGCTCGCGTCGAGGAGGGTGAAGCTGCGCGACGACGGCTGGTCGACGACGACCTCACCGGGCGCCGGGAAGCCGCTCTCCAGGCAGTGGCCGTTGGACAGGATGAGCGCCGGGTCTTCCGGCTTCGAGTCGGGTACGCGCACGACGGAGCCGGAACAGTTGCTCAGCGCCACCGTCCCTGCGAAGTCGACCGCCTTGGGCTTGGCGGGGCGTTCGCTGCTGACAGCCGCCGCGGGCGCCGCCGTTGCTCCGAGGAAGAGCACGGCGAAGCACGCACCGACGAGAGGCTTGTTCATGTGGGGGGTCCCCTCTGATGACTGATGACCATGTGACCGAAGTTGCTTCGGCTTTGTCATGCGCATTGTTGGGGTCCCCGGCCTCGAGGACAAGACCACAAACGGACACAACTCACCGCTGACAGAACACTTTTCAGCAGCGGGTCGAAGGGCCCACCTGTCCGATGAAGTTGTCGTTCGACATCCAGCCCGATGTGCTCGTGCCCGCCACCTGGACGTAAGTCCAGTCGTGGCCATGGGCGTTGACGACCGAGCAGTGGAAGTTGAGCCGCGTGTCGCTCTGGATCGGGGTGACGGAGGAGCAGGTCTGATAGGGGCCGGTCACGAGGTGGTAATCGCCGGCCAGGTAGGCGTACGTTCCCGGATTCGGGTTCCGGTGGCTCCAGCCGCTGCAACTCTTCGACACCGAGCTGGGCTCGGCGGTGGGGGACGCGGGCGGCCGCGGCTCCGTGTCATCGCCGCCGTCGGCGTCGCCGGTGGGTCCCGCCGACGAGCCCGCCTCGCCGCCGCCCTTGCCGTCCTCGCCGCCCTTCCCGGTCTCGCTCGGCCGCTCCGACGGCGTGCGGGACGGCTTGCCCTGCGGGTCCGCCGACGACGAAGGGCTCGGCTTCCGCTTTCCGCCGCCCATGCTGCCGCGGCTCGGCGCGTCGCTGCCCTCGGTCGCACCGGGGCGGCTCGGCGCCGACTGCGCCTCGTCCGTCTTCCCGCCCTCGTCCTTGCCGACCAGGACGTACGTGATGCCGCCTCCGGCGAGTACGACGGCGGCCGCCACCGCCGCGATGACCGCCCTGCTCCGGTTCCGGCGCTGCGCCCGCCCCGCGGCGCGCCCGCCGGGCTGCGGAAGAGTGCTCGCCAGGCCGCCGGGCGCCGAATGGCCGGCCTGGGGTCCGCCTGGTGCCGGATGGCCGACCTGGAGCCCGCCGGGTGCCGGATGGCCGACCTGAGGCCCGCCGGGGGCCGGGTGCCCGGCCTGCAGCGCGCCCGGTGCCAGATGGCCGGCCTGCGGCCCGCCCGGTGCCAGATGGCCGACCTGCGGCCCGCCCGGTGCCGGATGGCCGGCCTGGGGCTGCTGCGGGAACGGTGCGGCGGGCGCACCGAAACCGGCTCCCGGGGGCGGCGGCTGAACCGCGCCGGGCGCACCGCCGGCAGCGGACGCCGGCGGCCCGAAGCTCACCGTGCTCCCCGCCGCCACCCGCTCCAGCATCTCCCGCGCCTGAGCCGCGGCGGGCCTGCTCTCCGGGTCCTTCGCCATCAGCGCCCGCAGCACCGGCGTCAGCACCCCCGCCCGCTGCGGCTCCGGCAGCGGCTCGGTCACGATCGCGGCGAGGGTGGACCACACCGACGTACGACGGAAGGGTGATGTCCCCTCGACCGCCGCGTACAGCGTCATGCCGAGCGACCAGATGTCCGACGCGGGGCCCGGCTCCCTGCCCTGCGCGCGCTCGGGCGGCAGGAAGTCGAGCGAGCCGACGAGCTGGCCGCTGCGGGTCAGCTTGTCCAGGGCGCCGCTGTCGAAGTCGCCTGCCTCCATGCTGGCTATGCCGAAGTCGGTGAGGACGACGCGGCCGCCCCGTTCGAGCAGGACGTTGCCGGGCTTGACGTCCCGGTGCAGTACGCCGGCCTGGTGCGCGGCGTCGAGCGCGTCCATCAGCTTGGCGCCGATCGCGGCGGCCTCGTGCGGCTCAATGGCGCCGCGCTCGGCGAGCACGTCGTCGAGGGACTGCCCGTCGACCAGCTCCATGACGATGACCGGAAGGCCGTCCTGCTCGGTCACGTCGTGCACCGTGACCACCCCGCTGTGCCGGATCCGGGCGGCGGCCTGCGCCTCCCGCTGCATCCGGACCCGCAGATCGGCCAGATCGCCCGCGGACGCGTCGGTGAAGGCCCGCAGGATCTTGACCGCGACCTCCCGGTTGAGCAGCTGGTCCACCGCTCGGGCGACCACGCCCATGCCGCCGCGTCCGATCGTGGAGGTGACCCGGTACCGCCCTCCGAGCACCTTCCCGACCAGCTCTCCGCCGTTCGATTCCCCCGCCGTCACCGCTCGCCCCGTTCCGTAACCGGTCGTCAACTCCCTTGCCTGGAAAGGAGTCTGGAAGGGACAAGGGTAGAGGTACGAGCACACCGCGTGAGCCGTACACCAAAGGTCCGCCCGTGACCCCGTCCCGGCCGCCACGCCGGAGGTCCCGGGCCCTGCGGAGCCCCCCGACGCCCGACGTGTCCTAAAACACGGAGCGGGTCCCGTCACGCGGCCGTAAGCTCGCGGACATGCAGGTCATCCAGTCGACGAAGCTCTCCAACGTCTGTTACGAGATCCGGGGCCCGGTGCTCGAGGAGGCGATGCGGCTGGAGGCGGCAGGCCACCGCATCCTCAAGCTCAACACCGGCAACCCCGCCGCCTTCGGTTTCGAGTGCCCGCCCGAGATCCTGGAGGACGTCCTCCGCAATGTGGGCTCGGCGCACGGCTACGGCGACGCGAAGGGGCTCCTGGCGGCCCGCCGCGCGGTCGTCATGCACAACCAGACCCTGGGCATCGAGACCGACGTCGAGCACGTCTTCATCGGCAACGGCGTCTCCGAGCTGATCGTCATGGCCATGCAGAGCCTGCTCGACGACGGCGACGAGGTCCTCGTACCGTCGCCGGACTATCCGCTGTGGACGGCGGCGGTCTCCCTGTCCGGCGGCACGGCCGTGCACTACCGCTGCGACGAGCAGGCGGACTGGATGCCGGACCTCGCCGACATCGAGCGCAAGGTGACCGACCGCACCAAGGCGATCGTGATCATCAACCCGAACAATCCGACGGGCGCCGTATACAGCGAGGACATGCTGCGCGGCCTCACCGACATCGCGCGCCGCCACAATCTCCTGGTCTGCTCGGACGAGATCTACGACAAGATCCTCTACGACGGCGCGACGCACACCCCGACCGCCGCCATCGCCCCCGACCTGCTCACGCTCACCTTCAACGGCATGTCGAAGGCGTACCGCGTGGCCGGCTACCGCGTGGGCTGGATGGCGATCTCGGGCCCGAAGGCGCACGCCTCCTCGTACATCGAGGGTCTGACGATCCTCGCCAATATGCGCCTGTGCGCGAACATGCCGGGCCAGCACGGCGTGGTCGCGGCGCTGAGCGGGCGGCAGACGATCGACGATCTCGTCCTGCCGGGCGGCCGGCTCCTGGAGCAGCGGGACGCCGCGTACGACCTGCTGACGCAGATCCCGGGCGTGAGCTGTGTGAAGCCGAAGGGGTCGCTCTATCTCTTCCCGCGGCTCGACCCGAAGGTCTTCAAGATCAAGGACGACCGCCAGATGGTCCTCGACCTGCTCCGGGAGGAGAAGATCATGGTCGTCCACGGCACCGGCTTCAACTGGCCGGAGCCTGATCATTTCCGCATCGTGACGCTGCCGACGGCCACGGATCTGACCGAGGCGATGAACCGGATCGGCAACTTCCTGGACGGCTACAGCCAACCGTAGCCAGCAGAAGACGACCCGACTCAACTTTAGACAGAATCTAAGCTAGGATGGTCTTCAAGCTACCCGCCTGGAGGCCATCCCATGTACGAGCCGATCCGCACCAAGTCGGTCCACGCCATGGCCGACCCCGGCGATTTCCCGCACCGCTCCCGCGAGGAGGAGCTGGACATCCAGCTCGCCGGGCACCTGGCGGCGCTCCTCGCCGTCACGGACGAGCTGCGTGCGCTTGCTCCGTCGGCCGAACTGGACGCGGCTGCCGATGAGTTGACCCATGAGGTCACTCGGCTACGGGGGCTTGCGCCGGTCCGCTCCGCTGTGGTGAGCGCGATCCATGAGCCCCACCTTGGTGCGCTGCATCAGCGCGCGCATGCCCTTGCGGGGCGTGCGCTGGTCGTGGCCGCGTCTCGTGCCGATACGGCCGCGGCGATTCTTGCGGCCCACCGTATGGATGCTCATGAGGGTGCTGCCCGGCTGGTTGGCGCCCACTGAGTAGCCGCTGGTGCTGCATGCGCGACTGCGGGTGCCTTGTGGCTGGGCGCGCAGTTCCCCGCACCCCTGCGGGGCGCCCCCGCACGGCCCATAAACGGCCCCGGTCCGAAGGCCCCGAGGCCTTCGGACCGGGAGCCATCTCAGCGGCTAGCTGATCACTCGGACCGTGGCCTCGGCCGATGATCCGTTGTGCAGGGCGTCGCCTTCGTAGCTCACCGCGTACACCGTCCTGCCGCGCTTGCTCGGCAGGTCCTTGATGCGGAACGTGCCGTCCGCGGCGACCGGCGCCGACGTCAGCTCGCCCGTCGTGCCGAAGCGGTCCGTGCGGGTCACCTTCAGGCTGATCCCGGACGGCAGCGCGCGCCCCTGCCCGGTCAGCTTGCCGGTGATCTCGACGCCGCCCGCGCGGGTCGCCTCGGCGGGCGCCGTCAGCGCGATCGACGTCGGGGCCTTGGCCACGTCCACCGTGAGCGTGACGTCCTCGGCCGGGCGGTGCGTGACGTCGCCGAGGAACCGCAGCGTGTACGTCGACTCACCCACCCGGTCCGGCACGTCCAGGACGGTGAAGCTGCCGTCGGCCGCGACCTTGGCGGCCGCCACCTCCTGCGTTCCGTCGGCGTCCTTGCGGACCGCGGTGACCTTCACGGGCTCCGCGGGTGCGGGCCCGTCAAGCTCCAACTTGCCCCGGATACCGAGCGGTTCGCCCACGACGGCCTGCGTGGGCGTGGTGGTGAGCGCGCCCGTGAAGCCTGAGTCGTACTGCGCCGCGGGCGGCTGGATGACGTGCAGCCAGTGGTTGCCGCCGCCGTCCGATGCCACCGCGAAGAGCCGCGAGCCGTCCCTGGACCAGCCAAGGCCCTGCGGCACGATCCGCGAGCCGTCGAGCGCCCCCTCGAAGGCGAACTCGAGCGGCGCGGTGCCGTCCGCCGGGTCGGCGGGCTGGATCAGGAGATCGGCCGTGCTGCCCGCGGCGACCGCGCCCCGCGCCACGTATTTGCCGTCGCCGCTGAACGCCACCGCCGAAGCCTTCGCGCCGTCCGGCAGCGGCTGGTAGCCGGCCGGGGCGTCCGTCAGGTCGCCGGCGTCGAGCAGCCGGGTGCCGTACGCGGCGTCGGCGACGGCGATCCGCTTGCCGTCGGCGCTCTGCGCGATGTCCTTCAGGTCCAGCGCGCCCTTGCCTTCGGCGTCCGCGAAGCGCCGCGACGGGCCCCGCACCAGGGTCTCGCCGCTCGCGTCGAACGTGGTGAGGAACGGATTGGCCCCCTCCCCCGCCGCCTGCCCCATCACGAGCCGGTCAGGCGCCTCGGGCCCCGCCTCAAGACGCAGCCGCCCGGCGGCGCTCCAGCCGGTGTTGACCGCGGAGGGGTTGCTCACGTTGCCGACCCCGTACAGCGTCGAGCTGCTGCCGGACTCGTCGCAGTACGAATCGCTGTACGGCGTCTCCGTGAACCACGCCTTTCCGCCCGCCACGGCCATCTCCCGGCCGCAGGCGACGTCGTACGGCGCGTAGGTGGCGCCGCTCCTGGTCTGCGTCGCGGTGTCGAACGTCAGCATGCGGTTGGTCGTCGACACGTGCAGCGTCGCGCTGTCCGCGCTGAGCGTCATGCCGGACGCGGGCTGGTCGGTGGCGAGCGAACCCACCTTCTGGCCCTGGAAGTTGTAGACATGGACCTGGCTCGCGCCGCTGCCCTTGCGGCCGTCGGTGACGTACACGCGCTCGTGCGCGGAGTCGACCACCATCGCCCCGAACGACGTGATGGGCAGCTTCGCCGCCTCGTCCGACGGAGTGACGGCGTACGCGGCGGGCGTCCCGACGGCGACCAGGCCCGCCGAGCCGAGCGCCACCGCGAGGGCGATGCCGGTCATCCGTCTCAGTCGCTGAGATTTCTTCAACTTGGCCCCCCACAGGCTCTTTTGACGGTCCGTATCGATCGACGGGCCGCCTTGTGGGGACATTGAAACATGTGGGGTCTATGTGAAGGCTGCGTACGCAAAATGTGTCTGCGCATGTATGCGGCAGGGGTACGAACGCGGAAGGGCCCCGCACGCCGTTGTGCGGGGCCCTTCCGGAAATGGGGCGGGTATCAGCCGAGGCGGCGCACCAGCTCGCGGTACTCGTCCCACAGCTCCTTGGGCGTGTGGTCGCCGAAGGTGTTGAGGTGCTCGGGGACCAGTGCGGCCTCCTCGCGCCAGACCTCCTTGTCGACCGTGAGCAGGAACTCCAGGTCGGAGGCGGCGAGTTCGAGGCCCTCGGTGTCCAGCGAGTCGACCGTCGGCAGGATGCCGATGGGGGTCTCGACGCCCTCGGCCCTGCCGTCGAGGCGGTCCACGATCCACTTCAGGACGCGGGAGTTCTCACCGAAGCCGGGCCACACGAACTTGCCGTCGGCGTTCTTGCGGAACCAGTTCACGTAGTAGATCTTGGGCAGCTTCGCCTGGTCCTTGTCCGCGCCGACCTTGACCCAGTGGGCCATGTAGTCGCCCATGTTGTAGCCGCAGAACGGCAGCATGGCGAACGGGTCGCGACGCAGCTCGCCGACCTTGCCCTCGGCGGCGGCGGTCTTCTCGGACGCCACGTTCGCGCCGAGGAAGACACCGTGCTGCCAGTTGAAGGACTCGGTCACCAGCGGCACGGCGCTCGCGCGGCGGCCGCCGAAGAGGATCGCCGAGATCGGCACGCCCTTGGGGTCCTCCCACTCGGGCGCGATGATCGGGCACTGCGAGGCGGGGGTGGTGAAGCGCGCGTTCGGGTGCGCGGCGGGGACGCCGGACTCAGGAGTCCAGTCGTTGCCCTTCCAGTCGGTGAGGTGAGCCGGGGTCTCCTCGGTCATCCCCTCCCACCAGACGTCGCCGTCATCGGTCAGCGCGACGTTCGTGAAGACCGAGTTGCCCCACAGCGTCTTCATGGCGTTGGCGTTGGTGTGCTCGCCGGTGCCGGGCGCGACGCCGAAGAAGCCGGCCTCGGGGTTGATCGCGTACAGACGGCCGTCCTCGCCGAAGCGCATCCAGGCGATGTCGTCGCCGATGGTCTCGACGGTCCAGCCGCGGACGGTCGGCTCCAGCATGGCGAGGTTCGTCTTGCCGCAGGCGGAGGGGAAGGCGGCCGCGACGTACTTGCTCTCGCCCTGCGGGGGCGTGAGCTTCAGGATCAGCATGTGCTCGGCCAGCCAGCCCTCGTCGCGCGCCATGACGGAGGCGATGCGCAGGGCGTAGCACTTCTTGCCGAGCAGGGCGTTGCCGCCGTAGCCCGAGCCGTACGACCAGATCTCGCGGTCCTCGGGGAAGTGCGAGATGTACTTGGTGGAGTTGCAGGGCCAGGGCACGTCGGCCTCGCCGTCGGCCAGCGGGGCGCCGAGCGTGTGGACGGCCTTCACGAAGAAGCCGTCGGAGCCGAGCTCGTCCAGGACCGGCTGGCCCATGCGGGTCATGGTGCGCATGGAGACGGCGACGTACGCGGAGTCGGTGATCTCGACGCCGATCGCGGACAGCGGCGAGCCGACCGGGCCCATGCAGAAGGGCACGACGTACATGGTGCGGCCGCGCATGGAGCCGCGGAAGACACCCTTCTCCCCCGCGAAGATCTCCCGCATCTCGGCGGGGTCCTTCCAGTGGTTGGTCGGGCCCGCGTCCTCTTCCTTCTCGGAGCAGATGAAGGTGCGGTCCTCGACGCGCGCGACGTCGGTCGGGTCGGAAGCCGCGTAGTACGAGTTCGGGCGCTTGATCGGGTCGAGCTTCTTGAACGTGCCCTTGGCGACGAGCTCCTCGCACAGACGCTCGTACTCGGCCTCGGAGCCGTCGCACCAGACCACACGGTCCGGCTGCGTCAGCTCGGCGATCTCGTTCACCCAGGAGACGAGCTCCTGGTGGTTGGTGGGAACGGTGTCCACGGAAAGGGGAGCCGCGATGTCGCGCGCCACGATTGCTCCTATATGAGGGGTTTTAGGTTTGTTGCCCCGTGGGGGCTGCGACCCGGACGCTTCACGTGTTGATCCCTCTGGCGCTCATCCGGTGCCGACCGCACTCATTTGATCATCCGACGCTTCCGCGCATATGTCCAGAGTGCCTCACACCTGAGCGGCGTGAGCATCGCCACTCACAGGACAGGGCTTCCGCGCGCGGATCCGTCCCTTGTACGCTCGGGTATCGCCGTGACCATCGCCACTTGTGGACATCGGGCCCGCCCCGGTTGATGTGTAACTTACGGTTGCGTAGGTACGATGCCCGTCATGACCGCACCCGTCCCCGACGCGATCACGAACTCCCCGGCCACAAGCCCCGATTCGTCCGCGCCCACCCAGCCGCTCCCGGCGAAGCCGAAGATGCGCGGCTGGCTGCACGCCGGCATGTTCCCCGCAGTGGTCGTCGCCGGCCTGGTGCTCACCGCCCTGGCGGACTCCACCCGCGGCCGGATCGCCTGCGGCATCTTCGCCCTGACCGCCTGCCTGCTCTTCGGAGTGAGCGCGCTCTACCACCGGGGCAACTGGGGCCCGCGTGCGGACGGCATCCTGCGCAGGCTCGACCACTCCAACATCTTCCTGATCATCGCGGGCACGTACACACCGCTGACGATGCTGCTGCTCCCCGAGGCGAAGGGGCAGTGGCTGCTCTGGGGCATCTGGGGCGCGGCCGTCGCGGGCATCGCCTTCCGGGTGTTCTGGGTCGGCGCCCCGCGCTGGCTCTACACGCCGTGCTACATCGCGATGGGCTGGGCCGCGGTCTTCTTCCTGCCGGACTTCATGCGCACGGGCGGCATCGCCGTGCTCGTCCTGGTGATCGTCGGCGGGCTGCTCTACAGCGCGGGCGGCGTCATCTACGGCATCAAGCGCCCCAACCCCTCGCCCCGCTTCTTCGGCTTCCACGAGGTCTTCCACTCGCTGACGCTGGCCGCGTTCGCGGTGCACTACGTCGGCATCTCGCTGGTGGCGTACCAGCACGGATAGCCCTCACCCCCTCCCCCTTCATGGCCGCGGCTTTCGAGCCGCGGCCATTCGCATGTCTTGACGGTGACCTCCTTTTGGGAGTTACTCTCATTTCATGGCCACTGTCACTATCAAGCCTGCCGCGGACCGGCAGGACCCCCGCCGTTGGTGGGCGCTTGCCGCCCTGGTCGCGAGCATGCTGGTGCTCGGCTTCGACATGACGATCCTCAATGTCGCGCTGCCGACGATGGCCGGTCAGCTCGGCGCGAGCACCGGCGAGCAGCAGTGGATGGCGGATGCGTACGTCGTCGTCTTCGCCGCCCTGATGCTTCCGGCCGGGTTGCTCGGCGACCGCTTCGGCCGCCGCCGCATGCTGATCACCGGCCTTGGGATCTTCCTGGCGGGCTCCCTCATCGGCACCCTCGCCGACGACGTCTCCCTCGTCGTCGTTGCCCGCGCAGTCATGGGCGTGGGCGGCGCGCTCGTCATGCCGCTCGCCCTGGCCGTGCTGCCCGCGCTCTTCGCTCCCGGCGAGCGGACCAAGGCCATCGGCATCGTCTCGGCCGCCTCCGCGCTCGGCGCGCCGCTCGGCCCGATCGTCGGCGGCTGGCTGCTCGACCACTTCTGGTGGGGCTCGATCTTCCTGATCAACATCCCGATGGTGGCCATCGGGATCACCGCCTGCGCCTTCCTGCTCCCCGAGACCACCGACCCGGCCTCCCCCAAGGTGGACGTCGTGTCGACCGCCCTCACCGCGGCCGGTCTCGGCGCGCTGATCTACGGGATCATCGAGGCGCCGGTCCGCGGCTGGGGCGACCCGCTGGTGCTCGGAATGCTGGGCGGCGCGGCGCTGCTGCTCGCCGCACTGGTCCTGCGGGAGCGGCGCCTGAGCCGGCCGATGCTGGACATGTCCCTGCTCGGCAACCGCGGCTTCCTCCTCAACACCATCGCGGCGACGCTCGTCATGTTCGTCCTGTCCGGCCTGATGTTCGTCCTCCCGCCGTATCTGCAGGCGGTGCTCGGCCACGACGCGTTCGGCACCGGGCTTCGGATGCTGCCGCTGATGGGCGGCCTGCTGGTCGCCGCGCGAGGCGCCGAACCCGTCGTACGCCGCTTCGGGCCGCGGGCGGTGATCAGCGGCGGGCTCGTCGTCCTGGCGTTCGCGGCGATGCTCGGCAGCCGTACGACGGTCGACTCCGGCTACGGCTTCACCGCGCTGTGGCTGTCCGTCGCCGGGGTCGGCTTCGGCTTCGCCGTCGTACCGGCCATGGATTCGGCGCTCGGTGCGCTGCCGGTCGAGCGCGCGGGCTCGGGCACCGGGCTCCTGATGACCGTGCGGCAGGTCGGCGGCGCGATCGGCATCGCGCTGCTCGGTTCGCTGCTGTCCGGTGTGTACGTCGACAGGATCGACACCGGGTCGCTGCCGGCGGGGGCGGCGGACACCGCGGGCGATTCGGTGGTGGCCGCCCACGCGATCGCCGACCGGCTCGGGCTGCCGGGGCTCGTCGAATCCGCCGACTCCGCGTACGTGACCGGAATGGGCATCGTCCTCTGGGTCAGCGGCGTGGCAGCCCTGGTGACGGCGCTCCTGGTGGCCGCGCTGCTGCGGACCCCGGAGCCTGCCGATGCCGCCGACATGGCCCCGCGGCCCGCGGATGCCCGACAATGAACGTCATGACGGCCGTACGCACCACCGCTTCGCAACACGCCGCCCAGCTGGGGCTTCGCGAGCGGAAGAAGCTCAAGACCCGCATCGCGATCCGTGAGGCGACGTACCGGCTGATCCGCGAGCAGGGGTACGAGGCGACGACGGTCGAGCAGATCGCGGACGCGGCGGAGGTCTCCCCCTCCACGGTCTTCCGCTACTTCCCCACCAAGGAGGACATCGTCCTCACCGACGAGTACGACCCGCTCCTGGAGGACGAACTGCGGGCCCGCCCCGCCGACGAGCCGATCGCGGAGTCGCTGCGGCATGTGCTGCGCAAGGCGGTCGGTCTCGGCTTTGCGGAGGAGCCGGAGGTGTCGCGGCTTCGCACCCGCCTGATGATCGAAGTCCCCGCGGTACGTTCCCGGATGCTGGAGAGCATGTCGGTCACCGGCCGCATGCTGTGCCGGGTGATCGCGGATCGGACCGGGCGCGACGCGGACGATCTTGAGGTGCGGGTCTTCTCCATGGGCCTGATCGGGGCGCTGACGGAGGCGACGGCGTACTGGGCGGAGCACGACCACCGCGACGACCTGGGTCAACTGGTGGACCGCACGCTGGACATGCTGTCGTACGGCTTCGCCGCGTCTGACGCCGCGTCGGGCGGTGGAAAATCCCCCGAGGCGGACTGACCCGCCGTGCCATCCTGACCTCATGAACGGTCCGGAGATCCTTATCGACTTCGCCCCTGAACTGGGGATGTTCGTCCCGCACGAGCGAAGGAACGGCCCCAGCAAGGCCGTTACCGACGGCGCGTCCACGCTCGGGCACGTCGTCGAGTCGCTCGGCGTCCCGCTGACGGAGGTGGGCGCGCTGGTGGTCGACGGTGCGGAGGTCCCCGCCTCGCACATCCCCGCGGCGGGCGAGACGGTCTCGGTCCGCACCGTCCCGCGCCCCCAGCCCGTCCCCGGGGCCCCGCTGCGCTTCCTCCTCGACGTCCATCTCGGCACGCTGGCGCGGCGGTTGCGGCTGCTCGGCGTCGACGCGGCGTACGAGAGCACGGACATCGGCGATCCGGCGCTTGCGGCGCGCTCGGCCGCCGAGCGCCGCGTCCTGCTGAGCCGCGACCGGGGCCTGCTGCGCCGCCGCGAGCTGTGGGCAGGGGCGTACGTCTACAGCGACGGTCCGGACGAACAACTCCGCGACGTCCTGGGCCGGTTCGCCCCCGCGCTGCACCCGTGGACGCGGTGCACGGCCTGCAATGGCTCGCTGCGGGCGGCGTCGAAGGAGGAGGTCGCGGATCTCCTGGAGGGTGGTACGCGGGGGACGTACGACGTCTTCGCCCAGTGCGTGGAGTGCGACCGGGTGTACTGGCGGGGCGCCCACCACGACCGCCTGGAGCGGATCGTGGCGGGGGCGCTGGCGGAGTTCGCCCCCGGCGGTCAGGCGGACGCGAACTAGACCGCCGCTTCGCGGCGAATCTTTCCCGCCCACCCACCCGATCACCCGGCAGTTGCCCGCCCGCCCTGCCTGTGGTCTTCATGCCCGGCCGCAGGCAATTCAGCCCGTCCGGCGTTTGAGGACGAACTCGCCGAAGGCGGTGATCTGCGGCCACCTCGCGGCCGGCGCAGCCGGAAGAGCCTCAGCCCGACAGCTTCGCCGCCAGTTCCTCCACGTCAGTGGTAGGCGCGTCGCAGACGAACCGCCGGCAGACGTACGCCGCCGGAAGCCCACCCATCAACCCACGCCCCGCAAGCAACGGAAGCTCCGAGCCCTCGGCGGGGCCCGCCGCCACCACCGCCCCCGGCGCAGCCCCCAGCAGCGCGGTGCGGTGCAGCTCGCCGCCCACCGGCCCCACCACCGCCACCTCCCGCGGCCCGTCAAGCACCGCCTCGGCCACCGCAAGGCCATGCCCGATGAACCGCGGGGCCCGCGGCCCGAGCCCCTTCACCACCCCCAGCGCCCGCTCCGCCGCCGCCCGATGCGGCTCCGCCCCGGTCTGCGCCGCGTACGAGAGCAGCGCACCGGCCGCCGCCGTCCACCCGGACGGCACCGCGTTGTCCGTGGGGTCCTGCGGCCGCCGGATCAGCCGCTCCGCGTCCACCGCCGTGTCGTACAGCGTCCCCGAATCCGCGTCGAAGAACTGGCCGAGCACGTGGTCGAGCAGGAAGCCCGCGAACTCCAGCCACACCCCCTCCCCCGTCACCGAGGCCAGAGCCAAGAACCCCTCGGCGACGTCCGCGTAGTCCTCCAAGACCCCCGCGTTGGCGCCCACGCGCCCGTCCTTCGAGGTACGGGACAGCCGCGCCCGGTCGTCCATGTGCACCCGCACCAGCAGATCCCCGGCCGCCACCGCCGCCGCCACCAGGTCCGGCCGCTCGAAGTACGCGCCCACCTCGGCGAGCGCGGCGATCGCGAGCCCGTTCCAGGCGGCGACCACCTTGTCGTCACGGCCCGGCGCGAGCCGCTCGCCGCGCGCCGCGAGCAGCCGCTCCCGGATCGACGCGAGCCGCTCCGAGTCGGCAAGTACCCCGTCGTCCTGCGGGAGTTGAAGGACGGACGCCCCCTCCTCGAAGGTCCCTTCCTCCGTCACCCCGAAGTGCACGGCGGCGAGCTCCGCGTCCGCATCGCCGAGCACCTCGCGCAGCTGCTCCGGCGTCCATACGTAGTACGCGCCCTCGACATGCTTCCCCGTCACCGGGTCCTCGCTGTCCGCGTCCAGCGCCGACGCGAACCCGCCCTCGTTCGTGCGCAGTTCGCGCACCATGAAGTCCGCCGTCTCCAGGGCCACCCGCCGGGCGAGACCGGACCCCGTGGTCCGCCACAGGTGGGCGTACACACGGCACAACAGGGCGTTGTCGTACAGCATCTTCTCGAAGTGGGGCACCACCCAGTCGCGGTCCACGGAGTAGCGGGCGAAACCGCCGCCCAGCTGGTCGTAGATGCCGCCGCGCGCCATCCGCTCGCAGGTGTCGGCGGCCATCTGCAGGGCGCCCTCCCCGCCCGTGCGGGCGTAGTGCCGCAGCAGGAACTCGACGACCATGGACGGCGGGAACTTCGGCGCGCCGCCGAAGCCGCCCCGCGTCGCGTCGTAGTCCCGCGTCAGACCGAGCAGCGCCTGGCTGAGCTCCTCCTCGCCGGGCAGCTCATCGGCGCCGAACGCCAGCTGACGCTCCGACAGGTCCCGCACGATCTTCCCCGCGACCTCGGCGACCTCGTCGCGCCGGTCCGCCCACGCCCGCCGGACCCCGTCGGCGACCTGCTGGAAGGACGGCATGCCGTGCCGCGGCTCGGGCGGGAAGTACGTACCGAAGTAGAAGGGCTCGGCGTCGGGGGTCAGGAAGACCGTCATGGGCCAGCCGCCCTGGCCCGTCGCGGCCTGCACCGCCTCCATGTAGACGGCGTCGATGTCGGGCCGCTCCTCGCGGTCGACCTTGATGTTCACGAAGTGCTCGTTCAGGAACTCGGCCGTGCCGGCGTCCTCGAAGGACTCGTGGGCCATGACGTGGCACCAGTGGCAGCTGCTGTAGCCGACGCTGAGCAGCACCGGAACGCCGCGCTCGCGCGCCTGCTCGAAGGCCGCGTCCGACCACGGCCACCAGTCGACCGGGTTGTCGGCATGCTGGAGGAGGTAGGGGGACGTCTCATGGGCCAGTCGGTTCGGCATGGCTCCATCCTCGCTCACGCGGGCCCCCGATCCGGGGACTGGCCCACGTGATCACTCCTGTGATCCCCTACGTGATCCGCCGACTCCCTCGCATCAGGCGGCCGTACGCAGGACACTTGTGACTCCAGGCGACTGTTGCTCTCGGAGGGGGACCCATATGCGGGACAGCCATCGGGCTGAAGCCGAGCGGCTGTTGGTACGGGCGGTGGAGGAGGAGGTGCGGCGCTCCGGCGGCCGTACCGACGGAGCCGTGCTGCTTTCGCGGGCGCGCGGCGCGCTCGACGCCATGGAGCAGACCGCTGCCGAGGAGTACGCCGCGCTCACGCAGGCCCTCGACGAGGCGGCGGCCGGACAGGTCTCCTTCGGACAGCGGTACGCCAAGGAAGGGGCCGGAACTCCCCTGCTGGTGGCGGTGGTTGCCGCCGTGGGGGCCTGTGTGGCCGACCTCGCGCTCGGCACCGGCGCCTCCACCGCGCTGGGCGCGGGCGCCGCCGTCGCCGTGGTCGGCGCTGCGACGACCGTCGTGAAGGTGACCGCCGCCCATGTGCCCGCGGCCAGCCGCCGCGCCGGGGCGATCAG